>NZ_JBNNXU010000003.1:0-438761 GCF_052873915.1 Photobacterium sp. DNB22_13_2
TATGGAGGCGCGTCCCGGAGTCGAACCGAGGTCCACGGATTTGCAATCCGCTGCATAGCCACTCTGCCAACGCGCCATCTTTTTCTATTCGCCGCAAAAAAACGGTCATTGCCGCTGCGGTACGGAGGTGTAATTTACTGATTTTCAGAGATGAGTCAAACAAAAAAACAATAACTTGCTTCAACTGAACAATTTCCAACACATCAAGCCAAAAAATCGACCTCTTTCGTATGGAATACCAGCAATCACGGCTTTGCGCCGATATGTTATTAACCCACCTATCTTTTCCGTTACAACTTATTCAATAGTGATCCGTTAGCGGGATTAAACGTAATCCTCAAAAAACCCGCTAAAAGCGGGCTTCAATAAACACGATAACGAGAATATAGATTCAGTTACTCACTGACCAATTCAACCGCTTCGCGAACTAAACGGCCAATTTCGTCCCACTCACCATTTTCAATCAACGTTGGCGATACCATCCAAGTTCCACCGCAACAAATAACACGGTCGATAGCAAGGTAATCACGTACATTTCCCTTGCCAATACCGCCTGTCGGCATAAAAAACACATCAACGTACGGCGCTAAAAGAGACTTAATCATGCTAATACCGCCAGATGCTTCAGCAGGGAAGAACTTCAAAAACGTCAGTCCTAGTGCCAAGGCTAGCTCAACCTGGCTTGGGTTATTCACCCCCGGCACCATTGGGATCCCTTGCTCTTGGCAATAACGAACCGTATTAGGGTTGAGGCCGGGCGATACCACAAATTCAGAACCGGCCGCTTTTGCTCGGTCAACCTGCTCAGCATTCAAGACTGTCCCTGCGCCAATGCACATCTCTGGATAGGCTTCACGCATCAAACGGATAGCTTCCGCAGCGGCTTCCGTGCGAAATGTCACTTCCGCAACCGGTAAGCCATTTTCTACTAGGGTCTTCGCCAAAGGCACAGCCTGAGACACATCGTTAATTTGAATAACAGGGATAACTTTAAAGGCTTTTAATTTTTCAATGATCTGCTGAGACATGTTTCAATGTTCCTATTGAATAAATCTTTTACATTAAATCTTTCATTGCATCCGCCGGAATAATCGCGCCAGGATGCTGAATAACAATCGAAGCTAGCTGATGACCCAGTTCTGCTGCCGTCGTTTCGCTACCACCGCTTAGACGTCCAGCCAAATACCCTGCAGCAAAGGAGTCACCGGCGGCACAGGTATCAATCACTTTCTCTACTTTGTTTGCCGCGATGTATGACTCATGTGGATGAGCTGATTGCAGCTCGCTAATAACTAAGCATGGCTCGCTACCACGCTTGATCACAACTTCCTGACAGCCAAATGACTGGCAGCGGTCAATGATATTCGTCTCACCCCAAACCAAATGGTCATCATCTTCTGTGATCAAGGCAATATCCACAAACGGCAAAACTTGAGAGTACCAGTACTGAGCTTGCTTTGAGGTCCATAGTTGAGGTCGGAAGTTGTTATCGAACAGAACCTTGCCTCCCCTTGCCTTGTGTTTTTCCAACAAGGTGATCAAGGTTGCTTTGGCATCCTCAGCGAGGATCGCCACACTGATCCCGCTGATGTACAAGGCATCAAATTCATGATTTTCAATAGCCTTCTCAAGCGGTGATGTGCCGCTGGCAAAATAAAATTTCGCTGCACTGTCATTGCGCCAATAATGGAAATGGCGTTCGCCGTTTGGCTCGGTTTCGACCAAGTAAAGGCCCGGTAACTTATTCTGTAGTTTGCACACCATCGACGTTTCGATATTTTCATGCACCCAAGCATTCAACATATCCTGACTGATATTATCGATACCCAAGGCCGTAGCGTAGCTGACAGCGATATCACGGCTCGTGCCCAGACGTGACAAGTACAGCGCGGTATTAAGCGTATCGCCACCAAACGTCCGTTGTAGCGGTTGGCCACTGAGCTCAACCATACACTCACCAAAAAAAGCAATTTTCACACTGCCACCTTTATATTTATTCGAACTGTTATTAAAGCGTAATTGAAGATGCAGGCCTTACATCACAACAAAGGCCTGCATTTTGACGAGTTTTAGATGATTATTTTGCAGTTGCTGGTTCAGCGTTGATGCCTTGCTCTTCAGGCTTTTCCATCTCTGCACGTTCTGCATCAAGGATCGCCTTGGCTTCTTCTTTAGAAACCGCATTGGCTGGCGTTACTAGGCTCACTACCACACCGGCAATCAAAGCCGTTGTCACTGATGGAATGACCGGGTTACCCCAGAATGCCGTCCAGTCAGCATTGAACATGATTGAGAACGATGCTGCCGAAGCACCTGCCAAGGTAGCCAGTGCACCCTGCCAGTTGTAGCGGCCCCAGAAGCGACCCAACATACCGCACACGAACATGCCGGACATTACCGTAGAAATCATTTTGGTGATGTAGCTGATAATGTCATTTGAGGTCAGGGCGAACAGTAGTGCCAAACCGATACAGATAACCAGCGCAATGCGCGAATATGTCACCATCTTGTCTTTTGACGGCACTTTGCCGGTAAACATGATGTAGATATCACGCAGCAGGATAGAAACACCAGCAATCGCATCAGAGCTGGCGCTCGACATGGTTGCTGATAAACCAGCAATCAGAACAATCATGCCGATACCAACTGGAAGTACAGTGGCTGCAACATAGGGGAACGCGAAGTTCGCATTGTTCAGTTCAGGGTTAATCGCATGCGCTGACATACCGATAACCGCAGGGATGATAGAGAAGAACAAGTACAGTACACCCGACATCACGAACGAGCGGCGGATAGTCGATACATCTTTCCCCGAGTAGATACGCTGGCGAAAAGAAGGCGTTGCCAAGATACCCACACCCACCACTAGTGCCAATGATATGCCCGGGATCATGCCCAGCTTTTGCAAGCCAAGGAAGCTGATCGATGAAGGCTCCATTGCCGCATACAAGTTGTCTAGGCCACCAATGTGGTCAACCGACATCACGGCCATCAAAATGAAGCCACCAAAGAGGATAACGGCCTGAATGGTATCGGTCCACACTACCGCGGTGTATCCACCGATAACAACGTATATGGTGAAAGCCGCGGCAATAATCAATTTCGCCGTATTGATATCAATATCAGCAATCCAGGCAAGGTACATACCACCACCTAGAATGTGGGCACCCAACCAGCCGATAGAAGCCGTAAAGATCAGAATACCAACGACATTTTTGACAACTTTGTTAGCGCCTACATAGTAAGACAGCTCTTCACTCATGGTCATGAAGTTCAGCTTACGCACTGGGGCAAACCAGTATGCGAGCAATAAAATACCCAGCGCACCACCGATGCCATATAGAGCACCCGCCCAGCCATTGTTATAGCCAAAGCCAACTGCGCCCATACTCGAGCCTGTACCCACCATGGTGGCTACAGTCGTACCCAGTACTAAAAATAGCGGAAGACCACGACCTCCAAGTAGAAAGTCTTCGCCTGATTTCTGGTTACGCGATACGAACCAACCTAACCAGATTAAAAAAACCACATACGCACCGAAACCGGTGAGAAAGAGTGTACTGTTCATCCCATACCTCTTATAATCCGTCATTGCTTTTATTTGCTTGGGGATAGTCTCATCACTTACTACCCCATGAATTACTGAACATTCAGTATTTTGCATTTTTAGGGTTGGTACTTTGCCAACCTTTTTTCTTTGGCCTTTCGGCTCTTGTTGTAATAGCTCGCCAACTTCCGTTGTAGTCTACGTCTCTTAACTAACGCTTTTGACTTGAACTCTGAAATAGGCTTCAGCTGACCCCGCGACTTTATTGTTTATATGCGGGGCCCGAAGATAATGCCTGAATTAACGACGATCTTCGCGGTAGCACGTCACATCGACTTCAACTTTTACGTCAACAACCAAGTCACATACCATGCAGATACGTGCCGGTGGGTGCTCACCGAAGAACTCTTTGAACACCTTGTTGAATGACTGGAAGTAACGCGAATCAGTCAGTACCACTTTCACGTGTACGACATGCTCCAAGCCGTAGCCGGCTTCTTCCATAATGTCGACACAGTTCTGAATCGCTAGGCGCGACTGATCAACGATGCCACCTTCAACCACTTCACCGTCTGTCATTGGTGTTTGACCAGAGACATACAGGAAACCACCCGCCTGAGTTGCACGAGCAAAAGGTAGGTGCTGACCGCCGGTGCCTGTACCGCCTTCGATGCCGTAGCGTGTGATAGTCATAATTTCTTTCTCCAACGTTGTGTTACTGAGTTCAATTTACTGTCATCAAGCTGTTAGTCTTGGTGACGGTGTAAAAAACGACCATGGCGGTTATCACTCACCTGACCGTCTTGATAACTGATGCAGCCATTAACCATGACTACGTCAATCCCTTTCGCTGCTGCAATCGGATTTTCGAAACTTGCAACATCGATAATGGTGTTCGGGTCAAATACCACGATGTCGGCATACGCCCCCTCGCGAATTTCCCCTCTGTCTTTCAGGCAGTAGCGCTTGGCCGACATACCTGTCATTTTGTGTATTGCCTGCCCCAGCGAGAACAACTGACGTTCACGGCTGTAATAGCCCAGCACCCTAGGGAAAGAGCCCCATAAACGCGGATGCGGGTGTGGATCATTTGGCAGGCCATCGGAACCCACCATGGTTAACCGGTATTTCAGTACCCGCTCAACATCGGCTTCATCCATACAGTGGTACACCGCACCAGCAGGCTGAAGTTGCTCGGCCGCTTCCATTAAAGGCAAATTCATATCATCGGCAATCTGCTTGAGCATCTTTCCGGCATGCTGCGGGTAGCTCTCTGACCAAGTTATAAAAATGTCTATCTCATCAGTCACTTGCTTGAGATCAAGCGTTGATGAGCTGGCTGAATACGGGTAACAATCACATGCGACATCTTGGTGCTTGGCGGTTTTTTCCATCAAGTTGAGTACTTCAACCGTACGACCCCAATTGCCCGCTCCGGCACATTTAAGGTGAGAAATCACCACTGGTACTTTGCCGTGCTTACCGGTTGTGAAGGCTTCATCCATTGCTTCAAGGATCTGCTCGAACTCGGTACGCATATGGGTGGTGTAGATACCATCAAACTCCGCAAGCTCTTCTGCAAGGGCCATCACCTCTTCGGTTGGAGCCTGTTTTGCAGAGGCGTAAGCCAACCCTGAACTCAATCCTAATGCGCCCTGCGACATCGCATCGTGGAGCTTGGCTTTCATGGCTGCAATCTCTTCGCTTGAGGCAGCTCGGTATAAATCATCCATTTCGTTATTACGCAAAGTGGTATGGCCCACCAACGCAGCAACATTCACCGCTGGTTTTGCTGCCGTGACCGCCTCGGCATATGAAGCAAAGGTTGGGTATTTAAAGTCCTGCTTCTTACCCAACAGGTTCATCGGATCCGGTGGATCACCAGCTAAAATCGTTGGCGATGCGCTGATCCCACAATTACCGACGATGACACTGGTAACCCCTTGGCTGATCTTCGGCAGACAATCGGGATAGCGGATCACGTTTGTATCATCATGGGTATGGACATCAATAAAGCCCGGCGCCAACGCCTTGCCCTGTCCATCAATGATCTCAGCAGCCTCACACCCGGCAAGATCCCCTATAGCTGCAATACGATCCCCAGTAATAGCAACATCGGCGTTGTAAGGCTCACTACCCGAGCCATCAACAACTTGAACATTTCGGAAAACGGTATCGAACTGCATGAAACTTCCTTCTTTATGACGCTAATTCTTCACAACCGTTAACCCGAACTGTTCGGCCTAGGTTGTGTTAATCGCCGAGAGGCTGTCTATCCTCTCCACCCCGGTGACTGTCTAGTGCCAGCTTCAAGCGGCGCAGCTTATCTCGGGTTCGGCGTTTGTGGCTTAAGGCCAGCTCCGTGGACAACACATCAATCAAGGCCATCATGGCGTAACGTGATGCCGACGGTTTGTAAATAAAATCGGTTTCCTTGGTTACTATCGGCAATACCAAATCGCTGACTTCAGCCAATGGCGACTCTTTCGGTGTAATTGAAATCACTTTCAAGCCGTATTGCTTGGCAATCGATGCTGGCTCAACCACTTCTGGTGTATAACCAGTGGCGGATATCACCACCATCACATCATTAGCATCGGCAGTTGAAGCCACCATTCTTGCCAACAAGCCATCATTGTATGCCGTTACCGGGTAGCCCAAGCGGAACAAGCGGAACTGCAACTCTTGCGATAGCATGGTTGAACCACCACCCATGCCGACTGCCAAAATTTGGCGAGCGTTTTGCAAAATATCGACGGCGGTTGCAATGTCCTGCTCATCAACAACCTTGCGGTTTATGTTGATCACGTTTTTGATCGACTCATAAACCCCTTGGATCCCCGACTGATCTGGCGATTCATGAATGAAGCGCTGACCAATTGCCAATGACTGCGCCAATTTGAGCTTCAAATCGCGCACATTCTTACAGCCTACGGCTTTGGCGAAACGGGTGATCGTCGCTTCACTCACCCCAGCTTCTTCTGCCATCTGGGTAATGCTATACCCCGAGGCAGCAGCTAAATCGTCAATCAGCAACATGGCGACTTTCTTCTCGGCTTCACGCAATTGCGAGAAGCGTTCAGTAATTCTTGAAACAATATCAACTTCGATTGTCACGGCTTTCACCTTTCTCTCGACAGGGCAAATAGTAATTTCAGGGCAGGTTAAAAACAGTGAGAAACAGCACAAATCGACCAGCAATGTTTGATAGTTTCCAACACCGATAATATTATCACCACGCCAAAAGGCAGTAACAACAAGCCCTGAGGGCTATGTTAGGAGAATAATAAATGACCCAAGCAAATAAAAAGCATGTTAGTAAATACCAAGACTCCCATCACAAAAAATTTCCCGTAGGGACTAAAGGGATATGGGTGGATGAAAAAACGGAGGGAAAATACAGCCTAATTAACGAGGAAATAAGCTTACCTGCAGCGGTTATCAAGCAGCAATCTATCGATAACAACCTTAACTGGATGCAACAGTTTGCTGATCACCACAATGTGAAGTTATCGCCACATGGCAAAACAACCATGACCCCGGCTTTCTTCGAGCAACAAATAGAAGCTGGCGCCTGGGGGCTCACGGTTGCGACCGCACCTCATGCCGAGGTTGCGGCATCTGCTGGTGCCAAGCACATCATGATGGCAAATCAGCTTGTCGGTAAGGCTAACATGGCGATGATCAAGCGCCTGCTAACTCAGCACGAAGCGACTTTCTACTGCTGTGTCGATTCCGAAGATAATGCCAAGCAACTATCAGATTTCTTTGCAGGTTCTAAGGTTAAGATCCATGTATTGATCGAATTTGGTGTCGAAGGTGGCCGCTGTGGTTGCCGTACCCCGGAACAAGTCGTCTCGCTCGCACAACACATCGACAGCTTGGAAGGAATTACCCTTGCCGGTATTGAAGTATATGAAGGTGTGATCCACGGAGACAATGCCGAGCAAGCGATCCGTGAGTTCTTGGCAACAACCGTACACACAGTCGAGCAACTCAAGGAAAGTGGATTGATCCAACTTGAACGGCCAATAGTTACTGGCGCCGGCTCAGCATGGTATGACGTGGTGGCTGAAAGCTTCACTAGCTGCCAACACTTACTGGCGGTCATCCGTCCTGGGTGCTATCTCATCCACGACACAGGCATCTATCAAGACGCCCAGCACAACGTGATGACAAGAGCGCAGGTTAACCAAGGTTATGCATGTGATCTTGGCGGCGATCTTGAATCGGCGCTTGAGGTATGGGCCTATGTGATCTCCCGTCCAGAACCGAGTAAAGCGGTGATAGGTCTTGGCAAACGAGACGTGGCTTTTGATGCTGGCTTGCCTATCCCTGAGCGAGGATACCGCGCTGGTGACAGTATCGAAGTAAATGGCTTGGAAGCCACTGCAATTATGGATCAGCACACATTTGTTACCGTGCCGGAAGGCCGTGATCTTCGTGTCGGCGATGTGATTGCTTTTTCCACCTCTCATCCGTGCCTCACGTTTGATAAGTGGAAGCACATCTGTATTGCCGATGAGGATCACCAAGTATCGAGTGTGGTGGAAACCTGCTTCTAGCGTGGATGAATCCAGTTTAGAACAACAAGCCCATGAACTAGGCTCATTGCCGCGCTGATTACTTATCCATCATCGCGGCGATTGTAATTCAGGCAGCAATGCGCCTATTGCTGCCTATTCATTAAAATGCACAACACATCCATCTAAAACCCTGTTTTTAATGAGATTTATGATTAATAATTCTTTGCCTGATCGATTAAGGTGTGTATTATCCCTGTATCATTTCACGTGCCACAAAGGATTAGGCCTGTTTATGAATTTCACTTACCTTATTGAAGGTACGCTATTTGGTTTGATCGTACTGCTTATCGGCTTAGCAGGCGGCTCCTTCTTTACCATGGCGACGGTAAAGCCCGCAGACGGGAATAGTCTTGTTGAATCTCGTATCGAATTCGGATTTTACGGCGTGGCCAGCTTGGTCTTCGCTGGCCTGCTTACAGGTATTATCAGCTAACGCCCCCCTTGTTTAAGCTTGATAAAGCTCCAGCGGCAACCCATCCGGATCTTGGAAAAACGTAAAAGCTTTCCCTGTATATTCGTCGATCCGGATTGGTTCTACTTCTATTCCTCTTGATTCTAAATACCCACCCACTTGCTCAACCGAGTCCACTACAAACGCTAAATGGCGCAGTCCCCTCGCTTCTGGAAAACTTGGTCTTTGTGGCGGATTAGGAAATGAAAACAACTCTATCTGGCTGTTATCTGGTAGTTGCAGATCCAGCTTCCATGAATCTCTTGCCTCGCGGTAGTGCTCTGCCAAGACAGTTAAGCCAAGAATATCAACGTAGAATGCTCTCGAGCGGCGATAGTCCGAGCAGATAATCGCAGCATGATGAATCGCCTTTAACATGAATAACCCTTTATTAATCATTCGTCTAAGTAAGCAATTATCACTATCTCACTCCATCACCACAAACGCAACTGGGCAGTCATATCATCCAAGAAAGCAAATTAATACAATGTATTTTCATGGCATCCCTTTACAGACCAGTGTTTTATTTATATGTTGTAAATGATTTCGATATTTACGTTCAGGATAACACCATGTTTAAACCTACTTGCCAGCTTTCAGTTTGCAAGCCTGTGAAGATGACAGGCGGAACGTTTGTATCGCGCGAAATTATTGCGGCTATTCTAGTGATTATTAACTAGGCTGGCGGCTATTCACCCGTCAGCCAGGCTGACGGGAGCATCGTTTTTTCCTACCTGTTTTTCTCCAGCCTTTCTGACGGTCCATAACTAAAACTGAGTCATCTCAGAGGACTTGTTCGAATGAATAAACACAACACCCTTGCAATTGGCCTAATGACTTTTGCGATGTTTCTCGGCGCCGGGAACATCATCTTTCCGCCTTTACTGGGCCTGCAAGCCGGTACCCATTATTTGCCAGCCATGCTCGGCTTCCTCATCACCGCCGTTGGCCTTCCTGCACTGACGTTGATTGTCCTTGGCCGCCTTAGCCACAGCCAACAGCTGACCGCAGCCCTACCAAAACCGATGGGGACTGCTTTCTGGGTACTACTGTTTACTGCTATCGGTCCAGCTTTTGGTATGCCCCGCGCTGTAACGGTTGCCTATGAAATGGGTATCGCACCATTTACCAACGGCGATCTCCTGCTGCCTTTTTCGCTTATCTTCGTAACGGTTACCCTTATCCTTGCTTTCCAGCGGGGTAAGTTAGTCGATTACATTGGCAAAGTCATGACTCCTTTGCTGGTTCTGCTTCTCACCGTGCTAGCGATTGCCGCCTGTATTTCCCCGGTCAGCCCAATGACCCTGCCAAGTGGAGACTACCAACACCAAGCGGTTACTCAGGGGCTGATTCAAGGTTATATGACCATGGATGCGATTGCCGCTGTTGGCTTTGGATGGGTGATCATCAAAACGATTCAGGATAAAAGCGTGAGTCAAAATAAAGACATGATCTCGCGTGAGGCCCTGTTTTCCAGCACGGTAAAAGTCACTTTGATCTATGCCTTGCTGATGTCAGCCTGCTATCTCGCAATGGGCTATGTGGGGGCAACCTCGTCGGCAGTTGCAAATGGCGCAACCAATGGTGGAGAAATTCTAACCAACTATGTCGCGAGCTTGTTTGGCATCTACGGTCAATACTTGCTGGCAGTCATCATCATCATGGCCTGCTTGACCACCACTGTTGGCCTAACCAATGCGTGTGCCGAGTACTATCAACAAACCTTTAATGCACCTTTCTTGGTCACTACTGTGATCGTCTGTGCCCTTACCGGCCTAATTGCCAACTTCGGCTTAGAGCAAATCCTTGAAATCAGCCTACCGGTGATTTTAGTTCTTTGCCCTGTCGCTATTGCTTTGGTCATCACTGCCTTAGTGGTCAAATCTTCGCCATTTCAACGAACTATTTTTGTCGCGACAGTCACGGTCACACTGGTATTTGGCACCATAGATACCCTACATATTCTCGGTCTGATCCCAGCGCAATGGGAAGCGGTTTTGAGTGATTTCATGCCACTCTATGCAGCCCATGCGAGCTGGCTGCTTCCGTGTTTAGCCACCTTGTTCTTCAGCCAGCTGGCTAATGCTACACTTTCCCATCTTGAGATGGTCGCCACCACAACATCGGCGAAATAGACGCCAAATTAGACGATTAAGCAGCCAACATCCTAAAAGCCACCACCAAAAGAAAAGTGGTGGCTTGATTCCACACCTTGGCTGAACCCCTGACTCACGTACCATCGCTCAGTAAAATCGAGCTCATGGAAAGATACAAAATCCACAAAAAACACCGATAACAAAAGTAAACACTATGAAGATCACACCTAACGGATAAATAATTAACCACGAATCAATGTTATGACTTTTTTTACTCTCCCCTGTTTACAGTCCAGAAAATTGCTTATATGTTGTATACCCAAGTGACCTAGCGTTGCTTTGATATATTTGTTGTTCGCATTAGGAAAATCAGCATTATGCTAAGCCTTATTACTCAAACCACTGCTACTACCGTTTTGGCTCGTGCCAAACGTGCAGCTTTGCGTACAACACAATCAGTCGTCTCTGTCGTCGTCCTAGTCATCGTTATCTAGGCTGGCGGCTATTTCCGTCAGCCAGGCTGACGGAGAATCAACATATCATCACGTTTATCTTCCCAGCCCCTGACGGTCCCAAGCATTAAAAGCAAACACAGGGTTCGTCCAATGAAGACTAACGATACACTCGCCATCGGCTTGATGACCTTTGCCATGTTCCTCGGCGCTGGCAACATTATTTTTCCACCATTCCTCGGCTTAGAGGCCGGTACACAGCTGTTGCCTGCTATGGCTGGATTTCTAATAACAGCCGTCGGTCTACCCGCGCTCACCTTGATCGTCTTCGGCCGCCTGAGCGATAGCAAACAACTGACCAACCCATTACCAAATTGGCTTGCTACCCTGATCTGGGTCGCCTTGCTTACCGCTGTCGGCCCTGCCTTCAGTATGCCTCGAGCAGTAACGGTGGCTTATGAAATGGGGATTAACCCGTTTGTCGACAACGACCAGCTACCTCTTTTCTCACTCCTTTTCTGTAGCTTGACCCTTCTGCTGGCCTTTCATCCCGGGAAACTTGTCGATTTCATTGGCAAAATAATGACACCGCTGTTGATTATCATGCTCTGCACGCTCGCAATTACCGCGGTTATCAATCCATTATCAACACCACTGGCACCGCAAGGTGAGTATGTTGACTTTGCCTTTACCCAAGGGCTCGTTCAAGGTTATATGACCATGGATGCTATCGCCGCTGTGGGCTTTGGCTGGGTCATCATCAAAGCGATAAACAGCAAAGGTGTCAGTGACAAGAAAGCGGTCGGAAAATCTACCTTTCAAGTTGCGATGATTTATATCGTTTTAATGGGAGCGTGTTATCTGGCGATGGGTTATGTAGGCGCGACATCTAGCCCTATTGCCTTGGAGGCAACCAATGGCGGTGAATTACTGAGCCTATACGTAGCCTATCACTTTGGTGAATACGGACAGTTGCTACTGGCTGCAATTATTATCATGGCGTGCCTGACAACCACAGTCGGCCTTACCAATGCTTGTACCGAATATTACCAACAAACCTTTGGGGTGCCGTTTCGCCGAATCGCAACCATTGTTGTTCTGCTTACTGGCATTATCGCCAACGTAGGGCTAGATCAAATCTTGGCGTTAAGCCTGCCAGCTATTTTGGTATTGTGCCCTGTCGCTATTGCCTTGATCTTATGCGCCCTATTCTATCCAGGGGAAAAGCAGTATCAAGGTACTTACATGGCAGCGATTGCTATCGCTTTTATCTTTGGCAGTATTGATGCCGCCAGCATTCTTGAGGTCGTACCTAGTGCGCTGGACACTCACTTTAAAGAATGGCTTCCACTTTACTCTGCCAATGCCAGCTGGCTGTTACCGTGTGGGTTCATACTCATATCAAAAAGGTTGGCTAATTTTCGAAAGCCAAGAGTCGTTGCAACGAACAACTAATTCTTGAAAGGAGGTTGCCTCGTGGCAACTTCCTCTAGCGTATACCCGAGTAACGTCAAAGTACTTGGGTATATCTATTGTAAACAGAAACTCAGTCTTATTCCTTGTCGCTGTTACTCAGATTGAGTTCCGTAGAGAACTTGACCGTTCGTAGAGAAATGGATGTATGAAATTTTCGGATGTTTAGGTCCTTACGCAAGGAGCCTTCAATAAAGTTTTCATATTCTGGGATATCACGAACATGAACGATAAGTAAAAAATCGTAACTACCTGATATTTGGTAACACTGAGTGACTTCGGGATACTTCATTATCGATGTACGGAAGCTTCGGTACACATCCCCCCTATCACTGTCCATTTCGATCGACACCACAAACGTCATTATATTTCCAACAAGCGCAGGATTAACCAAGGAAACATCACCGGTAATTACTCCTCCCTCACGAAGGCGTTTTACCCGTTTAAGACAAGCAGGGGGAGAGAGTCCAACGACTTCGGCAAGATCAACATTAGGTATTCGATTGTTCTTTTGCAAAATCATGAGAATTTTGCGATCTATACGGTCGATATCCATAATTTCTTAAATTATCCAAAAACAAAACTTCAAACCCAAAAAACCAATAAAAAAGAAATTTTGAGCTCTCATTATCTCAATATGAAAAATACAAATTTTTTGCACTGCCCTTATCATAACAGAATTAAAGAAAGCCGATATGGAGACAACCAATGCGCCGAGTCGTCGTAGAACTCAAACAGTTAAGCCAAGACATTATCTCAACGACAGTTTCATTATTTAAAATAATGATCCCTATGATTATTGTGATCAAAATCGCAGATGATCTGGGTGGAGTAACCCTGCTGGGCGAACTGTTAGAACCGCTAATGGGACTGCTTGGGCTTCCAAGCTCGATGGCTCTTGTTTGGGCGACAACAATGCTTACCAACTTGTATGCAGGGATATTGGTGCTTATTAATACAGACGTAGCACTGACTGTTGCTCAGGTTACCGTGTTAAGTAGTTTGTTATTGATAAGCCACGGATTACCTCTAGAAGGAATGATATCTAAAAAAGCCGGTGTACCGTTTTGGTCAACATTGTTGTTAAGAGTTGGTGGGGGTATCATTTTTGCGTGGCTTCAAAATACTTATTATGAAACTACTGGTAACAACCAGCATGTTGCCCAAGTTTTGTGGCAAAACGAACCTTCGGCTTATAACAACTACTTTGATTGGGCTGTCGGTCAAGCGGAGAACCTTATAAGCATCTTCTTGATTATCGCTGTTCTTATCACTGTAATTAGGGCCTTGAAGCTGTTGGGTATTGAACATTTGATGGCAATGTTAATGATGCCGCTTTTGAAAGTACTGCAAGTGAGCAAAAACGCTGCCAATCTAGCCATTATCGGAATTACATTAGGGCTATCCTACGGCGGTGGATTAATCATTAACGAAACAAAAAAAGGAAATTTAACCGCTAAGGATGCATTTATCACCGTCATGCTGCTCAATTTGCTACACAGTATTCTGGAGGATACCGCACTGGTACTGCTTCTAGGGGCAGACTTGAGTATGGTTCTCTGGGCGCGGATAGTTTTCTCCGTCTGCATCATGGCCATCATTTCTCAAGCGTATACGATACTAGTAAACAGGAAGAATAAACAAGAGCTACACTCTTGAGTGCCCGCCACCGTATCCCTGATTTTATGTTCGGTGACACTATTATTTTAAAAATTAGAATCAGTTGAAGGCAGTAATTTCACCGTCTCGAAGCAACTAACGTGTTAATAATATACCCAAGTGACTTCATGTTGCTGGTTCAGCGAGTTCACTTGAAGTTACTGGGTATAAAGGTGGACACTCGTGTCCTCCTTTACTTTAAGTGGCTAATATCCTGAGGATAACTATCAAAAGATTCTAATATAAGTTGTCATTATCCAAAGCAGCACTTTTTCGCCACACCGCATGATTTTAATCTTTATTAGAATTTCCGCTTTCAAACTTTTTGGTATAGTTACCTGCTTTAGGCTTAGTTCGAGCAACTTGACGAATAGACGAGCGGATTTTTTTGAGCTTCTGCAGTTTACTTCGAACATTTGTAAATGTTTCTAACTCTTTCTTCTCATCATCAGTGAGTAGTTGACTATTATGATTCGAAATTAACCTCAGCAGGTGAAACTTGGTGACTTTTTTAGCGAAAAGCCAACCAGGTGATAAACGGTGGCTACGTAATGTTATCCGCTCAAAATCAACCATAGAGACTTTGTTATCATCAATCAGAAGATCACGTTCAGGAATTGCATGACGTGCAACACCAGCTTCTAGCATATTATTTACCAATACCCTTAGTTCTTTTAGGCTTTGGTTAGACAATTGCTCTTGATTACCGCCAGCAACACGTGACATCACCACAGTGCTATTGCGATGGCTAATGATTTGAGGAAACCCATCGACACCTTTTAATCGTTGAAGGGCCTTTTTTTCTCGCTTAAAGCGCTTTTTATAACCAGGCCTTTTTTTAAAGGTCTTAATGACTTCCTTTTCGCCTATAGAAACATGCATCTTGCTTGTTTCGTAAACTGATATAGACATATTCTTTCGATTTATATGATTAAGCTAAACAATAAACCACAGAGATTATCTACCTATCTTTGTATTTTCAGTATACTCATTGTAAATGAATGTATCTTTTGTCGATCATATGCTTGTAGTTACACTTACCAACACAGCACTACAACATTAAAAAAACATTATTCATTAAAAACACACTTACAATGTAATAATAAGCATGCAAGGGGTGGTTGATGCATGCATATATTTACATCTAGCTTGGCATTCTAGACAACTTCTAACAAAGTAAAATAAAGCTATTGATGATTATAAATAAAGCCCAGAATCATCATGTCAGTAGGTATTACATTTCTAAATAAGCATTAGCATCATTAGGTAACATGCTTCAAATTTATCGCTCTCGCTGCTGCCGACGAATTGTTACCCAGATGATTGAACCAAATAAGCCTAGCAGCAAAAATGGCCCCCCCCACAGTAAGTAAGTGTGCGGATTCAAACGCGGTTTATACAACACAAAATCACCAAAGCGTGAGGTCATATACTCAATGATGACTTCATCACTCTGACCGGCATTTACCATCTGATAGACTTTGAGACGCAAATCTTTCGCCACAGGGGAATTAGATTCGATCAGATTCTGGTTCTGACATTGCGGGCAGCGTAAGCGGCGAGACAGCTCGATAGCCCGCCGCTGTTCGGCACTCGAACGAAATTGGAAGGTCTCGACTGACTCGACCAACTCAGTATCAGCGGCAACAAAAATTTGATCTGTTTGTGCAACTGCCGATACGCTCGCCACCAATAAACACATGCTGATAGCCACTAACAATGACTTCACTCGGTAAATCACGTCCTTACCCATTCGCTCTTTTTTCCTGTTGCACTTCCTGTTGCAATAACTCGATAACGGGTACAAATTTCTGCCGCCATACGTCTTCATCCAATACCCCTAGGTAGCGGAAGCGGATCATACCATTGCTGTCGATCAAATAACTTTCCGGCGTCCCATACACACCCAAGTCTAATGCCAATGACCCGTGAGGATCGAACAGTACAGCTTGATAAGGGTTGCCGCTATGGGCCAACTCACGCATTGCCGACTGACGATTATCACGGTAATTAAGCCCAATAATCGACATGTTTTGTTGCTGAGCCAGCTGCAACAAGAATGCATGTTCGCTTTTACACACAGCGCACCAGGAGGCCCACACGTTTAGTAGCTGCAGCTTACCGGTTAATAGTGTTTCATCCGCTGTGCCAGCAGTATCTAATCGCTGCAGGCTAAAAGCTGGCAGCGGTTTGTTCTCAAGGTTAGGGGTATGGCCTTCTTGGGTGAACATCATCGACAAACTGATGATCACCAAAATCACAACAACTACACCTAACGGAAGATAACGGCTATTTTTTCTCATCTCTTTACACCATTACTCTCTAACCACTATTTCCATTACGTTACTTCCAAAGCACGATAGTTTCTATCTTCTTGGGTTGCAGCAGCTTATGCGACACCCGTTTACTCGCCAAGCTCACCACTGCCATAGCCCCACCAATCATCATTAAGATACTGCCCAGCCACAGCCAGCGAACATATGGCTTGTATTGGATCCGAACCGCATAATCAGTACGGTTAAGCTTCTCTCCCAAGGTGATATAAATATCACCATGCCAGAACCATTTAATACCCGGCTCACTCATATTCATGGTGCGCACGGTGTAATGACGTCGCTCAGGGCGAATCGTTGCTATAAGTACATCATCTTTGATTACGGTGATCTGGGCTTGTTCGGCGGTATAATTAGGGCCAACTAACAAGTCAGTCTGCTGGTAGGTAAAGTGGTATTCATCCAGGGTGACACTGTCTCCCGGTCCCATCTTGCTGCTGATCTCTTCATCATAAAAGCTCACCAAGGTCGCGCCAATGATTGTCGCGGCGACCCCTGTATGGGCAATGACCATCGCCGCCTGCTTCCACACAATTCCCTTCATTCCTTTCGCACGTCTAGCACGGATTCGAATGTACATCGCTTGGAAGGCCGTTGATGTAATCCAAATTGCGGTCATGAATGCCAAACACACCGTGATGTTCACTCCTCGCTCAAACATCACCGATAAAGCCACCCCTAAAACAATAGAGACCGACATCGGTGCCAATGAACGGGTGATCACATCGTCTAGCCCTACCTTATGCCAGCGTACAACCACACCGAGCCCCATAAACAGGAACAAAATGAAGCTCATCGGGACAAACATCGAGTTGAAATACGGCGCGCCGACCGAAATATTGCCCAAGCCTAATGCTTGGAATACCAATGGATAAAATGTTCCCAGCAGTACTGTTAGCATCGCGACGGCAAATAAGCTATTCCCCACCATAAACATGGCTTCTTTGGTAAAGAAACCAAATTTGGCAGCAACAAAGTAACGGCCCGATCGAATAGCAAACAGTGACAAGGCAACAATAAGGATCAATGCCAACATGGTCAGTAAGGTCACACCACGAGTCGGGTCAACGGCAAAGGCATGAACCGACGTCAGTACCCCAGAACGAACAATAAAGGTGCCGAGCAAGCTAAGGGAAAAGGTCGCGATGGACAGCAATAAGCTCCAACCCGACAATGCCTTACGGTATTCAGTGATCATCAAGGAGTGGAGCAACGCTGTCCCGGTCAGCCATGGCATCAAAGAGGCGTTTTCTACTGGATCCCAGAACCACCAGCCACCCCACCCCAGCTCGTAATATGCCCACCAAGAGCCCAGCGCAATACCGCCAGTCAGAAATACCCAAGCAGCCAGCGTCCAAGGTCGACTCCATTTCGCCCACTCTCCTTTGCCGTGATCGCCCGTTAACGCCGCAATAGCAAAAGCAAAGCTAACCGCAAAACCGACATAACCCAAGTAGAGCATTGGCGGGTGGAAGATCAGCCCGACATCTTGCAGCATAGGATTCAAGTCACGTCCTTCAAGCGGGGTCGGAAACAACCGCTCGAATGGGTTTGAGGTGAGCAATACAAACAGGCTAAACAGAAGAATCAGGCCAGATAGCGTAATAAGCACCCTTGCGATAAAGGCCTCATCCAATTTCCGACATGCTCTGGCAAGACAGGCGGTCCACAATGTAAGAGAGAATAGCCAAAACAAGAAAGACCCTTCATGCCCCCCCCATACGGCAGCTATCTTGAAGAAAATCGGCAATTGGGTGTTGGAGTGATGAGCAACATAAGCGATTGAAAAATCATCCAGCGCGAAACTCACGCCCAATAAGACAATCGATAGGCCAATAAAACCAAAGGCGCCATAACTTAATGGCCAAGCGTAGCGAGTAAGGTATGAATCCTTTCTGACTAATCCTACTGCGGGAACGGTGGCACCAAGCAAGGCAAACACCATACCGAGGATTAACGAAAAATGTCCAACTTCAGGGAGCATCTATATTCCTTGTACTAAATCGCCACAGCGCTAACTGTGGCGATTCTATTTCTTGTTACATCAACCTATAAGGTTGTCATTTGCCCAGCATACAGCACAAACGTACGTAGCATCAGTACACCGATCAAACTTAATGTGGTCACCAGCATAATGAAGGCTTTGTTATGCTTAACACCCGCAGGGCTAACCGCATTCAGCCCCAATGGCACCAGCATTCCCATACCGATTACACCATACCAGAACCAGCTAGCCCAGAATCCGCCACCGATCGCCGACAGTGCTGCTACCTCGCTTTGGCCCCCACCGAAGTACAAACCGGAGAAGAAAGCAAAGATAACGAACAACTCAAACATCACCACCGGACGCTCAAACTTGTGAACCCAACTGACACTGGCACTCTTCGCCGACTCTTTGAAGAACACCACGCCAAACAACAAACAAGCGGCCGCACCGGAGGACAGGCTCGAAAACAAAAACAAGATAGGCAATACTGGATTATTTAGCATCGGGTAAGTCTGAAGCGCCGATAACAGGAAGCCGGTGTAGGCTGCCAGTAACAATGCCAGAAAGCCCAAGAACAGCTCAATGCTGTTTTCGAAGCGGTCCAATACCTTCATGACTTTGCCGACAATAGGCAACCTATCGCCCAACAATGCCAGCAATTCGTTCTTGTAGATAATGGCAATCCAAGCAAACAATACAACCATATAGACTTGGAATAACACCACACCCATCGACATTACTGACGTTGGGTTATAGAAGATCATTATCTTCCAAAAAGACCACGGCTTGGTCAGGTGGAAAACCAGAATCAACAAGCCGACAATGATCCCAAATGGAGCCAGAATCGCTGTTGCTTTGATAATACCGTTGCTCGCCGGATACCCTTCGATCACCTTACGCTTGAGGTAAATAGCAATCATGACGGCACCGGCTGACATCCCTGCTAAGAACAGGTAGACCGCTATGATCCAGTCCCAGACTAGCGAGTCAAAATAAAAGGCATCTGCAAATGTCGTACTCATCCTTTTATCTCCCCTTTTCCATGTGGCACCTTATACATCTTAGGCTGGGTGCCGAGCTCGACTTTTTGTCGGTAAACCGGCTTCTGCGTGATCATCTGGCTGATTTCACTGTTTGGATCGTTCAAATCGCCAAATGTCAGTGCCTTAGTCGGGCACGACTCCACACAGGCTGGCTGCTTGCCTTCCTTAAGGTTGGTCTCACGACAGAAGTCACACTTATCTGCCGACTTGGTTTCCGGATGGAAGAAACGCACCTGATACGGACAAGCGGCTAGGCAGTAGCCACAACCGACACACTTAAAGTTGTCTACGGCAACAATGCCTGTTTCGTCATCCTTATAGGCCGCTCCTGTAGGGCAGACATGAACACATGGAGCGTTATCACAATGCTGACAAGAGATACGGGTAAATTGATAGTCAACATCTGGGTATTCGCCCTGTGGCTCACTGCGGACGATCTCCAGTCGCGAGACTCCTTCAGGCACATTATTGACTTCACGGCAGGCATCAGTACATGCCGTACAACCAATACACAGTGTTTCGTCATGGACCATACCGTAACGCTTCACACCATCTTCCATAGTGGCCGCTAAAGATTTACGGCCCACTAAGTTTGAGGCTCCCACCCCTGTAGTGAAGATGACAGCCCCGGCACCGGCCAGGAAGTTACGTCTTGAACACGTCATAATCTCTCCCCTACTCTTTTACTTTTATCTGATCAGAGTGGCAATCGACACAAAGCTTGATTCTTGGCTTTCTCTCGATACCTTTCATTGGATCAGATGTTGGGTGGATGTTATGGCAAGAAGCACAAGAGAGATCGAGCGCATGGACATCGTGTGTCCAATTAACTTCACGCAGATTCTCTGGCTCATGACAATTCACACAGGTTTCATTTTGCTGAGTGATCCAAGCGACATCAGCCGCCGGCTTTTCACTGCCGGCTACAGATTGCGCCGGTGCAAATTTCGTGACCTCTGATGCGCCATTGCGGTGATCGCTACCTACATTACTGTGGCAGTCGACGCAAGTCACATCACGATTTGTGTGCGGGTTAATAGCGGTGCTGTGCGCACCTTTGAGGACGTCTTGTTCATCCTTATGGCACTGGGTACATGCGTAATCCCTGTCCCGGTTGAATTCGACGACATGTCTGCCGGACTCCGAAGTAGTAACAGAAGGGCTGGCTGCTGTGGCTTCTGTGTTCTGGGAGTCTGCGGCAACATTGATTGAGAAACCCCAAATACACATAGCGACAAACAACGTCAACATGCTATTCAGGGCTACTTTATGATTGCCCATTTTTCACCTTTTCATCTTCCACAATTACTTTTAATCAAAAATCAAAAAGTAACCGGTGCTGATATTACAAATTAGGCACAATAGTGCCCGTTTGATTTCGCAATTAATAATCCATTGCATTTGAAATCAATTCTTATTTGCATCAACTTTAAGCCACAACGCTCAACAAGCTTATTAAACTATATTTCAAGATGTGAAAATATGCGACAAATAACAAATACACTAAAAGTAGTATTGAATATGATTATTTTCTGATTTAGATCAATCTCAAAAAACATGCTAACCTGTTGTTTTACAATAACATTAATAGAAACCCCAGACTCAATAATAAAGGGTTATGTAAATACCCCCTTAGGGGTATATAGGTAAATTATTAATCTACCTCCCGTTATTCACTTTTCACTTTTGATCCAAAACAAAAAATAAATCGCTTTTATCTCGTTATTTCTCCTTTCTGATATCCTTATTTAGAACTCTGATTCTGTTTGCATTGAAAGCCGCTCTCACAACGCTTGGCTCTACTTACAACAAGAATTATGGAGTGCACATCGTGAGTAATAAATGGACGAGAAATACTGCCGCTGTTGCAGCATTACTGTCTGCAATATTTCTTTCTGGTAATGCGTTTGCTACTGAGCAACCCGCTGAAAAAGAAAGAATTGAAGCACGCAACGAAGCTTTTGCCGCTGCCCATGCAGATCAATACAAAACCTGGGAAGCAACCAAGGAAAGCGAACAGATCGAAGATGCCCTCGAAGGCGACCCTAATATGGTCATCCTTTGGGCTGGCTATGGCTTTGCCAAAGACTACAACAAAGCCCGTGGCCACTTCTATGCGGTAACGGACGTTCGCGAAACCCTACGTACCGGTGGCCCACAAGACGAAAACTCTGGCCCGATGCCAATGGCCTGTTGGAGCTGTAAGAGCCCTGACGTTGCCCGTGTCATTGACGAGCGTGGCGAAGATGGCTATTTCGACGGTAAATGGGCCCGTCTAGGTTCAGAAATCAACAATGCCATCGGCTGTGCCGACTGCCACAATACCAATAGCGAAGACTTCAAGCAGGGTAAACCCGCCCTCGCCTTGTCACGTCCATACGCTGCCCGCGCGATGGAAACGATTGGCAAGAAATTCGAAGATGGCTCTCGCCTTGACCAGCAAGCACAAGTATGTGGCCAGTGTCACGTTGAATACTACTTCCAGAAACAAAGCAAAAACGCAGTGAAATTCCCATGGGACATGGGAACCGGCGTAGATGAAATGGAAGTGTACTTCGATAATATCGGCTTTAGCGATTGGACTCATGGCGTATCTAAAGCTCCGATGATCAAAGCGCAGCACCCAGAGTACGAAACATGGCGTGACGGTATCCACGGCAAGAACAACGTGACATGTATCGACTGTCACATGCCGAAGGTACAGAACGAAGACGGCGTCGTCTTTACTGATCACAAGATCGGCAACCCGTTTGACCGCTTCGAAGATACCTGTGCCAACTGCCATACCCAAGACAAAGAAACGCTACAAGGCATCGTATCTACCCGTAAAGCGCAAGTGCTAGAAATGAAACTTCGTGCCGAGAAGCAGATTGTCGCTGCACACTTTGAAGCGAAAGCAGCATGGGATGCTGGGGCTACCGAAGAAGAAATGAAGCCAATCCTTACCGATATCCGCCACGCACAATGGCGCTGGGATTACGCGATTGCTTCTCACGGTGTTCACATGCACGCACCAGAAGTTGCCCTACGCGTTCTCGGTACTGCGTTAGATAAAGCTGCTGACGCCCGTGCTAACGTCGTACGCCTACTGGCCACCAAAGGCATTACCGATCCAGTTGAAATCCCAGACATTTCTACCAAGCTTAAAGCCCAGCAAGCACTGGGGATGGACATGGATGGAATGAATCAAGAAAAAGAAGACTTCCTGAAAACCGTAATACCTGAGTGGGACAAAGAAGCAAAAGCCCGTGAAGCGAGCTATGATCAATAAGATAAAGGCTTAAATCTATGAACAACGCCCCGACATTCATCGGGGCGTTTTTTTATTTGTGAGAGGAGCAAATAGCTTGATCGAAATGTTCAATCAGATAATCCAAGAACAATCGAATCCGTTTAGGCTGATATTGCCGACTCATATAAATCACATTTAAATCCGCTCCAACAGAAGATGTGGACGCATTGAAGTTTTTCATATAACCATTTAAAACCGTGACTAAACGCTGCTGCTTGATGTCTTGTTGTACGTCCAGAATAGATTTCAGTGCAATACCAGCCCCATCTAGTGCCCATTGACGTATGACCTCCCCATCATCAGAAAACCGCTTGGGCACAACAGTAATGACATTGTGCTGATCGCTGTCTTGGAAATGCCACGTTTTCAATTCCTCATTGCTACGTACCATCGCCAGGCAGTCATGCATCGCCAAGTCCTGCGGCGTGATAGGCGTCCCCTTCTTAGCTAAATACTCCGGGGAAGCACACAACACACGACGGCTAGAAGCCAGCTTTCGAGAGATCAGATTACTATCTGCAAGCTCACCGTAGCGGATCACTATATCTAGCCCTGATTCAGCCAAATTCGACAAGTTATCGTTCAGATAAAGGTAAGGGGTTACGTCGGGGTATTGCTCACTAAAGGCCGACAAAATAGGGGAAATGTACTGCTTACCAATATCTCTTGGTGCCGATATTTTTAGCGTGCCACTCACCTGCTTCGTGCCACTTTGCAGCAGATTTTCCGTTTCCTTCACACTGTCGATGATCTCCAAACACGCTTGATGGTACATCGCACCTGAATCGGTCAACGAGATATGGCGTGTACTGCGATTAAGCAGCTTTACCTCATAGCGCTCTTCAAGCGCTTGCAGCCTTGCCGTTACCGTGGCTGGCGACAAGCCCAGCTCTCTCCCCGCCGCCGCAAGGCCTTGGTTTTTGACGATACTGACAAACAGTGCCATATCCGAAAACTTGTCCACTATCACTCCTTAATGCAAGATTGTTCATCTCAGCCGAATAATCAATTTAAATTTTACCCAATTATCAAATTTTGTTGAATCAATATACTGACTCCATCGAAACAATATTGGAGACAAACATCATGAAATCAGACAAGACCGTCTATGTGGTTATCGGTGGAACTTCCGGAATTGGCGCAGAACTCGCCAAGCAACTTCAAAATGAGAGCACGACTGTTCATGTTGCAAGTCGCAAGACAGGTTTAGACATTAATGATGAGCAGTCGGTTTACCACTACTTTGAATCGATTGGTGCCTTTGATCACCTCATCATCACTGCGGGCTCTTACGCACCATCAGGAAAAGTGATTGATGTGGATATTTCCCAAGCCAAAACCGCCTTCGACACCAAGTTTTGGGGAGCAATCAATACGACCAAACAAGCAGCGCGCTATATCAAGCAAGGCGGCACTATCACGCTAACTTCAGGCATGCTGTCACGCAAGGTGGTCGCCAGTAACTATGTCAAAACAGCAATCAACGCCGCTATCGAAGCGGTAACGAAAGTGCTTGCCAAAGAATTAGCTCCCATTCGTGTCAATGCGGTAAGCCCAGGCTTAACCAAAACCGAAGCGTACCAAGACATGAGTGAAGAAGACAAAAATGCCATGTATCAACGCGCGCAAAATGCCCTACCGGTTAGTAAAGTCGGCCAAGCCAGTGACATCGCCAGCGCGTATCGCTTGTTGATTAACAATACCTACATGACAGGAACCGTCATTGATGTTGATGGTGGTGCCCTGCTCGGCTAACGGCATCTCAAGCAAGACTGATTCGAGTGCCAATGTGCTTCTATCTACGTTGGCTCATCAAATATTTCACAAAAAAGAACTCAATAATGAAAACAGAAAAAATGCCGCTGCAGGTATGGATCTTGACGCTTGCAGCCTTTGCGATTGGCACCGCTGAATTTGTTATCGCCGGTATTCTGCCACAAGTTGCTAACTCCCTTTTGATTACCGAAGGCCAAGCCGGTTACATGATCAGTGCCTATGCACTCGCTATCGTTATTGGCGGGCCGTTGCTCACCATCTATCTTGCACGATTTAACAAGAAAGCCGTATTAGCCGGCCTTATGGTACTGTTCATCGCTGGTAATGTGCTGTCTGCATATGCCCCGACCTACTTTGTTCTGATGATAAGCCGCGTGATTACCGGGCTAGTTCAGGGGCCTTTCTATGGCATAGGTGCTGTGGTAGCGACCAATTTAGTCTCTGAAAAAATGGCCGGTCGAGCGGTTGGCCAAATGTTTGCAGGACTCACTCTGGCCAACGTATTAGGCGTACCCGGTGGGACTTGGATTGGCTTGCAATTTGGTTGGCACTCCACCTTCTTAACCGTTGCCGCATTTGGCCTGATCGCGCTGTTCTTTATCGCTGCAGTTATTAAATCAACGGGGCACGGCGAAGCCAAAGATGTCAAAGTACAACTACTGGCGTTCAAGAACCCGATGTTGCTCATCAGCCTTGCCATCACCGTATTTGCTTGGTCCGGCTTCATGACACTTTACGGCTACTTGGCACCTATCGCGATGCACATTACTGGTTTTGGTGAAGATTCTGTTACTTGGATTTTAGTTGTCGTCGGGCTCGGTCTGATTATCGGTAACACTTTAGGCGGACGCTCATCCGATAAGAACTTACAGAAAGCCTCTATGTTCTGGGCCGTTGCCATGATTGTGGCACTGGTATTAATCGGACTTACTATCGAGAGCAAAGTCATGTTTGTCGCTGCAGCCTTTGTGTTTGGTATTGCTTCTTTTGCCAATGTACCAGCCATGCAGCTACGGGTAATGAACCACGGCGGAGAAGGTCAAGAGCTCGCCGCTACCGCAAACATATCAGCATTCAATTTAGCCAACGCATTTGGCGGTTTCTTAGGTGGCATGGTACTCGATAGCCAAATGGGGGCCGGCATGATCCCTTATGCGGCAATCGTCATTCCTTTGATTGGCTTGCTATTCATTGCCAAAGCCAATCGCCGGGAAAACGCTCAACCTGCACTAGCACCGGCCCTGAACCACTAATTTCAAGTTATTAATCAAGCAGATTATTAGGATACCTCATGAAACTCTATATCTATGAACATTGCCCTTTCAGTGCCCGAGTTCGCTACGTGGCAGGCGTGCTCAACACTCCATTGGATATCGTCAATATCGACTATGACGATGATAAAACCACCACTGACATCATCGGCAGTAAGCAAGTGCCCGTGTTGGTCAAAGATAATGGCGAAGCGGTGGCCGAGAGCCTTGATATCATCAAATACTTCCAAGAGATAGCAAACTCAACGGAATCGCATCTTCCGTCACAAACCGTCCTTAAATGGCAACAGAGTGCTTTTCTTCCGCTACAGAAAGTGGGCTACCCTCGCTGGTCCGGTATGGGGCTCGCTGAATTCAACACAGAATCGGCAAGAAAAGCATGGCGAGCTAAAAAGGAAACCGAGGATCTGAACTTTGACGCATTACTCAAAAATACCCCGGCTATCACCAAAGACGTGGAATTGCTTATCCAACAAGTTAGTAAAGTGCTCAACCTACCGTCTTATCAGCATGTGAGCCTCGTGGATGAAGCCATTGTTTTCTCGATTCTACGCGGCTTCTTTAGTGAGCCAGAAATACAGTGGGTGCCGGCGGTGAAAAACTGGATGGAATCTGTCAGCAAAAAAACCAACGTGGCATTATTGAAGTAAGGATAAAAACATGAGCAAGCTATTCGAACAAACCCAACTTAAAAGCCTCGCACTTCAAAACCGCCTGGTAATGGCGCCGATGACACGTGCCCGTAGCAGTCAACCGGGGAATATTCCCAACCAGATGATGGCGAACTACTACCAACAGCGTGCAAGCGCTGGATTGATCATCTCAGAGGCGACTCAAATTTCCGATGATTCACAAGGTTACTCGTTCACCCCGGGCGTCTATACCAATGAGCAAATAGATGGATGGAAACTTGTTACCCAAGCCGTTAAACACCAAGGTGCCGCAATGTATTGTCAGCTTTGGCATGTGGGCCGTGTCTCTCACCCGACCTTCCAACAAGGTGAATTGCCCATTGCTCCATCGGCATTAGCACCCGTAGAAACACAAGTCTGGATTGCCGATGAACAAGGCAACGGTAACATGGTTGATTGCATTCAACCGCGCGCCATGACTCAAGCCGATATAGATAGAGTGGTCCAAGATTTTGCCAACGCAGCGAAAAGCGCCATTGCGTCGGGCTTTGATGGTGTTGAAATCCATGGCGGTAATGGATACCTCATCGACCAATTTCTCCGTACCAATTCGAATCACCGTACCGACAATTACGGCGGAGCCCGTGAGAATCGAATCCGCTTTTTGCTAGAGGTTGTTGATGCAGTCAGTGACGCAATAGGCGCAGATAAAGTCGGCGTTAGACTGGCACCGTTTATTACCTTCAAAGATATGAACTGCCCCGATATAGTCCCGACCATCCTTGAAGCATCGAAACAACTTCAAGCACGAGATATTGCCTATCTGCATTTATCCGAAGCTGATTGGGATGATGCCCCCGTGATCCCTGAAAGTTTTCGTATGGAATTACGCGAACACTTCACCAACACCATCATTGTTGCGGGCAGTTACACCCAAGAACGTGCTGACGAGATACTCGATAAAGGCTATGCCGACCTCATTGCCTTTGGTCGACCATTTGTGTCCAACCCAGACTTAGTCGAACGGTTGAAGAATAATCAACAACTCGCAGCCCTTGATGGCTCTACCCTATTTGGTGGCAATGAGCAGGGTTACACCGATTACTCATTCTTCAAACAAGACTAAAGCGTTTTTCATATTTTATCCGCAATGATAATAGCCAGCACCGAGGTGCTGGCTCCCCTTTCGACTCAATAATATTCTGCAACTATCTTCGACCTATAGAAATATACCCTCAGCAAATACAACAAAGTTATTAATCAATGACTTAGTGTTACCATCGTAATTCTGCTACCATGCCAATCCTTTTATCTTCAAATAAAAAATAATCATAATTTTATTTTCTATAAACTAACGATAATAAACCCACATGGCTAATTTATATACACTACGTCAGCAACCACTGGCGTGCATTCCGGTCCTTTCTTTCTTCTTTCAAGTATTGAAAATGGCCTATAAAATCTTGATGGTGACAGTAGACTCTACGCAAGTTGAGCAGAGCAAACAGTATAGAGTCACACGCACTGATCGTTACGGCTCAAAAAACACCACTATCGAAAACGGCGATGGGACGGTTATATTTATTTTGGGGATTGTTGCAATCGGTTATTTGCTTTATTACGCCAACACTATTGCTAGCTTTGCACTGGAAGTATTACTCAATAGCTGGGGTATTTTGATGATACCGCTTTTTGTCGCTGGCTTTTTTGCTCAGTTTGGTCGCTCTCGTTTAGACCGTGCAATGGCAGCATGGGACATAAACTCAACCAGTAAACCCGCTTGGTTGATTTTGGCAGTAAGAGGATGTGCACTGCTATTACCCGTTTTTATTCTGATAAATAATGAGTCGCTTTTAGCTAGACAATGGTATGAATTGCTAATCGCTGCAATTGTGATCCCTTTCTGTAGCTATTACCTTCTATTTCGCCCTTTAGCTTCTTCGCTGATCATGACATCAGCTTACTATGTCTATGCCCCTCGCAACTGGCGAGCAATTCTAGACCCCATGCATATCGCGATCGCACTGGTGTTTTTTTGCTGCTATCTCACTTACACAGGCCAGACTGATAATTTAGTTATGGTACAAAGCGGAGATAAAGAAGTTGGTTTCGATCTTTACCGCTTAATGGGAATTAGCATTTTCTGGAGCATTATTGTCGCAACCCAAACGGGTGTCTGTTATGGCCTGGGAAAAGCCCTTGGGAGTAATGAATATAGTATTGTCCGTCGATTTATCATCCTTGCGCTGACCATTGGTAGCTGCTGGTTGTCCGTAACTGTATTAAATGACGTATTGAATGCCCACCGTATGGCTCGATTTACAGACATGCTTATTAGCATTGATGCTTTGGCTTGGCTTAAGTCGGTAATGTTCTGGAGTTATGTTTTTTTCAGCATCGTTTTCATCCCTTTTGTTATGCGATTTAACTGGAAAAATATCCTGTGGGGGCTGGTTGCCCATGTTTTCCTGATGATGTGGATCCTCGTTATTTTTGATATACCTGAATACAGCACTTGGTTACATGACTATTCACAAGGGATCTTATCTGTATTTATGATCATCTCTTCAATAATTGCAGGCACATTTAACAGCATCATTTAGGCCATCTTTATGTGATAACAACCATCAATCAGCCACGTTCAAAGCCAGCACCAAGTTGCTGGCTTCGTTTCTACTCAATTATCAATACACATCCAAATCCTACGCCATGACATATTTGCCTTGGTAGGACAGGTTTAATTCGGTATCAACCGCGGTTTAATCGGTCATTATTCATAATTAAAGGTAATTATAGTTTTAAATATCAATATTCAATCACATTTAAAATTGAAGTGTAAACTATGATTAATAGCAAAAAACTCTAATACCATATAAATGAGAAGGAGCTGTTTAGCCCCCTAATACTAAGCTCTAACTGTTAGGTCTCTGCTAGAGTTCAGACCTCAGTGCTAAATAAAATTCTTTGCCCGGTTTATCGCATTAATGACTTCGACCCTATCCAAGTCAGTGCGCTCGGTATCCAAGACCTGCTGCCAAGTATCAATCGCTTTTTGGTAACGCGCATTAAGGAAATAATCAGAAGCCAGTAACATCAAAGCAGAAACATTGTTTTCATCCAACTCCAAAGCACGATCGAGCCAAGCCTTACTCTGCGCGGTGAAATACTGCTTTTCTTGATAATAGCTGGCTGTTGCCATTGCCGAATAGATATTGGATTGGGGCTCAGGAGCTAACCGTAATGCATAAAGAAATGCCGTGCCAGCGTTCTCAAACTCACTGCTGTACATATAGGCATTCCCCAGCGCATACCATAGCTCACCATTTTGGGTGTCTTCTCGAAGCTTGTCTTGTATTTCTTCAACACGCTTTTGATTTAGTTCTGCCGCACTCATCAGCATTTCTTCTGGGAGCAGTTGCTCTTCGGAAAGCGTTGAAGAGGCCAGTGGCTGCTTGACGGTATTGATCGGCTCATGACCTAAAAAGACGTAAGTAGTCACTGAAATCACTGATAACACACCAATAATCATAAAAGAAATAGGCGTTATCTTGCGGTTGTATCGAAACGAATGACCAATAATCAATGCAGATGCCATCACTAACAACAGCAGGAAAAACAGTCCCTGATAACTAAGCATTGCCGAAAATCCATATAGCGTAATTAAAATACCAGTTTACCAGAGCCTCGCTGTAGAGCCTGAAAATAATGCAGGATATTTAGCCTAGATCAAGCCAAAAAAAAGCAGCGCTACTGCGCTGCCTCGGTTATTACCGTTGGTGGAAAGGTTAGATATCCCCCAGAGCTTACAGCTCAAAACCACCAAATGCGTCGTTTTCTACCTGACGCTCGACGAAAGCAACCAAGTCATCGTGACCACCGATGTATTGGCCATCCAAAATGATTTGCGGAACAGTGCGTACAACATTACCCGTTTGCTGCTCGATAAAATCAACCATCATGGTTTTGGCAAGATCAGTGCCCAATACCAATGTGGTGTATTCAGTACCGCGCTCATCCAAAATCGCTTTGGCTTTAACACAAAACGGGCAGTTAGGCTGGGTGATCACAAGGTTGTGGTAGCTCGCAAGCTGCTCCATCGTCATATCAGACATGTTTACTTTCTCATTCGGGTGTTTGTAATTAGGTCTGTAAGATATCGGATTGCTTATACTGCTGACAAGTCCAGACCACCTGTTATGCGAAGATCTATCATTATTCGCTGGCAATTTGCACAGGGATCCGACGTCGTCCAAATGCTTTTTCAATCGGCTTAAAGCGCCCGGCTAACTGATAGCCACAGTAATGGCACTGTCCCTGGCTGGTCAAGTGGCAATCCCCCAATTGATACCAGTTGCGAGAAAGTACATTCTTGCCACAACCAGGGCAATAGGTACTGTCACCTGCTTGGTCGTAAATATTCCCCACATAGGCATAATGCAACCCATTTGCCACAGCGATCTCCCGCGCTCTTTTCACCGTTTCAGGTGGCGTTCGCTCCTTGTCTAGCATCTTGAAATCCGGATGGAAGGCACTGAAATGGATCGGAATATCAGGACCTAGGTTGTCATACACCCAACGAGTCAAGGCATCTATTTCTTGTGGGCTGTCATTTTCATCAGGGATCAACAAGGTGGTAATTTCAAACCACACATCGGTTTCATGCCGCAGATATAACAAAGTATCGAGCACAGGCGCAAGATGACCGCTACATATTTTATGGTAGAAACGCTCTGTAAATGCTTTCAAATCAATATTGGCCGCGTCCATATGGCGGTAAAAATCAACCCGTGGTTTATCGCAGATATACCCCGCACTCACCGCAACGCTATGGATGCCTAACTCCCGGCATGCCTGCGCGGCATCCACTGCGTACTCCATGAAGATCACCGGATCGTTATAGGTAAAAGCAATACTGTCGCAGCCATAGCGCTGCGCAGCCAGTGCCAGTTGCTCAGGCATCGCCGATGAACCCAAAGTATCTATCTGGCGGGATTTACTGATATTCCAGTTTTGGCAGAATTTACAACCTAGGTTGCACCCCGCGGTACCGAAGGAAAGCACCGAACTTCCGGGGTAAAAGTGATTGAGTGGCTTTTTCTCGATAGGGTCAATACAAAATCCGCTGGACCGGCCATAACTTGTTAGAACTATTTCACCCTCGTGAGCCTGCCTGACAAAACATGCTCCACGCTTACCCTCTCTCAACCGGCACTGACGTGGGCAAAGGTCACACACCACCCTGCCATCATCAAGCCGATGCCAATATTTTGTGGGATAAAATTCCGGAGGCTGGCACATCATAGTCCCTTAATGGTTATCTCTCTTGAATTGAACACATTGATGTAGCTCTGAATTCTGGCACCTTGAGACCACTTTGGTATATTTATTCCTATACTTAAGATTAGTCCATATTTTATGACTTTATATCGGTAGGTAGCCTATGAATACGCGTCCACCAGCGGTAGCAGGCCATTTTTATTCCCATTCTGCAGCTGCCCTTAAAAGCCAGATGGTTGAATGGCTTCGGACACCCCATCATACGGCACCCAATCACACCCCCCCTATCCGTGCTCTAATTGTGCCGCACGCCGGCTATATATTTTCAGGCAAAGTCGCTGCTGATGCCTACCGTTACCTACTTCCTGAAGCCAAACGTATTCGTCGGGTGATCCTGATAGGGCCCAGTCATCGTTACTATTTCCAAGGCTGTGCTATCCCTGCAGTGGATCATTTTGAAACACCATTAGGTAAAATAAAAATTGACACACAATTTGTTGAAAAGCTGAAGGAAATAGATGATATTGAAGTATCGGATCAGGTTCATGCCCTTGAGCACAGTCTCGAAGTGCAATTGCCTTTCCTGCAGTCATGTTTACATGACTTCACCCTGTTACCGCTTTTAACCAGTAATGTACATCCGGATAATGTCGCCAAGCTGATTGATTCCCTCTGGCAAGGTGACGACTGTCTGCTTGTTGTCAGTAGTGATCTAAGCCACTTCCACTCTTATTCGGAAGCACAGCGCATAGACCGCCAGACCTGCACAATGATCGATAACTATGAGCCAACGCTCGTTCCGGAACAAGCCTGTGGCTCAACAGGGATTAATACATTGCTTTTGTTAGCCAAAAAAAGGGGATACACACTTATACGTAAAACATTAATAAACTCAGGCGACACCGACGCCGGAGATAAGGAGAGAGTCGTAGGATATGTCAGCTATCTCGTTTCAGAACCTCAATAAAGGTGAGTTAACCCAGCTTTTAGATGTGGCTCGCGATGCTATTCGTGGCCATTTTTCGGATACTATTCCCCAACCTCCCCAATTAGATTTATACAGCAAGAGGCTACTCCAACCTGGCGCTTGCTTTGTTACTCTTACTGTCGATGGACAGCTTCAGGGCTGCCTCGGTACAACCGTGGCTCATTCACCGCTGGTGATGGAAGTCCACAACAAAGCCAGAGCAAGTGCTTACCAAGATCGCCGCTTTATGCCGCTAGTCGAAGAACAGCTTGATGATTTAGTTGTGGAAGTGTCTGTACTGACCCCACCCAAAGATCTAGTCGTCGACTCAGAGCAAGCGCTTATTGACTACCTAAAAAATAAAAAAGTCGGCGTGATCCTGTCGGATCAGTATCAGCAAGCCTTGTTCTTGCCACAAGTATGGGAACAACTTCCCACCCCCGAAGACTTCATTCGTCAACTCAAGATAAAGGCTGGTTGGAACAGTGTTTACTGGTCACCATCCATGAAGGTCCAAACCTTCAACGTCAACAGCATTAGTGGAAAATATCACTACTAGGCTATTGGCTATTGGCCATTTAAGATTTCAACGTCCACCTTAATGACAAACGCCCCTAAATAGGGGCGCTGTATTTCGAATCCATTGTCTATTACGCTAGGTATTACTTAGTAATCAAGCCATATGGCTTGCCGGTGAAAATTTCCGGCTGCTTCTGAATAGTCGGTACGGCATTGGCTCCACGCCAATCCAACAACATAATTGCTAGTACATTGCGGTGCTCACCATCCAGCAAACTGGTAGTACCGTTTACCGCAGGGACAATACCCGCATGTCGGTTTAAGGAGCGCTGGATTGCCTTTCGGGTCTTGTCAACGATAGGATCATCCTCCAATCCGGCCAATAGGAAGTTGATGCCGACCTCTGCAATCACATCTTCTTTCGAGCGCGCAATGATGGTATCGATATTGTCGCGGTAGTAGTCATAGATCCATTGATAGTCAGATTCTTTTACCGGATGCTGGTAGTACTCGGTCGCCGCAAAAATGATATGAGTTAAACCATAAACCTTGTTCATAAATTGCTGATCAGTCAGCTTGCTATCTTGGCTGTCGGGATAGGTTTCTTTAAAAGCGGCAGTAAAATCATCAACCACATCCTGCTCCCCTAACTGGCGCAGCCAGTACACTTGATTAGCCAACTGTGCCGCCCATGCCCTGATCATTTCAGGATCGGTCGCATAATCTTTGAAATCATACCGGCGGATCACTTCTCTGAGCTTGCCATCTTCACGGTGCTTCAAACCATACTCGTTAGCACGGGCCATTGATCCCAGCAGATCAACCCCGAGATAGTAATATTCCGGTTTGTCTTTGGTCGCTTCATAGCGCAAGTCACTTCGGACATCTTCTTTGTGGTCATAACGAGCAAGTCGCTCTGCAGAGTAAGCGTCAATTTGCTCCGCAGTATGCACTTCTGTCGCGAAGAAGTTCAGCCGGCTGGCGACACGTGCCATATCAGACCAAATGGCCGCTTGATATTTGAAGTCTTGTGTCTGGCGGTACATCCGCAAGCCATAGTGGCCCATCTTAAAAGCAGGGAGGGTAAAAAGCTGACTTTCATAGGTTTGGCGAATACGCTCGGCATCTTGCTGAAAGCTTGCTGTATCGCCGCTAGAAATACCATTGGCATTGGCATCGCCAGCACTCAGGGTCAATCCTTGCTCTGTAGCGGATTGAACGTCAGCTAAAAGCAGTGGTGAGGTGACCACCGCCCCTACGATCAGCGAAGAAACAACTGCCCTGTGTAATCGACTGCTAACCCATCCCATTGAAGACTCCCTGCTCATTACGGTAAATAGTTAGCCAGAACGCTAACAAAGCCTTGAATCCATTACGTCAGAAAACTGTAAATTAATGCTTTCATCTGTGATCGCTATAACAATAGCGAAAAAGAACGTGCTTCAATAAGAACCAGCCCCTGCAACTGACACTACCTGAGCAGCAAATACCTGAGAAGACAATATCTAAGAAGACAACACCAGAGCAGAAAGTTAGCGCGTTATCTGACGAAACGTTAGATTAATACGAGGTTCCGTTGGCCGCTTCGTTTTCGGCACCGTATGTTGCCAGAAGCTTTGTAGCTCACCCGCCATTACGAGCAACGAGCCATTCGTCAGCTGGTACTCTTTCTTCTCTTTACTTTGCCGATTCCGCAATACAAAACGTCGTGTCGCCCCTAAACTGATGGAGGCGATAACCGGCTCTTCACCCAATTCGGGCTCGTTGTCCTGATGCCACCCCATATAATCGTCACCATTGCGGTACTGATTGGCCAACACAGAGTTAAAAGTCTGCCCCAACAGAGCAGACAACTGCTGACGAATAGCCTGCAATGTGGGCGTCCAAGGGTCAGGCTGCATGGTTAAGCCTGAATAGGTATATTCAGCCTCACCGCACCAGGCTTGCAACCGTGGTTGCAGTATTTCCCTACCGAACATTCTTATCTTCTGCTGCTGCCAGTTCAGTTCACTATCAAGCTGGCGGTAACACTGAACAGCTAAGCTGGGCTCAAGAAAGTTCGGTTGCCAATACACCCTGCCTTGGGGCAAAGTTTGCCAATAGCCTGAGTGAGTATAATTCAAGCTAGTGACGCTCATCGATGGGTAACCAGTCTTGATGATCTGGGCCTATATACTCTGCGCTCGGGCGAATGATCCGATTATGATCGCGCTGCTCAAACACATGGGCTGCCCAACCGGTCACCCGACTCATCACAAAAATTGGCGTGAACAACTTGGTTGGTATCCTCATAAAATGGTATGCGGAAGCGTGGAAGAAGTCAGCATTACAGAACAGGTTCTTTTCTCGCTTCATCACCGCTTCCACCGTGACTGAAATATCATATAGGACAGGGTCACTGGCATCTTTAGCCAACTTTTCAGCCCAAACCTTAATCAAAGCATTGCGTGGATCCGATTCCCGGTAGATAGCATGACCAAAGCCCATGATCTTGTCTTTGTTCGCCAGCATTGCCAAAATCCCCGCTTCCGCTTCTTGCGGACTTTGCCATTGCTCAATCATATCCATGGCGGCCTCATTAGCACCACCATGCAAAGGTCCTCTAAGCGTACCGATTGCGGCACACACGCAAGAGTAGATATCCGACAAAGTCGAAGCGCAAACGCGCCCGGCAAAGGTCGAGGCATTAAACTCATGCTCTGCGTATAAAATCAGCGAGCAGTGCATTACCTGTGTATGTAAATCAGGGGGCGTTTCATCAGTCAACATTTTCAAGAAATACCCAGCAATACTGTCTTGATCGCAGTAGGTTTCTATTTTCACCCCATGATGACTATAACGGTACCAGTAACAAATGATGGCAGGCAGCAAAGCTAGCAGCCTATCGGCTTTATCATACTCTTCAGTAAAACCATGCTCCTGTTCAAGGTTGCCTAGCATGGAACAACCTGTCCGCATGACATCCATTGGATGGGCATCGGCAGGAATTTGTTCAAGCACCAATTTCAATGCCAACGGTAAACCACGGTAAGAAATCAGCTTGGTCTTGTATGCCGCCAGCTCAGTGCGAGTCGGCAGTTTTCCCTTCAGTAGAAGGTAGGCAACCTCTTCGAACTCGGCATACTTTGCCAAGTCAGAGATGTCATAACCACGATAGGTCAAGCCAGTGCCGGTTTTACCCACGGTACACAGTGCCGTGCTACCGGCAGTTTGTCCGCGTAAACCTTCACCGCCCAGTGGTTTGTGTGAATCAGGCATGGTGTGCTCCCTGTCGAATCAACCTTTATTCAAAAGCCTAGGTCAGGAAGCATCATAAAACCACCTGTGACCGCTTATATCCAATAGCCTATTTCAAAACGATATCCACCCACACCAAGCGGTGATCTGAACCCGCCTGCGAGCGCTCTCGACCGTGTTCATCGGTAATCAAATGCCGCAGTGGATCTTTCTTATCGGGCCAAAAAACCCCACTTTGCAATACGTCCAAATTAGCCGACGGCAAAACATAATCAAGGCGCAGCCCTGAAATATGAGTCCACTCACTTGGCCGTCCTCTCCGCTGTTGCCAAGGCCGAAGAAAACGCGCCCCCAAACTCTTAGGCGTCATTCGGCCAGCTGATACGGTTCGATGGATTTTCGGATGCAGCAGCAAATCACGAATCGCCTTCTTCATACCATCACCATCAGCCATATCCGCATTCAAGTCACCCAATACTACAAATTGGCTATCCGCAGAGAGGCCGCCCAAATGACCGTTGTCATCAACAAGGTGATCTGCCCCATCGATAATGGCTTTTAACAGTGCTAATTCATCATGGTTCCGGCGGGCATTGCGCTTTTCATGACCATCAAACACCGGAGGCGTCGGGTGGCTACATAATACATTGAGGATCTTACCGCCAACATCCACTGGCACAACGACATGGTTTTTGGAAGATAACCGCAGCTCTGCACTTGCAGCTGCAGAATAGTAGCCTTCAGGCATTTTGTGTCCGGGCAAATCTTGCCAAACGAGGGTTTGCCAACTTTTTATCTCGTCTTCAATGATGGGGTAGCGAGACAGGATCACAAAGCTGAAGTGACCATGATGTTCACCAAATCCCTGTGCATCATTGGGTAACGTGATTTTTCCATCGCCATCAAGATCATTCACCATTGCCAACCCGGTGTTCGATGGCGGGCAATACCGATAGGGATAAGACACGGCTTGCTGAGCATGCTGAGAAGAGGCCAAGTATTGCTGACAAAATCTCTCTAGCGCCCCATCATCCCCCCCCCTCTCCGGGGTGGTCAAATTCACACAGCATCAACACATCCGGACTGACATGCTGAATGATGGCGGCAAGTTTTGAAAAGCGCTCGTTTTTAGACTGCGCCAACAGCCCAAGAATTTCGCCAGCAACAGGGGCTGACATCGAAATGTTAAACACAGCAGCACGAATAGATGGCGGTAAGGTACTTGGCGATACTTGATGAAAAGATGAGGTCTGCAAGCGATTCACTCAGAACTGAATATTAGTAATCAGTATACCCACTTCTGATATTCCACACATCAGAAATGGGTTTGTCTGTACTTAAGAAAACTGGATTATCTTACTGAGTAAAAAGGCTTATTCAGTCAGCTGCGTGATCGCCATCCTGATCTGTTTGGCATCCGATTCTGCACGATGCGATACCGGGCCAAGCTCTGCCATTGTTTGTTGGAAATGCGCCCTCTCGATACCATTTTCCTGCAACAGCCACAGACCCACTTCAGTCAGGGTAAATGAGGGCCTCATATGCGCCGCATGATATAACCGACCGAGCCAGAAAAGATCCCATTGGCTATCACAAAAGACACGTTCGTACTTTCCCAACACAGCGTTGAGATGATGACACACATCAACGACCTGAAGCCCTTCATTATGAAGTTTCTGGCGAGAAATTTGATGTATTTTGAGCTCAGCATGATCATCCCAATGTTGCCAAGGATCACCTGCGGTGAGCGGGTTGATCAGCAGACTGTTTGCAGAACCGTCTGGTAACGAGTATCCCACCTCAATAGGATAGGACTGGCCGGAAAGGCCGGATGCTTCAAAATCCAATGTTGCCCACATTGCACTCTCCCTGATGCGATTATGAGTACTTACCACCAATACCACGACTTCCTGTCAAAAAACTGTATGGCAAGCGATTAAGGCATGTTGATACCTTACTTTAAGGTAATAGCAGATGCCTGCGATGTACTCAATAAATGTAGTAGGAAACATGATGTTGTTGGAGAAAAAACTAAAGAAACTCAACTTTGATACACCGTTTGAAACGCTGTAGCTCGAGATATACCCTAAATGGCTTGGATGTGGAGTGACTCTTTCCTTATCAATTTATTGTTCTCTCACACGACAGAGATAACACTGATATTAAAAGACTATGACTCAGTTTAATATTACACTCAGGAGATTATTTATAAATGATACAGACTCAACATGGCACCAATTATTGGCTTTGCTGGCTATAGTGGCTCAGGCAAAACAACCCTTCTAGAAAACCTCATTCCGTTGCTGAAATCTAAGGGGCTTCGCATTGGCTTAGTCAAACATAGCCATCACAGCATTGACCCGGACAAACCCGGCAAAGATAGCTACCGTTTACGCCATGCCGGTTGCAGTCAAACACTGCTTGCGACAAAAGAAAGACACATGCTGTATTTCGAATACCCAGAGCCTGAGCGAGAGGAGCCTCAACTTGATGAGTGCCTATCACAACTGGATCACAGCCAGCTTGATCTGATTTTGGTTGAAGGATTTCGCGACCAGCCTATCACAAAAATTGAAGTACACCGCCCAAGTTACGGTAAACCACTTTTCTACCCTAACGATGAAAACATTATTGCTTTTGCCAGCGATCAACCTGCTCCTGAGGGATGCCACCTCCCTTACTTGGATTTGAACACCCCTCAGAGCATCGCTGATTTTATTTTTCAGTGGCTAAAAATCCGTGATAAATAACCAATGGCTAATAACTAAGAGTAAAATACGAGCTAGGGCTAAATAAAACTAAAGCTGTGCCGCCCGCTTGGAGACCGTATCAAACCACGACTGACGTCGTTGTTCTGTTGCGGTTAGCACCGGTCCCAAATAGGTCGATGTCCGATTTTTGATGCCAGTGAAACTCAAAATCGTGTGCTTCAATTGTTTATAGATCGGGTTTCCCTGAACATACTTATACCAAAATGGCGGTGTATCGAGGGTAATGATCAATTCCGATGTACGTCCGCTCAACAACTTTTGTGGTATCGATTTCCCTTCTTGATATTTAAACGCGAAGCCGGGAAGGAACGTCCGATCAATCACCCCTTTAAATTTAGCTGGCATCGTGCCCCACCAAACTGGGCTGACAATGACGATATGCTCCGCCCAAGTCACGTGTTGCTGAAAGCATTTCAAATCATCTTCCAGTGGGGTTTCCTTGTCATAACCTTGCTGAAGATCCATCTCAAACGACATATCAGCAAGGTTCACTTGTTTGATTTCGTGTTTTTTGCCTGCAATGCTGGCATAGTGCTCCGCCAATGACTGGCAAAGGCTTTCTTGCTTTGGATTTGCATTGATAACCAAGACTTTTTTCATCACCGTACCTCCTTATTCGAGCTAGAGGCATCTTAAACCTTGACCCTAGGGTCAGAGTCAATAGTTACACTGATCAATCGCTTGCCGGTATTCACCAATACGTAAATATTGCATTTCTAGCATTTTTATCTGAGATGCTATGCTCTGTTGCTTCTCTTCAAGAAGCTGTAACACTTTGGTCCAATTGAAATCCTGCTCACCATCTACCAACTCTTTCAACTCTGAAAGATGGAGCCCGAGAGATTGGCCCTCTTTGATAAGGCGAATAAACTCAACATCAGCTTCAGAGAAAACACGATACTTTCCAGCCCTCGATACCCTCAGCAATCCCATCGACTCATACAACCGAATTGCCCGCTCCGAAGCACCGGATTTTTTCGCAGCTTCGCCTATGTACATGGCTCTCCCTTTCCAAGTCTATGGTTCATTTTTTCTTTACTTAGCCAGCTTGCTAAATCTGATCTTCATGACTATAAACAAGTCACTTAAGTCTATATTCATTACGTTTTAAACGAACAAGGACAAGTGTATTAATGGAGAATAAACAAATGAAAATCAAACTGTTACTATTTTTATTTTTCATTAATGTTAGCTACCCCGCATTGGCAAGCAATGGGATAGTTTCCATCAAAAGCCCTTATACAGCCCCAGAGACCACCGCAAAGATAAAACGGGTATTGAACGAGAAAGGCATGACTCTATTTGCCCATATAAAACACAGCAATTCAGCAAAAGAAGTGGGTATTGAATTACGGCCAACAGAACTATTGATCTTCGGCAACCCTAAAGTCGGATCTAAGATTATGGCCTGTCAACAATCGTCGGCCATCGACCTGCCACAAAAAGCCTTAGTGATGGAAGATGAGAACAAAGACGTCTGGGTGATGTACAACAACCCGACCTACTTGGCGAACCGCCACGTGATTAACCTGGAGGATGAAAAGTGTCGTACTGTGATAGAAAATGTCAGTAAAGCGCTCAATGCTATTATGACCAGCGCAACTAAGTAAGCATTGTTTAGGGACAGCTGTTTCTCTACGTTAGCAGCCACAGACTGGCTGCTTTAAATAATGCCCGCAGTGACATAAACATCGACATCATCGCTATCAATTACCGTTAAAGAACCAGCACGGGGAGTGAGTGTAACACTGGAATCAACCGCCAGCGTTGTCGCGCCCTCCAACAACTTCAAGTCCAAATGCCCCGAATCATTAACATCAATTCGAAGCGCATCTGATTTATTACCATCAAAGTGAGCAATCAAATATCCGTAGCCTTCGTTAAGACCCGTCAATTGGCGTCCATCAACTTCAAATGCATCATCATTCGTCACCCGCTGCCAAGTAACAGCGCCGGTAATATCTTCTATTTCGCCATCATTAAAAGTGGCCGACACCTTAACATCAACAGTCTGCCCTACCATGACGTTAGTGATGTTCATTTCAATATTCATCTCATCAACCGAAGAGTCACCGACAATAACCGTACCAGGCTGAGCGGATTCAAAGCCGTTAAGAGTTGCATAAAGACTAGCTGCACCAGGTTTTGCGGCAAAAATAGTTCTTTTTTGAACAATCGACACACTCTCGGGGTCACTACTGTGCCACTCAACACCTTGCACATCTCTTACATATGTCCCGTCAGCATAAAATGCATCCGCTGACATTTTTAGCGTTTCACCATCGCTGAGTTCAATATGAAAAGGAACCACAAAAAGCTCTAATATTTCATCATCAGATGTCTGAGCAAACACAACCGAAGTCCCAAAAAAGAGTATGGCTATCCCAATCCATGGCCAAACCTTTTCAGATACCATACAAACCTTCCCGTCGATTACATTTAACTATTAAAATTTCTGATATTGAAAAGCGACGAGGGATGAACAGTTTTTAATGTAAAGCCCCCCAAAAAAATGAGATATGTGATGTCGAGCCAAACAGTTTGTCTGTTTTATGTAATCAAAAACGCTAAAGTTACTCAAAGCGTTTAATATAAGTTAATTATTGCGTCCCTTTGTGCTTTCCAAAAATTCGATAATCAATCGGATTTCTCCAGTCATCGACTTCTATTGATAGCAACAATTCACCACCCAATATTACATTAAAATCCCCCCTCCTTATCATCAGCAACTTTCTACCACCACAAAAAATCATAATGAGGCATATATTTACCACGATAAAAAGTTTAATATTATGGCAGTCAATTGTGTTTACCCGTGAAAAGGCCAATTGTTATTCCAGCTGTATACATGCCGTTAAATACTCGCACATAACAGAGGTCATTGTGGATAGTTACATTTTAATACTAGGAATAATATTGCTCTCAAGTGTTATCCAATCTACATTTAGCTTCGGTGGAGCCTTAGTTGCATTGCCATTACTCATATACTTCTTTGACGTTGGTAATGCTGCCGCCTTGATGACCCTAATGTCTTTTACGGTTTCGATTTTCGTTTTGGCCAGCTCATGGCGTAACATTGATTTCAAAAGCGCATCACGACTTATTATATCCTCTTGTATTGGTATACCAATCGGTATCTACTTTGTTGCTAGTTTAGATGAGTCAATTGTAAAATCAACGTTAGCTGCAACTATCATCTTGTTTTCAACACTGAATCTACTAAAAATAAAAAAGACCAATAAAGTAAGTGAAAAATCAGCACATTGGTTTGGCTTCATTTCAGGTGTTTTTGCTGGCGCATATGGTATGGGAGGTCCACCCGTCATTCTTTTTGCTTCTTTAGTCGGTTGGACACCTAGTAAATTTCGCACAACAATTCAGGCACATGTCTTTGCTACTAATATTTTTGCTATCGCCAGTCATCAACTAGTTGGAAATTACAACATGGAAGTAATAACAGCTTACTTATATTGCTTACCTGTTGTTATTTTAAGTGTTTTCATTGGAAGTTGGGCTCACAATAAAATATCACCCGACAAACACAAAAAGATAGTCAATTACTTACTTTTTTTACTTGGTGCAAATTTAATGTTGTCCACTGTCTGGTAAACGAAGATAAAATTCACTGTTCAACGTACCATATCCCACTACATGGCGCGTTAGTCACTCTCCATTCTCCGTCGATACGGTTCTTTTGTGCCGTACCGGTAAAGCGGTAGCCCCAGCGTGGGCTATCAGCATAGAGTTCCAACGTTCCATTCTTAGAGATCCAACCGCGAAGTACGGTATTGTTATACATCAGTGTCAACTTAACCTCGCCATGCGTTATCGTGCCAGTCACTCGGGTTTCAAGACAAATTTTATCACCGCTGATATCTATTCTCTCGCCTTCCCATTGCCCATCAAATGCGGTTGATATAGCGAATGAGGGCTTCTCCGGTAATGCAGCATTAATCGGCTGCCTTTCATTATTGCCTAACTTTACTATCATAAAGGCCAGTAGGCCGGCAACTGTGAAAATATAGAAACCTTTATTCATTTTAATCTCTTTAGTATTAACTAATATATTTTGCTTTTTTTATTCCGAGTGAAGGCAAAATATAATCAACAATTAACTCAAAGGGATAATCTTCATCTTGACCAATAAAAGCCCCGGATGTCATTGTGATGACTAACTTCAACTCTGGAATGATAAACATCTCCTGACCACCAAAACCGCGCATCCCGGCAATTGTCAGCCTCTCCCCATCGACAGTAATGAATGGAAACCACCAATTGTGGCCATATTCTATCGCTTTGTTGGTCCAGAACTTTCCTTTGGGCTTTAAACTCGCTTCGGCCCACTCCTCCGTAAAGATACGCAGACCATTCCATACCCCTTTATTGAGATAAAGCTGCCCTAGTTTGGCTAAATCCCTTGAACGGAGATACAAGCCAGAGGAGCCCAAATATTCACCAGTCACTTCATGAGCAAACCAATCATAATGACTGATACCAAGGGGGTGAAATAAAGCCTGTTCGGCATATTGCCTTAGGCTCATTCCCGTAATTTTTTCTACAACACCCCCGAGCAACACACTCATAGCACCTTGATAGACGCACACCTCGCTGACTTGGTAAGCCATTGGTTTATAAAATATATATTGATACGGATCCTTGGATAACCACATCTCCATCGCATCACTGGGGTAAGCGCCCCATTCATTCCAATCTAACCCGCTGTTGAAATCGAGCGCATGCCTGATGGTAATTGGCTGCTTGCGCACCGTATCTGCAACGACTTCATCCTGATAATAATCAAACAATGATATATCTTTGCTCGGTATCGCTTGTTGGTAGAGTAGATTGCCGATCAAGGTCGAGGTGATCGTTTTGGTGACCGATCGCATTTGGTGATAGGTGTCAGGCGAAGGAGGAAAATACATTGGCATCGGTGTACCATCCGCCGAGCTTCTTACTGGATAGTATTGCTCGAACACCAATTTACCATTTCGTGCTATCAATAAAGACTGCACTTTCTTGGTTTTTCGTAATGTAACCTGGTTGTGCAGGTCGACGAGTATCACAGCGTTAAAACCTTGTTGCTCGGGTAGGTTAACCTCCCAATCACTTTGATTTGATGTTTGCACCCAGTGGAAACCTTCCATATCAGCTGTTGGCGGATTGGAAATGACCCAAACAATAATTAACGCAGGCATCATCACACACAAAGCGATAACCAAACGCTTGAAAGCTTTATTTGTTACCTTCGCTCTACTTTCCACCATAGCCAATAATACTCCCTTTCCCAAGACGGAATTTCCACTACTCACAAACAATCAATGTGAAGGTAGGCTATTAATAAAAGGGAATAAAGTGGCCTTTACGACAACTGTTGAGTCGGTTGTTAGTGCTTGAAAATATTGCGAGTCAAATAACAAAAACACCCCTCATTTTTCAATGAGGGGCGCTAATTTTATTGTCGTAAAAAGTGATGCTTTAACGGAACTTAAATAGCCCAGCCACCAGCGTAGAAAGCCACCAGTACAATCGCAATGATCACTGTACCTGCATTCAAGCGTTTCGCTTCACCAGAAATAACACGGCCAATCACCAATGAGCCGAAGCCCAGCATGATACCGGTGACAATGTTACCGGTCAGCACGATGAACACCGCACACATCAGGCCGGATAGCGCATCAACCGAATCAGCCATATCCAATTTACTCACGTTGCTCATCATCAGCAGACCTACGTACATCAAAGCCGGAGCCGTTGCGTAAGCCGGAACCAAATAGCTGATCGGAGATAAAAACAGTAGCAATACGAATAGACCACCAACAACCGTTGCGGTCAGACCCGTTTTACCACCAGCAGCAGTACCTGCAGCAGACTCGATATACACAGCCGCTGGCGCACCACCAACGAAGCCCGCAAAAATACTACTTACTGAGTCAGAAGTCAGAGCCTTACCACCATCAATGATTTGACCGTCTTTATCCAGTAAGTTCGCTTGGCCGGCAACCGCACGGATAGTACCGGTTGCATCGAAAATCGCTGTCATCACCAATGCCAACACACTTGGGATCACGATTGGGTTCAATGCCCCCATGATATCCATGGTACCCAATAGCGACTCACCTTCCGCGCCAAACGATGGCATCGCAAACAGACCTTGATAGGTTACATTCGGGTCGAAGATCAGGCCGAAGATCGAAATAGCTACAATCACCAGCAAAATACCACCAGGAACTTGACGCTTCTCAAGACCAAAGATCGCTGCCAGACCAACAATCGACATTATTACAGGTAGTGACGTGAACTCACCCAGCGCGACAGGCAGGCCCGCGTGAGGGTTCTGCACTACCAAGCCAACACCATTGGCAGCAATCAGTAGCAAGAACAAACCAATACCGATCCCTGTTCCGTGCGCAATACCAGACGGCAGGTTAGTCAGTATCCACTGACGTACACCGGTGACGGTAATGGCGGTAAACACCACCCCCATCAGGAATACGGCACCCAGTGCAACCGGAATACTGATCCCCTGCCCCAATACCAAGCTAAATGCGGTAAACGCGGTAAGGGAGATCGCACAACCAATAGCCATTGGCAAGTTTGCCCATAGACCCATCAGTAGCGAACCAAACGCGGCAACCAAACAGGTAGCGATAAATACCGCTCCTTGGTTAAACCCAGCGGCACCTAGCATGCTAGGTACAACAATGACTGAGTAAACCATTGCCAGGAATGTCGTCAAACCGGCGACTACTTCCTGCTTTACACTACTGCCGCGCTGGGAAATCTTAAAATACCCATCCAACCCGCCTTTTCGGGGAGTGTCTTCTGCTACTACTGTAGATTCATGATGAATCGAACTATTTTCAGACATGATGTGATTCCTTGTAAAATTTAGTGTCAGGCTCTTGGCCTAATCACCTGAAAAATGTTGAGCTTCCTCTCAACCCGCCCCGTCGCAATCGATTGCTTTTTGGGGGCTGTGACTTGTCCGTCACGTAATAAATGTTGCTGACTTTTATCGACACAACCCCAGTTAACAGAACCCATCAATTTCCAAATTGGAATATCCCTAGAGCAAATAACCGGGGCTGGGCAAGGTAAATTGGCGGCGATTATACGCTTCACTCACCCTGCATTGTCAAAAAATTATTTCCACCGAAACCGTTTGCGTAAAATTTAACCGCGTTCGTACACTAATCGGCCATCAACATAGGTTCGGTAGATGCTACGGTCATCGCCCAAGGTCATTAGCATGAACAATTTCTCAGGCAAATCTTTCGAACTGTCGTAACGAAGTTGCTGGAGCGGTGTCGAGCATGGGTCGATAATGACGAAATCCGCTTCTTTGCCCACTTCGAAGTTACCGATCAAATGATCCAACGATAGTGATTTAGCCCCGCCAAGCGTCGCCAGATAAAAGGCCTCGAATGCCGACAAACGGTACTCCTGCAACTGCATGACCTTGTAGGCTTCATTGAGGGTTTGCATCATATTGAAGGTGGTTCCTGCGCCGATATCAGTCCCCATGCCGACTTTCACCTTACGCTTCCACGCCTCCTGTAACTTGAACAAACCACTGCCAAGATAGAGATTTGAAGTTGGGCAGAAGGCAACGGCCGAGTCGGTTTCCTGTAAGCAGTCCCATTCTTCGTCTTCAAGATGGATACAGTGGGCAAACACACTCTTAGAGCCCGTCAGACCGTGGTGGTGGTAAACATCCAGGTAACCGTCTTGTTCAGGATAAAGCTCTTTCACCCAGGCAATTTCATTCTTGTTTTCACATAAATGGGTATGAACATAGGTGTCAGGATATTCTTCTTTGAGGCGCCCAGCCATCGCAAGCTGCTCAGGCGACGAGGTAGGTGCGAAGCGCGGTGTGATGGCATAGAGCAAACGGCCACGTTTATGCCAACGCTCAATTAATTCCTTTGTTTGGTTGTAGCCGATTTCCGGCGTATCCAGCAGGTACTCCGGTGCATTGCGGTCCATCATCACCTTACCGGCGATCATCCGCATATTGATCTTCTCGGCTTCTTCAAACAGTGCATCAACTGATTCAGGGTGAACCGTGCCAAATACCAAGGCCGTTGTGGTGCCGTTTCGCAGTAGCTGCTTGATAAAGAACGTCGACATTTCGCGGGAGTAGTCTTTATCTTTATAACGCGCTTCGGTCGGGAAGGTGTAATTGTTCAGCCATTCCAGTAGCTGCTCGCCATAGGCACCCACCATTTCGGCCTGTGGATAGTGAATATGGGTATCGACGAAGCCGGGCATCACAATTTTACCAGGATAACTGCGAATCCGGACCGTTGGCGGGATTTGATCTTTACCTTCTTCCCATTCGCCGATCCACTCGATACGCCCGTTGTCGACTAACATCAAACCATCTTCAATAAAGCGGATGTTTTGCTCTATATCTTCCGGTTTGTCGACAACCTTTGCGATATCTAAGATAGACGCTCTAATCGCTTTAACTGATTGGGTATATTCCATGATTACCTCTTATCTTTCTGTGCTGGTCAGTGGTAGGGACACCGTTGTTTCCAGCGCTTATTTTTATTAAATTCGTTCTGTTGTGGGACTTAAACTTGTTGCTCACGTGACTGCACTGCCTCTTCCTCGGCCAATGCTTTTTCACACTCTTCACATTCTTTGATTTGCTCTTTCAACGCTTCGCGTTTTTCATTCGCACTTTCTGCTTCATCGGCGCGGTTAATACCCAAAACAATATTAAGACCCAGTGCCACTAGAGAGCCCGTAGTAATACCCGAGCCTAGGATGACGCGCATTGAATCAGGCATATAGGTCAAGATTTCGGGACGAACGGTAACCGCCATACCTGAGGCTACACCGACCGCGATGATAAGCATATTGCGTTTGGTAAAATTAATTCGTGACAGGATGCCAATACCGGCCGAGATGATCATGGCGAACATCACAAGTCCAGCTCCCCCTAGTACTGGAGATGGGATAGTAACCACAATACCACCCAGTTTCGGGAACATACCGGCGATCAGCATGATCACACCAGTTACCGCAACCACATGACGGCTAGCAACACCGGTGATTGATACAATACCGACGTTCTGGCTGAAGGATGAAAATGGGGTGGCACCAAATACCGAGGCAAGGGCACTACCGATACCGTCACACAAAATACCTTTCGACAGTTTCTTTCCGGTCAATTTGGTATGGGTTGCATCACTCAAGGCCAGGAAGTCACCCGTCGACTCCATGATAGTGACCAGATAAGCGATAGACATCCCAATAACGCCACTGACGGTAAAGCTCAATCCGAATGGTAATAATTCAGGCAAGGAGAAAAACTTGGCTTCTTTTACTGGCGTAAAGTCAACCACACCCATGAATATCGCGACAATGTAGCCAACCATCATACCAATGACGATTGCAGCAGCAGAGACTAGCCCTTTGCCAAGTTGCGACAGCACAATCACTACAACCAACACCAACAGACCCAACATCAGGTTATTGATTTGACCGTAATGCTCCTGCCCGACAAAGCCACCCGCGAACCAGTCAACAGATACCGGTAAAATTGTCAGACCAATCAAGACCACCACGGTACCGGACACCACTGGTGGAAAGAGCTTTCTGATTTGCGGCATGAAGCGGCTACCGATGATCATCACCAACGAGCCGACTAATGATGCGCCAAATATCCCGGAAATTCCCGAGTCCATACCAATGGAAATGGAGATGGCAACAAAGGTAAAGCTGGTTCCCATCACCACCGGAAGCCGGATCCCAACAGGACCTACTCCTTTGCACTGGATGATAGTCACCACGCCCGATACCATCAGGGCTGCGTTGACCAAAATCACCATTTGATCGGTTGGTAGGCCAATCGCACTACCGACCACCAAAGGGACGGCAATGATAGCCCCCATCGCGGCAAGCATATGTTGAAGAGCAAGGAGGATCGCTGCGCCCATAGGAGGCCTGTCTTCCACGTTATAAAGCAGTTTCATTTCAGTTCCATCCGTAATCTATGATTTGATAACCTAGCCAGAAACTCCTGGGCCCTTTACAACAAGCTCAACCAGAGCCTGTGCCTGCCTACCCGCTTATACCCTGACCGCCCCAAATTCATGGGAAACAGTCGATACTCGCCAAGTTATGACGGCGTAATTGCCATAACACCAGCCCGGTAAACCGTGGCCGAAAACAAAACGGCCATTTCCCATCCCCTGGAAACGGCCGCTTGTGCATTGATTAAAGCTTATTCAGACCTTGTAGAACCTTCTCTGGTGTAAAGTGCCAATCCCGCATCCACACACCACATGCATCATGAATCGCACTGGCAATGGCTGGGGCTGCACCGTTAACACCAATTTCAGAGATCGATTTCGCACCGTAAGGGCCAACCGGATCATCACTTGGTACCAACACCGCTTTGAAGTCGCGAGGTATATCGCCAATCATCGGTGCACCGTAGCTCTTCAAATCACGGGTCACGGGCACACCTTGCTCATCGTAAATCAGCTCTTCATATAAGCTATGGCCGATGGCTCGCATACTGGCACCATAAATCTGACCAAGAGCCAAATCTGGGTTAACCGGGGTACCGCAGTCGAGTAAAGCATGGAACTTATCAAGACGGATTTCACCAGTTCGAGTATTCACCGCAACTTCGGCGAAGTTCGCACCATATGGGAAGGCAAATTCCGGAGTGGTGAAGCAACCTGAAGCCAATAATTGTCCCCAGCCTGTTCCACTTTCCGCTTTGTGAGCAATATCGAAGTAGCTCACTTCACCTTGCTTACCTTTCACCATGCCCGGTGCCACAATAGCGACATCTTCCACAGGTTCACCCAGCATTTCAGCGCCGCACTTAAGAACTTTCTCGCGCATTGCTTCAGCAGCACGCTTGGCCGCATTACCAGAGAAGCATGTTCCTGATGAGGCGTAGGCCCCCTTATCAAACGGTGCGTGGTCGGTATCACCAGAATGAATAGTGATTTCATCCATCGGGCAACAAAGCACTTCAGCGGTCAGTTTACTGATCACTGTATCAAGGCCTGTACCGATATCGGCAGCACCTGAATGAACAATGAAGGTACCGTCTGACGCCATCTTGATCTGGCAGTTAGCCTGATCGATATCTGGAATACCGGATTTCTGCTGGATAATTGCCACACCGCGGCCCACTTTCCATTCACCATCATCCTGCTTCGGACTGTCCCACTCAATCAGCTTGCGCCCTTCGCGTAGGATTGGCTCAAGCGCACAGCTGTGAACTTTCGGTGCACAGGTCGGCATCTTACCTTCGCCGATTGCTGCTAGGATTTTCAGCTCTTGGCCTTCAACCACACGGTTCTTCTCAACCATATCAAGATGGTCGATACCCAATTCATCAGCCATTTCGGCCATCGCCATGGTCAGTGCAAAGTTACCTTTCGGCGCACCGTAGCCCTGGTAAGCCCCGGTCGGACAGATGTTGGAGTAGTAAGTCGTTACCCTGAAGTCCACATTGTCACAAGGATACAGAGGTAGCGACAAGGCAGGACCGTTTGATGGTACGGTCAGCGCATGGTTTCCGTAAGGGCCAGTATTGGCACGGAAGTCCATATCAATGGCGGTTAACGTACCGTCTTTCTTGGCGCCGAGTTTCACCGTCACTTTGGCAACGTGGCGGGTTGAGTTACAAATAAATTCTTCTTCACGGGTATGGTGGAAATACACCGGACGGCCAGTGGTCCATGTTGCCCATGCACACACATCTTCCAGCAAGATATCTTGCTTCGAGCCGTATCCACCACCAACACGTTCTTTAACGATGTGTACTTTGTTCTGCTTCACATCGAGGATTTTGGCAACCTGACGGCGCACGTGCCAAGGCACCTGAGTCGAATCGTGCATCACGATACGATCGCCATCCATGTAGCTGTAACAGATATGGGTTTCAACCGGTAACTGCTGAACCTGCTTCGACTCGTAAGTACGTTCGATAATCTTATCCGCTTCAGCAAAGCCCTTATTGAGATCACCGATATGACCGCGGACGCTAGCGGCAATATTCTTGCGCGGGAAGCAACCAATAGGGAAGTTCACAATCAGCTTACCTTCACGCGGATCAGCGTTGCGGTTCTGCTCTTCCAAGTCTTCAGGCGCGCCTACACCATATTCGATAGGCTCATTGTGAATGATCGGCGCATTGGCAGCCATCGCCTCGTCAATGCTCATCACTGGCTCCAACACCTCGAACTCGACGTCGATAAGCGTCAGTGCCTGCTCGGCGATTTCCACCGACTCAGCCACTACAGCTGCAACACGGTCACCCACATGGCGCAGTTTCTGACCAAACATACGGCGGTCGAGCGGCGATGGTTCTGGGGCACTCTGGCCACCAGGGGTGTACGGAATATCTGGACAGTTCTTATAGGTGATAACCGATACCACACCCGCAAGTGCTTCTGCTTTGGAGACATCCAAATGCTTGATCCATGCATGAGCATGAGGGCTTCTCAGCATCTTGATAACACAAGCGTTGGCAGGGATTCGGTCTTCAACATAACAAGGCTTGGCCTGCACCATTTTCGCCGAATCAATCTTCGGACAGTTCTTACCGACCACTGCCAAGTCATCACGGAATTCTGGGGCAAATTGCTGGGTATATGCGGGGTCGCCAAGGCGTTTCACAGCCAATTCGACCACTTCGTAAAACTGCTGATAACCGGCATCACGACTAAATAGCCCTGATAAAGCATCATCAATCTCCGTGCGGGTTGGTTGCGGAATACGTTCCAGCATTTCAGTTAAGATCAACGCCAATGCTGGATCGTTGTAGCCTGATTGCACCACACCCACATCGATCATCGCCTGTTGAACCAAGCTCAATTGGTTCCACTCACCCAAGGATTCTGCGGTTTTAACTTCCGCGCCTTCAAGTTGGGCGGCAATCAACAAAGAGGCATTGATCAGTTCACCGTTAAGCAAGACCACATCTGATCCGGCGTAACCCCAGCCATCATCACTGTTACGAACCGAGTGAAAGCCCATGGAATGAAGCAATGTCTGAACATTTTCACCAAGACGGCAATCCAAAGATTGAGGGCGGCCATTTAAGGTAAATTGAATCGTCATGATTATGCTTCCTCTACCAAGTGCTGACATTCAGCCATCAAATCCGTGATTACAACGCCTGCGATATATCGCTTATACTCCACACTGCCGCGGATATCGGCTTCAGGGTAAATGGCATCGGCAACTGCTTGTTCCAGCAGCTCCCCTTTTAAATCTTGCGCTTCTACATCGCGCAGACGGACTGGACGGGCCGCACCTTGATGCAGAGGCGAAACGCCATCAAGCGCTATCACCTTGTTGCCTTGCTTATCAATAGATACTGCAGCAGTCACAATCGCTAACCCCGCCGCTGAGCGGGCAATGTTGTAACCGATACAAGTCAGGCTTCTATCCGGGATAATGACAGTCGCGATGAGATCACGCTCTTCACTATTGATGTAATCTTCAACATCCATTTCTTGCCCATTAGCCAGCTTCAGTTTTGCTTTTAGCGCAAGCAGGCTAGGTATCAATAATGCCTCTGGCTGTCGTGCGGCAATTTCACCACCCAAGGTGGCTTGGTTACGGATGTGACGGGAGTAAATAAAGGCAGCAGATTGCTTCAAGGCCACAGGCACGAGTTCGTGGTCAATCAATTGCTGGATATGACACATTGCACCGATATGTAGGCTATCGCCTTGCTGCTCGATATGGGAAAGATTCAGTTTGCCCAAAGAAATAGCAACAGTTTTGTCGGTTTTGGTTGGTGCTGCATTGATTTTGGATCCGCCTGCAAACCAGATGGCCTCACAGCCATGCTGTTGCTTTAATTCAAGTGCCTGAGCAGGGGTATCAGGCGTTAGATATTGTTCAATCATGTTATTTGCCTTTTCGCATTCTCATTGTTATTCCTGCACCATGCGTTCGGCCTAATGGCTTTTACGGAACGTTATTGATGTCTTGAATACTTAAAAGGCAACAAACACGCCAAACTGCTGAAACTGGCCTGCTGAGGCAAAGATTCGTGAGCATAGTCCTAAATTTCAGTAAAAATGAGATCACTGTCGGGACACATGTCACTTTTTCCACACCGGATAAATCCCTAGGTTATCAGGCAGATAATAACGGTTATCACTAAACGAAGAGGTGATATCAAAATAATATCAGGGAGCTATCAAAATGATATGAGTGGGAGTGATAGTGTTTCTATCAGTAGAAGCAGTCGGTTTCGAGCAAATTGTGTTACAAGTATGTATAATGATCAACGCGACTATAAACAAACATAAGGCCGGAATACCGGCCTTATATTAAGCTATATCTGATTATGCAGTAGGCTCGAGCACTTCACCTCGAGTATACTTAGCAATAGCTTCTTCAGCTGTTTCCGCCTTAACAAAGCCTATTGAATTATATCCAGATTCTAAACAATCTGAAATATCATCTGGACTAGTGAAAATCCCTATATCAATCGCCTTTGTAGAAGATCCTTTATTAAATATTTGATATTTTCTGCTTTGCCGTGTCTCTTCTATGATCTTTTCTATTGTTGAAGCATTTATGGCCTCTTCGCCCAAATTGAAGTATATCGACTTCAACTCAGATTGTGCTTGAGGGAGGTACTTCGGTGAAACCCTTTCAATTAAAGACTGGTTAGCAATTTTTATTGAATCAACATATTTCAATGCTGTATCCCATTTAGAATCATCTTGATTAACACTCCCTTCAACTTTGCTCTGATTAACCGAGTCCTTTGTGATTTTACTCACGATGAAAACAATCAGAAACGAAGCTAGAGGTGAGATAATAAGAGATAATATAAAGAAAAGGATTCCTGACATACCTTTTCCAGAAGCATAAATCCCAACAAAAACCCCAAAAATAACCCACAAAACAAACCAGATCATAACAATCTCCCTGTTAATATTCCGTACTGAGAATTAAAATACATAAAACATATCAACAAAAAATAAAGTACATTTATTTTTTAATAGTGCCAAAAAATGTATGTATCTCATCACTTGCAAAAACATTAATTTTTACTTGCGTCCCAATAACTAAATCATTAATTGCACTGATCGCAACTGCTGTATTTTTTCTAACGTCACATGTAGCAGACTTTATAACCGCATCAAAATTGTACCGCATCAAACCAACATATTTGCTGGGGTTTGGTGTTGCAGAAAACTTACAACCCTGATCTGAAACGAATACAATCAAATTTTCTGAAGAATCATAGGTAAACTCTGTATTACTAGTCATTATTCCTTCAAGCATGGATAAATCAGAGTCAAGCTTAACCCGACTGGTAAAAATTAACTTACCAATGGAAGAATCATCTATTGGAGTGCTCAATGTATAATTAATTTGATAAGGTACTTGAGGGTTATTCGACGGCAAAAAAGTAGTATTTAATGTAGCATCACCGACATACTCTGTACCTCCAAACAATGACAATTTGAAAAATGGAACTTTAATTGTGAAGTTTTCACCAGTGTCAATATAACCACCACCTTGATAAGTCTGGCTACTAGTAGATATATAGGAAAACTCCACATAACCATTATCTGTAACATCAAAATTATAAATTTTTCCTAGCACTTGAGTTATGTCTTCCCCTGCACCGAAATATGCACCACTATAATCTGAAGTATCTATTGAACCGATTACTGATCCATTACCAGCCTCACCATCACGATCTTCATCATTAATACTATCACCACCGCCAGATCCCCCCCCACAACCAACAAGTAGAAATGACGCAAGAAAAGTTAAAAGCAATTCCTTTTTCATACAACAAGTTTCCTATCACAACAAAGGTATTAGTATGATATTGGTTCCATTTCCCGTGTACAGAAAGCAACCAGAAAAGTGTCATTATTCATGCTATTGCACTTCTGATATGTGATCCAACACACTAAAGAACACAAAATAATGCTTTTAAATCATAGAGATAAGCAAAACTGCTACGAATACAAATTACACTAAAGGTATACCGTTCAAAAAAACAGCTGACTTCTTTTTACAAATTCGTTCAGTATCGATGACTTAATAAAAGTGTAAATTTGGCCTTGTTATAGGTTTATTTTTGCTTATTGAATGTCGAAACTTGAACAAAAATGCGAACACGTTCAGAGCACATGTCACTTTTCCACACAGGGTAAAACCCTTTAATATCAGTTATATAATAACAGTTACCACCAAACACGGAGGTACTATCAAAATGATATGGATGGGAGTGATAGCTCCTTTAGGGGCATGCCTGACTGAAACTTATATCGAACATTCTATGTGGCAAACTTTAATTGTACTACATATCAAACTGTCTATAGATTGGGGCTGTTATGTTGTTTGAAACTAGTCGTATTCAGTCAGTCTTAGTAAGTTGTATTCTCTCTCTGTTATTGTTTGGGTGCAGTTCGTCGAATGAAGACGAAAGTGTTGACGCTGCTGCCAACGAGCCTGTCAATGAAGAAGGGCCAGAAATTACTGCTGTTGCAATAACACAGAGCCTTCTTCCGCCAAAAGGTAAACCAGGATCTCTTTCTTACCCTATCTTCTTATTGGAAAATTTAGACTTCTTCAGAGAAGGCCTCGATTACGAAAACCCGGCTCAATTCACAATGTTTTATAACGGGGGTTGGGAGTTTTACGCCGATCGCATCGCTAACTATCGCAACACAAGCACGGATGAAGGCGTGACATGGGTATTATGGTTGAGGGCCTCATTTCACGGCGAACGCGATTGCAGCGGGCCGATATTGTACGCAGAAAACTACCGCTTATATTCAATTGACTATAACGGAGATGAAAGAAACATCAAAGTGACAGGCCACGATATTAAATTCCCTCAAAAAGCATCTGAAATACGCTGTATAAGGTATTATCAGGAGTGGACTCGTTAGAGTGAAGGTAATTAAACTGTTCTACTGTTTATTTCTTTAAATGTCACTAAAACAGGTATAGAAATAAAAACATGAGAAATATATGGGCAGATAAATTATCTGCCCTTTTATCAGCTAACAAAATTATGCTAGTTGTTTAGAAAAGAACTCAAGTGTACGGCTCCAGGCTAACTCCGCCTCTTTTTCAGCATACCGGCCTGTCGAATCGTTATGGAAGCCATGATTAACACCTTCATAGACATGAGCAGTGTATTCTGCACCAATCTCTTCAAGCTCCGTTTCATACTCCGGCCAAGTTGCATTTACACGTTTATCGATTCCGGCAAAATGTATCAGCAACGGACCTTTGACATTTTTTCTTAAATCTTGAGCTGCAGGGGTACCGTAAAACGGGACACCCGCATCTAACTGGTTAGGGATAACAGCAGCCAACATATTGACAATATAGCCACCAAAGCAAAACCCTACAGCGCCTAATTTCCCATTGCTTTTTTCATGCGATTTAATGAAGTTAGCTGCCGCGATAAAGTCTTCTTCGATAAGCTCTCTCGACAGAGATTTCTGCATCTCACGACCTTCATCATCATTACCGGGGTAACCGCCTAACGAGAATAGTGCATCCGGTGCAAAAGCAATATAACCCGCAGCCGCAAGCCTTCGTGCTACATCTTTGATATATGGATTGAGCCCTCTATTTTCATGAACAACCAATACAACTGGAGCCGTGCCTTGCAACTCTCTTGGGACGACGAGATAACCTTGTCCCTTGCCATGCCCTTTAGGGGAAGGAAACTTCTCATAGGTTGCCTTGATTGATGGGTCATTGAAAGATACCTGCTCCGCCTGCGCATAATTAGGAATTAGAGCAGACGTTAATGTCGTCATGGTAAACCCAAGCACAGCCAACCCTGAGAGCCTTGTCAAAAACTCCCGTCGATCAATTAAACCGTGGGCATATTCGTCGTACCAATCAAAGGCTTCTTGTGGAATAGGTCTTGTTGATGTTGATAAAGACTCGGTATTCTGCTTCATAACTTTTCCTTGTTCTGATTAGTTTTCAGTCTTAGCTTACCTAATGATCATGCTGTACAGCCTTAATGTCTGCGTCCCTTAGTTAGTCCCGATAACTATAGTAGAAATCTCAACATTATTGAACGGTCACTCAAAAATAACTTCAAATAAAATATGGTAAGTAATAAAGCGCTATATAGATGAGGCTTCAACTAACTGCTCCTCACTTCCAGATAACTTTATTGACAAAACTATTTTTCCATTTCTGTTTATAAAGCGATCCTTATACCAAGTTATTACATTTCAAAAACAAAGCCATTGATATAAAACCATTCACAAGCAAAATGCCGCTTTCAACACGTTAACCAACAATTATTCAATTAATCATATAGTTAATAGCGTTAACTTCATTAACAAGAAGAAGAATACAATGAATAAATTACTACTTTCTCTATTATTGTCTTTCGCGGCATACGCTTCAGAGGCTGTAGGTTTAGAAACAGCAGCTTTAGAACCGCTTACCCCTGAGGCCATTACTTCATATCAGGTTAGCAATGTTCAGGCTAACCAAAATTATACCTATGTTCGCTGCTGGTACCGCCCCCATTATAATCATGACGACCCGGCGACTACCTGGGAATGGGCGCTAGACGAAAACGGTGACTACTTCACTCTAGACGGATATTGGTGGTCATCGGTGTCATATAAAAATATGTTCTATACCGATGCTAGCCAAGAAAAAATTATCGAGCGCTGCAAGGCGACACTTGGCGTCGAACATGAAACGGCTGATATGAGTTACTATGCCGCAGATAACCGGCTATCTTTTAACCATTCTATTTGGTTCAATGATCCTGTCTTCCAGCCAAGTACCATCAATAAAATGGTTGCCTTTGGTGATAGCCTGTCTGATACCGGCAATATATTTAACGCCTCACAATGGCTATTCCCCAACCCTAATTCTTGGTTCTTGGTTCTTGGTTCTTGGGTCGCTTATCCAATGGATTGGTATGGACAGAATACCTAGCCCGTGACAAAAATATCCCGCTTTACAACTGGGCAGTCGGTGGCGCAGCAGGCACCAATCAGTACATAGCGCTGACCGGTATATATAATCAGGTCACCTCTTATCTGACCTATATGAAAATGGCACAAAACTATCAGCCTGAGCGTACTCTGTTTACCTTGGAGTTCGGCCTCAACGACTTCATGAACTACAACCGTGATGTGTCTGAAGTCAAATCAGACTTCAGTAGCGCGCTTATTCACCTGACAGACGCTGGTGCGCAAAATATTATGTTGTTTACCCTGCCGGATGCCACCAAGGCTCCGCAGTTTAAATACTCGACCCAGGATGAAATTGAGAAAGTTCGGGCTAAAATTCAGCTATTCAATGTCTATATCCGCGAACAGGCTCAGCTCTATCAAGACAAAGGAATCAACGTCGCGCTGGTCGATGCCGCGCAGATGTTCAACGATATAACTACAGCACCAAAAGCCCATGGTTTTGATAATGCCAAAGACGCATGCCTTAATATCAACCGCAGCAGCGCGATGGATTACCTTTACAGCCACAGCCTAACCAATGACTGTGCTTATCATGGCTCTGACAAATATGTGTTCTGGGGTGTCACCCACCCAACCACCTCAACGCACAAATACATTGCTGACAAGATCCTAGCTGGGGTTATCAATCATTACGTTTTTTAACTACGATTTTCAATACGAATTTAAACTAGAAGTTAGCTATCTAAATGACAAGTCAAAAGCCACCTTCTAAAGAAGGTGGCTTTGCATTAGCCCCGAATATAGAGGCCTACCCTTTATTACTGTTATTCTCGTAATGCTACTTGGCAGCGAGAAACTCTTTTGCCTGCTGTAATCGCTGCCGATCGGCATCCCCTTCTCCAGCAACATCAATCAGCATTTGATAATATTGCCCAGCCTTGTCTTTATCTCCAGCCATCTCCGCCGAACGGGCTGCGCCATAGAGGCTATTAAAGCGATTCTTGCTTCGGATCAAGGCTATGACATATTCATCCAATGCTTGTTGATACATTTCCAATTCCCACAGCATGTCAGCCAGCAACTCTCTAGCCGGTATGATTTCGCCAGGTGTCACAGGATGCTTTTCAGTAGTCGCCTCTAGATCAGCAGCACTTTCCATGGTCTGCAATGCTTGTTCACGCTCGCCTAGGTCAAATTGATGCCAGGCCAGCGAAGACAGGCGCTGGATTTCAACCTGTTTACCCCAATAGGCCGAGTTTTGTTCGGCTTGAGCCTTCAGTTCTCCCAGCCTTTTTAGCGCTTTCTCGGCGCCTTGCTTATCACCCGTTCGGGCTGCCCCAAGTGCATTGGCAAAGTGAGTAATCGCCTCCATAGCCGGATAGTTATCCCATGGATAACTGCTAGGTGTTTTAGGTACTAGTTCTGCTGCTGCTGACCATTGCTGTCTTTCTAGTGCATACCTTGCCGGCACAGCGGCCAGCGTATAGGCCGAAGCAACATGCGGCTGAATCGGAGCATCGAGCCCTTGAATAGTTTCGACTACTTCCAGTGCTTTCGCGTCCTGTGCCTGTTGAAGGTATGAATACGCCAAGTAATCAAATGCATGGAGGTAATGAAGAGAGAGCATATCACCAGCAGGATGGTTCTTGGCAGCTTCGGCCGAGCGGATATTCATGGTGATTGACTCTGGCCATAAACCAAGCCGGGTAAAAATATGCGTTGGCATATGTAAAGCATGAGGAATAGATGGGGCAATATCACCGTAATTGCGAGCTACATCTAATGCTTTGGGGGCCAGCTCGGGATAATCATAAGCATGGATTATATAGTGATGCCCTCCCGGGTGCTCAGGGATCTTTTCCAAAACAGTGGCTGCGGTCTCACCCGCCTTCTTCTGTATTACATAGCTTTTATCATCTGGTGAAGCCGTCGCCAAATGGGCCAGCGCATAGAAGGCGGTTGCTTCAGGATCATCCGGAAACGACTCCATCACTTTTTTCCAGCCTTGCTCGAAAGCGCTGAGGTTAGCCGCTTCTTTGGTATTGCGGCCCTGAGCATAGTAACTTTCCACCGCCTCAATATAGGCAAGCTCCCGCGGAGTTTTCTCTCCTTTGCTAGCGGCTAACTCAAGCATTGACTGGCCTTTAGCAAATTCATCTTGATCAGGCGGATCAGACCAAAGAGGATGTATCATTGACATTGCCACTCCCCAATAGGCCATAGCGCAATCAGGATCACTTTTAATGACGTCTTCGAACGTTGCCTGAGCACCGACATAGGTCATGTGGTGCAGCAAAGCCAGCCCTCTTTCCAGCTTAGGCTGGCTTTCTGAATTGCAAGAGGTAGCAAAGTGAACGGTGCCTAGTTTGTCCTTGTCATCGGAGTGTTTTGTTGCGTGAGCACTCTGGCCAAGGAATGTTGAGCTGATAAATATGGCCGCCATCAATCGCAGGCCATGCCGACTATTCATACTCATCTTCTTACTCCAGAACATAGGTAATTGGTTATACCCAAGCTACTTCAAGATGCAGGTTCAGCGAGAATTTATAAGCTTATAGACAAGACATTGTTTTGATGATCTAGTGGATCTAAATCAAGAAACAATAACGCGGTATAGAAGCTTGATTGAAGAAAGTATAGGTAAAAAACCTGCCCGGTGATGCTCCAAGTACAGGGTTATGTCTTTGTCTACATCATGGTGTTTTGACACCCCCGGCAATGTCGAATCTTGTTGGGGCTGGTTCCCATCACATAGGTTCCCCATCTTCTGGACTAGCCTTATCCGCTAGCTCGAAGCTGGACATTTCCTTGTTACGAAGTTTGGGGAATACTGATATTTCAGATAACTTCTAATATGCCAAAACATGGTAATAAGCTATAAATGTGTGGCCAGATTCGCTAGTCCACTACAATAATTATGTACTCATTTTTAAACACACTTTTTAACGTTCTCAACCATCAAACTTTTGAACAAAATGAAATCTTTTAAGGCGATGAGCTAGTGAAGAACTAACTTCGGGATGAATCCCAATCTTGTTCAACAATGCTAAGTACAACAACACTTCAATAAATGATGAGTACTTAGATAAATCACTATCGCTGACTACATAATCATTAGCATGGGTGATATCGTTCCTAAGTTTACAAATTTTCTGAATGCCTTGTTTGTCGTACAATAAACCATCTTTTAGCTCAGGGGGCAGGCAATCATAAAAATCACCAATACATTTATCTGTATTGTACTTAGCACCATTCATTTTTTTGATTCTTCCAATTAAGTTCTTTACATCTTTCTTTTTACCATTCAACTTCTTACGAAGGTATCCCTCCGATCTATCAAGCAGGTTATCGAGGGAGCCTTGTTCAACATAAGTTCCTTTCTTGTTGGTAAGCCTCTCTAATATCCTGAAATATCCTAAGAATCTTTCTTCGTCAGATTTCATTCTTTTGTATCTAAGATACTTAGAAAACGAAACTCTATCCCCCTCTGATAGGTTGAAATATTGATTAACACTATCTAGAGAAAGAGCAGGAATTGGTAAGTCATTAAACTGCAAGTCATGCCCTAACGGATAAACAGGATAATCCATTTCATGAGTTCTGTTTGTTCTAGGGTAGTAGGCACTAGTTTTCACTGAGAAGCCTATCTGAGAAGTGCTAATCTCAATCGTTTCCATATCAAAATCTGAACCGACATAAAGAGTCATAAGGTCATACAGTTTGTGTATTTCATGACTTAATTTGTTCAGCGGTATATAGGATTCGAAAGCAATATTTAGCCTTGGTGGAAAGTTTAAACCTGAACTAAACCTCTTAGGGTTATAATGTGTCTCAAGATGATAGTAAAGAATCAAGGCACCATAACCATTAATAGGTTGTATGACTTCTGTAGTATCGTCAGTCATTGGTCTTAGTGTTTTCTTATGATACTTCTCTACAAGGTTATTTTGAGTTTTGGTCATTCCGACCCACTTCCCAATCATTGTAGAATCGATAGAAAACCCAAGTGCAGCGCAATCTGAAGGATAATAGGTTTCTGAACTGACAATAAAGCCGATTTCAAATTCAAACTCAAAGAATCCTATATTTTCATCTACCGTCGTTCTTAAACACTGACTCCCCCTGTAAACCTCAGACAAATCAAATAACCAAAAGTACCTATTGAAAGAATTACACTTTATCTCTTTTGATAAAAAGAAATCCATTGACGGTTCACGCTCTCCCATTACCCTCAGAGTACACTTTTCAGGGGATAGAATAAGCCTACCAGCGAACTTTTTATCTTCATCTTCTACTGAAACCTTAAACTCGTATGATTGATTGAGGTTCAAAATCTTATCTTCACTAAGCAACATCAATTCCTTCAAACAGATACTCAACTGAAATCATACTATCATCTGAGACAAGTGAATCACTACCGAATTGATAGACATTTTTTCATACTAAATGTATTAGATTAATTAAGTCAAAGAGGAGCAGGAGGAAATGTTGCCCGTATCTGTTCTAACACATTTCGGGGCAAAAACGACTTTGGAGCCTAACCAAAAAAAGGGGCCTAGCGGCCCCAACCAAAAAGGTAAACTAAAAATATATACAAGAAGGGATTTGTTAACCGTTGCAATGAGACAGCTGCTCAAGCCAACGGGTGAGTAGATTAAGCGAAGCTTGCTGACGGTAAGCTGACGTTGAGCGCTGATCATCTATAGGTCGGATAATTTCGCGATAACAGTCGGTGACCTGTGCAATAAAACCCGGTTTAGCGAGCGTTTCTAGTGACTGGCCGATAACCAAGGACTCCAACTCGCGGCTGCGAACCACTGTTGGCCCTACAGCGCCAAATGCCACTCGCCAATCTTCAAGTACTGGTGCTTTCTTCGGGTATCGCTTTATACGCGCCAAACCAGCGACCGATAACTTACTCAGGGCATTGGCTGCCCGTGTGCCTACCTTGTGATAGAACACTTCGGGTAAATCCTGCTGTGGGATCACAATATGGGTGAGCATTTCATCCGGCTTCAAGGCAGTGACCCGTGGGGCCAAGATGAAATCTTCCAGCCGCACTTCCCTTTGCCCTCTGATTGATGACAATACAGCGCGGGCATCAAGCAAGTACAAGGCAGGCAGAGAGTCAGCCGCAGGTGAAGCATTGCAAATATTGCCAGCTAAAGTGGCACGATTTCGCAATGCTGGCGCGGCGATTTTAGCAACGCTTTGGCGTAATACCGATGGCACCAGAGGGTGCTGCTCGATATCAGCCAGTACGACCCCAGCCCCGATATACAGGGCCTGCTCATGTTCAGAAGCAGTAATATACTGCAGCTCCTCGATGGCATCGACAAACAGGACATCTTGTTCAAACCTTGGCGACATCCCCGCCCTCACGCCATGCTGAACCATCAAGTCCGTACCACCGGAGAACAGCATTAGCTCGCCCATCGACAAAGTATCGAGTGCTTGTGCCAAAGACTCTGGTCGATAGATATTTACCATAAGCCTTCTCCTTTCTGAGCCGCAATCTTAGCCGCTTCGACAATCATACCGTAGCCTGTACAGCGGCACAGGTTGCCTGAAATAGCAGTGCGAATGGTATGTTCGGTGGGGTTAGGATCAACCTCAAGCAAGGCATAGAGCGCCAATACCATTCCCGGTGTACAGAACCCGCATTGCACCCCTTTGGCTTCAAGCAACGCATTGATCACACACTGACCTTTTTCTGTCTCCCGTAAGCCTTCAAGGGTCATGACATCGCCGCCCTGAACTTGGCCGATAGGCATCATGCAAGCATTGACCAACCGTCCATTGAACAGCACAGAGCATGCACCGCACTCCCCTTCTCCGCAGCCTTCTTTGGTTGCGGTATGACTCATTGCGCCACGCAAGGTATGGAGCAGTGACTGCATCGGTTCGACGTCGACAACGACAAGGTGGCTATTGAGATAAAATTCAATCTTCATTGATAGGCTCTCCTTTGCCAAAACCCGTTGCTTTGATTTGATTAGCTTTAAGCTGAGTCACCTTTAGCTGAGGTGTATTACCACTAGCAAGCGCCTCGCACACTTTTTCAGGCGTCACCGGTATCGACGAAAGTGGCATACCAATGGCATTCTCAACCGCTGCAGCAAATGCTGCCGCGCCACCATTATGGGTCAATTCGCCGCCCCCTTTTGCACCATTTGGCCCATATGGGTAGGGGTTATCGACGAGATCACTGCCAATAGCAGGTACATCGAGCGCTGTCGGGATCACATAGTCTGCCATTGAACGCTGGGCAAAGACGCCATCCTGGGTGAGCTCTAATTTTTCACAGCTGCCATAGCCCAGCGCCTGCACCAAACCGCCTTCAATTTGGCCTCTGAATATGGTGCCGTCGATGGCCTTGCCGATATCATACACAGCCCAGGCACCAGTAATATCCGCTTCACCGGTTGCCATATCGACCTCAACCTCTACGACATTGGCGCCGTAACTGGTTGCTTGGTAGGCATTGCCTTGATAGGTATCTTGATCCCACTGGTGATAATCTGGTTTACAGTACACTTCGACTATCTCTTGTGGTTCTCCGTCTATCCACGACTTTTTCAATTTTTTCGCTGCTTTTTCGAGGATGTAACCGACAATCAAGATCGAGCGTGATGCCACTGTCGGACCAGAATCTGGCACAATACCGGTATCCGGCACTGCTACCTGAACTTGATCCAGCGGTTTATTGAGGGTATCTGCGACGATCTTACGGAAAGTCAGACTCAAACCTTGGCCAATATCAGTATTGGAGGCGAGGATTTGCACCGTACCGTCAGGCTCTTTAAGCAGTTTGACCTTAGCCCTGACTAAGGTGTCTTCCAAATCGCCAGCAAAACCACAGCCGTGCTGGAATATTGCCAAACCTATACCTTTGCTTTTACCGCTGTGGCACTCAGAGTTACTGGTTTCTAATTGGCTATATTCAGCAATTTTGCGCTGATAATCCGACATATCGAGCACTTTTTGCAGCATCTCATCAAGCACCAGTTCGCCAAATATTTCAGCGCCAGTCAGAGAATGAGAATGAGATGTCAGCATATGCCGCTGCTTGAAGGCTAGCGGATCAACACCGACCTGTTTGGCGACGTGATGAATATGGGTTTCCATACAGAAGCAATTTTGTGGCGAACCAAAGCCTCGGAATGCACCTGTTGGGACCGTATTGGTGGCCCAGGCATGGCCTTCTACCCGGACATTGGGAATGTCATACACATTGGTTGCGGTCGTGATGGAGCGTTGCAGCACAATGCCCGACAAACTCAGGTAGGCACCGGCATTAACATCGAACTTGATATCCATAGCAACAATGTTGCCATCGGCATCAACACCGGTTTTATAATGAAAAGTGACAGGGTGACGCTTTGAGGTGGTCGCAATGTCCTCCCCGCGCTCGAAGATAAGCCTGATTGGCTGTTGCAGCTTCGCGACCGCGACGGCTAATGGCGCTGCCAGCACATCAGGAAAGTCTTCCTTACCGCCGAATCCACCACCGGTTGGACACTGAATGGCCCTGACATTGTCATGGCCCAGTACCACTGCCATGGTATGGTGGACATACCAAGGGCACTGCATCGAGCCTTCCAACACCACCTTGCCATCTTGTGGATAACAAACAGCTCCTTGAGTCTCAAGGTAGATATGCTCCTGATAACCGGTCGAGCAGGTCTCTTCAATGATCGTGACCGCATTAGCAAAGCCGGCTTGGATGTCCCCTTTGGTCAGCGCATGGGTATCCAAAACATTGTCTGTTGCATGGATGGCACCGTCTTTCAGCGCCTTGGATTGCTCAATCGTGTAGGCGGGTGCCAGTGGTTCATAATCAACGTCAATATCATTGAGCAGTGAATCGACGACATCGGGGTCGGGGCCGACGACCAAGAAGATCACCTGACCGACAAACCGCACCTCTTGATCAGCAAAAGCCGGCCAGTCAATTTCGACAATTGGCAGCACATTCTGTCCAGGGACATCATCTGCGCCAAAAATATGGTAGCCGTCAGGCAAGGATGGAAGTGTTACCGATTTAATCCGCCCGCGAGGGCAAGAAGAGCGGTAAAACCGCCCTTCTAATAGTCCCTCGTAATGGCGATCGGCAATATATTTCGCAGCTCCTGTGGCTTCCTCCCACTTAAAGCGCGTATTAACCGTATCCATAACGGGATCTCACATTAGTCTAACTTATCCATTGTTTGCCATAGACGCATAGCGACCTTGCGGGCTTCTGCGTATATCGGCGCGACATCGAACGGGAATGCTCGGTCTTCATAAACAAAGCGACCTTCAACCACCACGCTGTTTACATTGCCGGCATTAAAACCAAAGGCAATATGCCCCGCTAGGTTGTCCGCAACCAATGGCGTCGGACTGGTGTAATCAAGGATGGTTAAGTCGGCTTTGTTTCCAGCGTCTAGACGACCGAATTTCGCGCCGAAGTTACGAGCCAGAATTTCATTACCGTTCCACAAATGACGTAGGAAACTATCAGGCCATAACGGACCACCCGCATCACGATGCTTGAAGAAGGCAAACTTCAATTCTTCAAACATGTCGGCACCAATACCATCAGTACCCAACGCGACATTCTGGAAGCGTGTCAGTTTGTCGTTATACCCCACGTTATTGTTCATATTCGAACGGGAGTTATGGACCAAGAAACCGTTTTTACCGTTCAGAATGGCAATGTCCTTCTCAGATAAGAACAAACCATGCGCCAGCAACGTCTTCTCGTTGATCAAGCCGAAGCTATCTAAACGCTCAACAATGTCTTGGCTATAGTGGTGGTGGCTATGGGTCACGTCATAACGATCTTCTGCCACATGAACATGGATCCCACGACCCGTTGCCTGCACCGCTTCGGCCATCATAGACAAGCCATCATTGGTTACGGTAAACGGAGCGTGTGCACCGATATGGGCTTCAACCAAGTAAGGTTCCTCACCCTTCTCCTTAGCACTGTCAATCAACTGGGCAAACGCGATATTTTCTTCAACGCCGGCCACCATTTCTTTCATACCGTGGTTACGGTCAGTCGTTTCGAAACAGGTCATGCCACGCAAGCCCGCCTTCATGAACCCTTTGCGCAAGGTGTTCAGAGAGCCCGCGATATAGTTTGGCGATGCATGGTGATCAATGACCGCCGAACAACCGCACTTGATCGCTTCCAGTGAACAAATCAAGCCGCTGTAGTACACAGCTTCTTCATCCAATGCCCGGTCCATTCGCCACCACAGGTTCTTCAGTATCGAAATGAAGTCAGGGCTTGGCTTGATATCCGCCATGATCCCGCGCGCCAATCCCGAGTAGAAGTGATTGTGGGAGCAGACAATACCCGGCATAACCAGTTTGCCGTTCATATCCTTGACTACGGCACCAGGGTAGTTGGCGGCCAAATTGGCCCCAACTTCCTTGATTTTATCGCCATCAATAACAATATCGACGCCTTCTTTGATCAGTGCAGGCTCAAACTGCACCGCTGTTGCGTTTCTGAGTACTAACATTCCCTGGCTCCTCACTATACGTCTACTTTGCCTAGCAGGTAGCTGTGGTTAGCTATGACATAATTGATAATCGTTGCTTCATCAGCTAGCGATTCTGGCATGTCCACATTGCCCTGCTCATTAATACGGAAGGAATAAATCTCACTGTAACTGCGAACCAACACTTCTTCACCATCAACGAAGAATCCGGCATTGGTGCTGTTGGTGAAATCTTCACGCAAGTTGAATAGCGTGAACTTGTCTTTGTACGGCTTGCTGTCCCATGGGCAGAACTGAGCACAGTTACCACATTCATTACAGTATGCATCTAGGTGTAATGTCTGGAACTGGTCACGGAAGCCTGGAATTGGCAGCGAAATATTGGCGCGGTTCGGACAGACATCGACACACTTGCTACAGATGTACGAACACTCCAAACAGCGTTTTGCTTCTTGATCGATGAATTCCTCACGGTCCGCTTCTTCCAGCTGGTTTGCTGCAATCAACTTAACCTGGATATCACCTTTACGAGCGTATACCGCTTCAACCTGAACATCAGATTTAGCTTCAAGTTGTTCATCGGCCTGTACTTCACGGGCCAAGATAGCTGTTGCCGCTTTACGGCCGCCTGAGATTGCCGACACGATTGATGATGGGCCTGTATGGGCATCACCCATCAAGAACACATTTTCAACCTCTGTTTCACAGCTATCTCTGTCTACAACTGGCCAGCCGTCTTCACCCATAGGGATTCCCATGCGAGAAAGCACTTCGCAGTTAGACTGCTCACCAACCGCAGTGATCAAGGCATCAACCTGAAGTTCAACCGTCATGTCTGTAGCAACAGGGCGGCGACGACCCTTCTCATCTGGCTCACCAAGTTCCATCACACGTGCGGTCAACTTACCATTGGCCTCAAACTGCTCTGGGTTGGTCAAGAACATGAACTGCACGCCATCTTCCACTGCTTCTTCATATTCTTCTTTGTAGGCAGGCATTTCAGCGATAGTACGGCGATAAAGAATCGTCACCTTCTCAACACCCGGTACTTTCAATGCAGCACGAGCACTGTCCATTGCGGTGTTACCGGCACCCACAACGGCCACATGTTTACCTAACTGCTGCAGTTCGCCATCATTGAAGCTACGTAGGAATTCCAGCGACTTGTAAATATTGGTGTTACCACCAGCCAGTGCAATTGGGTTGCCCTTATCAGCACCTATACCCAAGCAGACATATTTGAAGCCACTTTGCTTAAGTACATCCACCGTCAGATCTGGGTTACAACCGTATTCAATATTGACCCCGTGATCTTTCACGAACTGGATATCGTGTTCAATCGCTTCAGCAGGAATACGGAACTGAGGGATAATATTCTTCACCACCCCACCGGCATTTTTCTCTTTCTCAAACACGGTGACAGGATGACCCGCACGTGCCATGAAGTAAGCGGCAGAAAGTCCTGCAGGACCAGCACCGATCACCGCAACAGGGTGTTTGGCAGTATCTAGGCTTGGCTCATGCCATTTAGCCTTGTACTCATCCCAGCCTTTGGACAATGCGATTTTCTTCATTTCACGGATATTCAGCGCACCTTCATAATCTCGGCGGGTACAGTTGTACTGGCACTGGTGATCACAGATATGGCCGGTGATAGAAGGTAATGCATTACGGGCGTAGATGACTTCTAGCGCTTCGGTGTACTTATGCTCGCCCATCAAACGGATATATTCAGGAATATCCTGACTGATAGGACATGCGGTTACACAAGGTGCGACATAGCAGTCAGTCAGCGGTACCGCTTTCTTAACACTGATTTCTTCAGGACCACGCCACTGCTTCTGGACATAATCAGCATCTAATGATTTTGCTGCTAATGCCTCTAGCTTGACCAAGTCCACCTTGCCCATGCCCCACTCGTCGCTGCCTTCCAGCTCTTTGGCACAATCTGACAGACGAAGGTAACCACCAGGCTTAAGCAAATCAGTGGCCATAGTGATAGGGCGAATACCCGCTTCGAAGATCTCGCGAATATTAAATTTGCTGGCACCACCGGAGTAAGAAATTGGCAAAGTACCGTTGAACTCGCGGGACAGTTCTAGCGCCACATTGATAGACAGCGGGAACAAGGCACGGCCAGACATGTACATTTCTTTATCAGGCAGGCGACCTTTTTTATTTAGAGTGCCTAGGGTATTGGTGAGCTTGACACCAAAGCCGATGCCTTTCTCTTTACCTAGGTCAACCAAACGGTGCAGCATCTCTTTAGCCGCGTCGATTTGTAGATCGTGGCTGAAAGACTCTTCGCTCAGTGCGACATAATCAAAACCAGCGTTGTCGAGAATGCCACGGACACGCTCAAAGCCCAATAACGTTGGGTTAAGCTTAACGAACGTATTAATCCCCTTCTCTTCAATCATGTAACGACAAATCGCTTCAATTTCATGAGGAGGACAACCGTGCATGGTTGAAAGGGTAACGCCACGGGTTAACTGGGCAGGAATAGCATCGACCATCGCATTTAAGCGATCTTGTCTTTCTTCTAGTTGATACTCACGAATGAATTCAGGCTGCTGGATGAAGGCTTTCATCTCGCTGATATAACCACCAAAATTGGGGTGATCGCTAGAGTCGAGCATATCGTGGATATATTTCTGCATTGGGGGAGTCTGGATCCCAGACAAGTCATAGCCAACACTCATATTGAAGATAAATGACTTAGCCTCACCATCAGCTCTTGGAGCAAACACTTCTTCCAATAAGTGCAGGGCAATCCACGCCTTCAAATATTCGTCATAAGCTTTGATCAGCGTAAATTCTGTTGACCATTCAGTGTTGAAACACTCATCTTCAGCATCAATACATGGCTTGGCAATCTCAAGCTGATCGAGCTTCTGGACGGTCTTCAGCTCCATGAAGCGGCCACCGGCCAACCATGATGTAATAATATTCTGGGCAAGTTGGGTATGTGGTCCAGCCGCTGGGCCGACAGGGGTTTCACAATTCTCTCCCCATACCGACAAAGACGAGTCGATCGCTTTACGGTAGAACTGCTTTTCTGGAATACCAAAGATAGACTTACTTTGCTTGTATTCACTAAACATCCGGTTAAGTAGCTCACCGAACGGGACGGGGCGCATGATGTCTCCCATGATGGATCTCCTTGATGCTATTCTTGTTCTTCTTGGCACATTTATTTGCGCAATGTGTAGGGCTAATAATGTGAAAAATAGTTATTGGCTATGGAGCAACTACTGAGCCAAACTTTTCAGACCCTGCCAAACAAGCGATTTTATTAATTAAATTCGTGAGCAAAGTCGAAAGTTAGCTACATTTTGTGACGGATAACCAATAAATAAATTCAATTAAATTAATAAAACAGCAAGGATTAATTCCTCACAAATGAGGATGATTATTGATTAGAAATAATTATCTATCATATTAATAAAAAGCTATCAGTTTGATATCAGCTATAATGATAGATTTTAACTGCCATAAGAAAATAAACATCTTAGAAAAAATAAAAATAAACTGTGAGATAAACACACTTACTATATCAGATTGATAATAACACCTCTCTCAACTATCAAGTTGATAGCACTAATGTGACGCTGCACACAATTCATCGTACGCTTGTGGCGTATCGACATCTAAATATATTTCGTCGCAGTTAAGACCTAAATATTTAACAGGATAGCGAAATATAATCCTCTTCATCGACGAGTGAATATCTGCATTGATAACCATGTTCTTTAAGCGACTAGGGATCAATACCGGATGACCGGGGCGTACAGAGGTACCAGGGAATACCGTACATCCCCCTCTGTTGAACCACACATCGCGAAATATATGTGGCGGGACACAAGGCATATCACCATGAGTAATAAAGAAATACTCACTTTCAACATGCTTTACTCCCTGCTGAATAGAACCAAACATACCTTCTTGATAATCACCGTTAACCACAATTTTTACTCGCGGATCAAATTTATATTTTTCAATAAGTTCCGCGCCCCGGTATCCCACAACCAAAATAACACGGCGACAAAACGAGAGCGCATTTTCGATACTTGCATCAAGGATTGTGTACTGTTGGTAAGGTAGCATGAGCTTCCAGTCCCCCATCCTAGATGATAAGCCTGCTGCAGGCATAACGCAGTCTAAACGTTCGGGACGTATCGATTTATCAATCACTTAATCTACTCCTTAACTGAAATTCATGGCGGTCGTATGGTATATAACACTCACGCACGATTAATAGAGCAAACTCCAGACCAATTTATCTTATCGGAGTTATATCAACGTCATTTGACCGCGCAAAAAAAGCCAATATTTATTACCCTCGTCGGTGGCGGAGGAAAGACATCTGCCGCTTTCTGGCTAGCCAGAATCTTCAAACAATGGGGGCATGCTGTCTGCCTAACAACCACAACTAAGATGTATTTACCCGATGCCCATCAAACGGATTATATACTTCCGTTAGATGCGATGTACTGTAATGAAAAAGAAAATGGAAAAAAAGTAAAAGAACCTAATAAGTCTTTAGCACAAGATGATTTTAATTTTTCTGATCCAGCTATCACTTTTTGTTACAAATCTTTATTTGCCGACTTATTAAAACCCGACCAATTAAAGGTATTAGGCTTATCTGAAAAAGAGATTAAAAAGCTTAAAAATGATTTCCCCTTCACAGTTTTTATTATTGAAGGCGATGGCTCGCGCTCATTACCAATAAAAGCCCCACACGGGCATGAGCCTTGCATTCCAAGTTACTCGGATATGGTGATTGGTGTCACCGGCGCAGAAGCAATTAACCGTAGGGCGATCCCTGAACACATACATCGATGGCAGGATTTTTCAGCCCTGACTCAATGCCAATCAGGTGATGTGATTGACGCCCAAGTGTTACAACCGCTGATTTCTCATCCGTTGGGTCTCTTTAAGTCGACCCCCAAAACAGCAAAAAAAATCTGGCTGATAAACAAAATAGATAAGGCAAATAATACCCAAGTGATAAGCCAGATTGCACAAGAGGTGTTGGTTAACAGCCCTCAACTCGATGCTGTGTGGCTAGCGGAAATGCAGGCGGAAACACCAATCAAAAAAGTAATTTTGAAGGAACAAGTAGCGATTGCTACCTGACTTCGTCAGTACAGAGGTCATTGAAAATGAACATCTTTGCCAAGGCAGCCCAATTAGAACAAGACAACGTTCCATTCGCTCTTGCCAATATTATAGAAACTCGCGGCTCCGCGCCGCGCCATTCAGGCCAAATGATCGTCAAGGCCGATGGCACAATCATCGGCACCGTTGGCGGTGGGATGATTGAGCGCTATGTGATCGAACAAGCCTTGGAAGCACTGAGAGAAAGAAAACCCCGTGTTGTAAAAGGGCGTATGACCCGCAATGGCCCTGATGCTATGGACATGGACTGCGGTGGCGCCATGACGGTGTTTATCGATGTCTACGGCCTTCGCCCTAGTTTAATTCTCATCGGTGCCGGGCACGTCAACCGTGCCGTCGCCCAAGCAGCCCATGTGCTGGGTTTTGATATTTCGGTCGCTGATGCCTACGCCGACAGCCTCGCCGAGGAGCATTTCCCGATCGGTACCAAGCGTTTACTGGGCGATACCATGGAAGGGGCCATCGAGCAGCTGGATATTAATAAAGACAGCTATATTGTCATCGCGACTAACCACCAAGATCAGGATGCCATTTCCAAGGTAGTGGATTGCGAAACTCGCTATACCGGCCTGATGGCCAGTCGGCGTAAAGTACAGACACTGTTTACCCACCTGCGCCAAAGCGGTGTCGATGAGACCCGGATCAAGAATATCCACTCCCCTATCGGCTTCAATATCGGTGCCGAAACCCCGGAAGAGATTGCTATCAGCATCATGGCTGAAATCCTCAAGGTGAAACATGAATCGGTTGGCGGCCAGATGAAAGACGATACCCGCCTTAACCGTAACAAGCTGGTTTTGCTTCGCGGGGCCGGAGATATCTCGACCGGTGTCGCTGTCAGGTTGTTCAATGCTGGCTACAAAGTGGTGATGACCGATATCGCCAAGCCAACCATGATCCGCTGCACCGTATCATTTGGCCAATGTCTCTATGGCGAACCGGTGCAAGTCGAAGGGATCACAGCCTGTAAAGCCAACAACAAAGACGAAGTGTTCGACATCATCGACCGTAACCAAATTCCGGTCGTGGTTGATGAAGACTGCAGCTCGGCTGATACCCTCAAGCCGACTTTCTTGGTCGATGCCATCCTCGCCAAACACAACGTCGGCACCCAAAAAGACATGGCCCCTATTACCATCGCCCTTGGCCCAGGTTTTACCGCTGGCAAGGATTGTGATGCGGTGATTGAAACCAACCGTGGCCACCATTTGGGCCGGGTAATTTATCAAGGGTCAACCCAACCTAATACCGGTGTTCCCGGCAATATTGCCGGTTACACCCACCAGAGAGTACTTCGCTCGCCATGCGCCGGCGTCATGCATAACCACGTCAAACTCGGTGATCTGGTTGAAGAGGGTGATGTCATTGCCCATATCGGTGACAGCCCGGTAGTGGCACCACTTACCGGTATGATGCGCGGGCTTTTGAACAACGGTCTTACCGTTCGCGAAGGCTTCAAGATTGGTGATATTGACCCACGAGGCCCTGAAGCGGATTACACCACCGTATCGGATAAAGCACGGGCAATTGCCGGCAGTGTATTGGAAGCCATGTTACACCTGGAGCAAAGCAGAATGAGTTAAGGGCTAGGGCCACTTGCAGTCTGGCTTGATGGATTCAGGCCAGACATTTTTACCCAGATCTGATTGGGTTTACAACCTCAAACAGGTGCTGGGTTATACGACAGGAAGAGATCTAATTATGAAAACGACAGGCTATTTACATCACTTTGTCACCTCCTTTGTATTGATGTGCGCAGCAGCGCTGACGGTAAAAGGCTTTTTCTTACCTGAACATACTGGGTTGCTGCTAACCGACACCGGTATCGTGCCAGCTATGTACGTCGAACCTATCGCTTTTGCTATACCTCTCGCCCTTGGCATCAGTGCACTCACCGCCTACTTGGGTATTACCACATTATTCCCTGTCGTTGCTGGCTTTGGCTTACATATTGCACTGTCTGGACTCGCTCTGTACCAAGGCTTGCACTTTGATTGCGGCTGCTACCTACCGGGTACGGTGCAATCAGATGTCTACAGTACCCTTGAGCCACAATTTCTCATCATGCTGCTAGTACTTCTCGTTTCTGCAGCACTCTATTACTTCAACAACTTAACGACTCACCGCTCTGTTACACCAGCAGTTTGATTTATTAAACGTGTGACGTAGTGAAAGTAGTCTTTGATAAGGATACGATCATGATCAAGAACAAGGCTTCTCTGCACGCTCTTTCTTTCCGGCGAGCTGGGCGCAGCTTTTGGCTCAACCTGTTCATTATCGCCAGTGCATTGTTAGTCCTACCCTTTAGCGCTAACGCTGCACTGTTTGGCGGTAAGTTCAAAGCAGAAGTAGAAACCGAGCAGGTTGCGATCAAACTCCATAACGATACGCTTGCCGGTGGCTACCAGCTTATTGATACCAATGGACTGAAAACACTCATTGAACAAAATACCAATGTCATGATCGTCGATGCCATGCCCTTCAAAGACAGCTACAAAAAAGAGCATATCCCTAGCGCCAAACAATTCGAATTCCCGATCCCGGATATGCCCAAATGGGATCCTGCATTAACCAATCAGCAAACCGTAGAGGAATTTACTCAGTTACTAGGCGAAGACAAAGCTAAAACCTTGGTTTTCTACTGCGGTTTTGTGAAATGTGGTCGCAGCCATAATGCAGCAGCTTGGGCGGTGAAGCTGGGTTACACCAATGTCTACCGTTACCCAGGCGGCATATTTGCCTGGAAAGGTGCTGGGTTTAACACCTCATCGCTGTAGTTTTTACTAAATAGAACTCGACATTAAAAAGGCTGGATCTTTTATTCAAAGATTCAGCCTTTTCATTTCAATTTTTCTTATTCAGACAATAAACAACTAGCCAGCTTTTACTGCTAACCGTTGGGCCGCAGCAGAATGTCTAGCCATCAAGTCATCAAGGTCAACACCTTGAACTCTGCCATCAAGTACCCGCCACTGACCAGCCACCATCACCTTATCGGCCTGCTGAGCTCCACATAGCAATAGAGCGGCCAATGGATCATGACTCCCTGAAAAGCGGATATCATCCAGTTTGAACATCGCGATATCCGCCTGCATTCCTGCTTGCAGCGTACCAATATCACTGCGCCCCATTGCGGCTGCAGAGCCTGCTGTTGCCCAGCGCAACGCATCGAAATGGGTCACTTCCGCCGAGCCATAACGCAAACGCTGTAAATACATCGCCATTCGTACCTCGGCTATCATATTCGAGCCATCATTGGAGGCCGAACCATCAACACCGAGCCCTATTTTGGCTCCCGCCGCTTCAAGCTCTTTGTTGCGGCAAATACCCGATGCCAACATCATATTCGAGGTTGGACAATGACATATCCCGACTTGCGCCTGCCCCAATCGGCGCACTTCCTCATCATTGAAATGGATACCATGGGCAAGCCAGGTTCGCTCATGCAACCAACCGACTTCGTCTAGATAATCCACCGGACGATAACCAAAACTGTCGAGACAGAATTGCTCTTCATCTTTAGTTTCGCATAGGTGAGTATGCAACATAACGCCATGCAGGCGGGCTATTCGAGCTGTCTCTTTCATTAGCTCGGTAGTGACAGAGAAAGGCGAACACGGTGCCAGCGCAATTTGTATCATGGCGCCTTCTTCCGCTTGATGGTATTGACGGATCAATCTTAGGCTATCTTCAATAATCGCATCTTCATTTTGGATCGTATGTTGTGGCGGTAGGCCACCTTGATCTTCCCCCAAGCTCATTGAACCACGGGTTAAGATCGCTCGGATCCCGAGCTGCTGGGCGGCTTCAACCTGAATATCGATAGCATGCTCAAGCCCATTCGGGAGTAAATAATGATGATCAGACGCTGTCGTACAGCCAGACATCATCATCTCGACCAAAGCCAACTCTGTCGCTACCTGCATCATCTCTTCATCAAGCCCGGCCCAGACGGGATAAAGGCTTTTAAGCCAATGGAACAGCTCCTTGTTGAGTGCACTGGGATAGGCACGGGTCAGGGTTTGGTAGAAGTGGTGGTGGGCATTGATGAGTCCCGGTGTCACGACATGCTGACTGGCATCGACTGTGATATCAATGGGGACGGAAGGGCGTTCACCGAGGACAACGGTTTCGAGAATACGGTTACCTTCTATAACAATACCGCCTTTAATATTTTGGCCAGTATGATTATCTTGCTGATTGGCAGTAAAGATAGCCAGAGGATTTTTAATCCAGGTTGTTTTCATCCATAGTATTCCTTAGCCTTCGCAACCATTGCAGGGGAGAAGGACTTTGTTAAGTACTTTTTATTGAACACAAAAACCGCTTTTATATTACCCCTACCAGTCTTGCAAAGACGTTACCTAGTCCACGAAAACTATTCCAAGCCACTGATAAACCAATACTCTCATGGTATCAGTAACGGCCGGGACAACTCTCATTCCCAAAGTGAGACTATCAAAATGATACCCTTTGAGCTTAAATGAAAATAAGTATTATTAATCAATATGATAAATATTACTTTTTTTTGACCCCGATCTCAGTAAGCAACAAAACGCTCAACCTACCGACAAACTTCCCCCCTTGAGTTCACATTTTGCTCGCACAATCAAAAACAAGCTGGGTTATGGCCTGATTAATGCCTCTGTAGCTGGGTCGAAGTCGCTACGAAATGACGCTAACTCACTATCCATTTCGCGTAATTTCCTAGTTAGACATCCTCGATGCAGCAATCTTTTGCACATTGTTTGTCATTGGCGATCGTCGTCGCCAATGTAAGAGGGAGTGTTTAATGACGCGTTTCAATCATGTAGGCCAAAGCCTACCCCGCGTAGACGGCCAAGCCAAAGTTACCGGTACGGCCATATATGGAGATGATATTTCACTGCCCGGCATGCTGTATGGTGTGTGTCGCTATACCGATATTCCAGCGGGCAAAATTCTAGGCATAGACACATCTGAAGCTGACGCCATTGAAGGCGTAGTACGGATAGCCACTTTCAAAGATATCCCCGGAGACCCTTCGACTGGGGTCATAATTCGTGATTACCACCCTATATGTAACGAACAAGTTCGCTACAGTGGTGATATTGTTGCCATCGTCGCCGCAGAAAGCTACGAAGCGGCTTGCTTGGCAGCCGATAAGATCAAAGTCGATTATCAACCATTTACCCCCATAGGTAATGTGCATGATGCCCTTGCCGATGGTGCGCGCCTGATCCATCCAGAAAGCGGTTCGAATGTGGTCAACCGTCACCACACTGAAAAAGGCAATGCCGAACAAGCGATCGCCGATGCTGACATTGTCCTCGAACACACCTATCAGGTCGGTTTTCAGGAACATGGCTATATTGAGCCAGAATCGGTAACGGCCTACATCGATCCGACGTCGCGTGAACTCGTGATCACAGGTTCGATCCAGAACCCCCACCGGGTAAGAGGCTTCGTTGCCAGCTTTATGGATATTGACCAAGCCAAGGTCAATATCAAGCGGGCCGTGATGGGTGGGTCATTTGGCGGTAAGGATGATGGTATTGATCATCTGGCCTGCCGTGCTGCATTGCTCGCTTCGCTAACCGGGCGTCCAGTGAAGTTCTCATACACCCGTGAACAATCCATCATCGAAAGTACCAAGCGTCATCCTTATCACATGCATTACAAGGTCGGGGTCAGTAAAGACGGTAAAATCCAAGGTATGAAGGTCAATATCTTGGCCGATGCCGGTGGTTATGCTGCATGTACTCCCTTTGTAACCTGGCGCTCGGTGATTCAAGCAGCAGGTCCGTATGACATCGAGAATGTCCGGGTCGATATCAAAGGCGTGTATACCAACAACAGCATGTCCGGTGCAATGCGTGGCTTTGGCTCGCCGCAAATCATCTTTGCCAACGAATCGCTGATGGATGAAATCGCCCAGGCTTGTCAGCTCGACCCGGTACAAGTCAGGGAGCGTAATGCCCTGCGTCAGGGCGGTCGCAGTATTACCAATCAAGTGTTTGATAACCATAATGTATCAGCCATAGAAGTACTCGACAAAGCAGTTCAACGCAGTGAGTTCCAAGCCAAACGTGAACACTATGCGGAAATCAATGCCCAAAAAGGACACATTAAATACGGTATCGGCATGGCGCTGAGTTACCGTGGTTGTTCGATGGGCGCTGAAGGGGTAGACACCTCAAGTGCATTGGTCACCGTGAACAGTGACGGCAGCGTCAATGTCTCGACCGGTGTATGTGAAAATGGCCAGGGGCTACAAACGACCATGGCGACCATTGCTGCTGAAGTCCTTGGCTTATCAGTAGACAAAGTCACCTTTGTCGAGCCACCAACCTCACTGATTGCCGATGGCGGACCAACCGTTGCTTCCCGTGCCACCGTCACGGGCGGTAATGCCGTTAAAGACGGTGCTGAGCAAATCAAGCAACGCATTTTCGAGGTCATCAAAGAGCAACTTTGTGTTACCAGTCTTAAAGACACACGGTGGGCCGATGGCGTGATCTGCAACCGCCATGCGCGGGATAAGTCGGTCAGCTTTGCTGAGGCGGCCAATGCCACTAAATGGGCGGGGGTTAACCTTGCGGCCTATGGTTGGTTCGACCAACCTGCAATCCATTGGGATGAAGAGAAAGGGACAGGATCACCGTACTTCACTTGGGTGTATGGCTGCCAAATCGTCGACCTAAAAGTCGATACCAGTACGGGGAAAATCGATCTTCTCGATATTACAGCTGTTCATGATGTTGGTCAGGTTATCAACCAAATTGGCTATGAAGGACAAGTGGCCGGAGGCATTGCCCAAGGCGTTGGCCTTGGCATGTTAGAGGACTACAACATCGAGCACGGTCAGGTGAAATCTGAAAACCTCGATAGCTACCTGCTCCCTACCATTAAAGACATCCCTTCACTCTCTATCCATGCCGTCGAAAATGAAGACAATGGAGGGCCATTCGGTGCCAAGAGTATCGGTGAGCCAGCGGCAGAGCTTGCCGCAGCGGCGATTACCAATGCCGTCGCCTTTGCGACCGGAAATCGCCATCGCCAACTACCGCTGACTCTCGAACAGGTTGTCCTTGGCTATAACTTGAAAAAGCCAGCCCGCCAGAGCGAGCTTCTTCATGCCGCTGCCGAGAAAAAGCAAACCCATCGCCTCAATAGTTTCTCGGTTAAGAACCCCGAGTCCTTAGCCTCGGCATTGGCCCTGCTTGCTGACGGTAGTGCCACCCCGTTGGCAGGTGGGACCGATGTGATAGTTCAAGGCCGATTGCAAAATGAGCCTAAGACATTGATCAATATTGCTCGACTGCCTGAGCTGCTTGAAATTGAACGCGTCAAAGGCGAGTGGCATATCGGCGCAGGCGTTTGCTTCACCCGTGTGACCGAACATCCGGACATCAAGCAACACTATCCATTACTCACCCAAGCTTGCCACACCATTGGCTCGCACCAGATCCGCAACCGCGCAACTATCGGTGGCAACATTGTCAATGCCGCTCCTTGTGCTGATTCTGTCCCACCATTGGTGATCTATGAAGCCAAGATAATGCTACAAAGCCATGACAGTCGCCGGACGCTTCCAATCAGTGAATTTATTACTGGGGGCTATCGCACCGAGCTAAAACCCGGAGAGTTACTCACTAAGGTTATCTTGCCGATCCCAAGCCCAGCGAAACACAACCCATCAGGAAGGATCCAAGAATACCGCCAGCTTGGCAGGCGTAATGCGCTCAACATCACTAGGCTAAGCCTAAGTTGCATAATGGAGCGCAACAACAGTGGTGTAATCACCACTTGCTGCTTGGTTGATGGTGCGCTGTTTAGTAAACCACAGCACTTAACTCCGGTTGAGAACATTTTGCTCGGCCACACACTTAACACTGAGAACATAGAGCACGCCTGTACCGTACTCGAAGAGATGATTGACCAAGCTATCGGCGGACGCTGGTCAGCCGCTTACAAGCAGCCGGTCTACCTTAATATGTTCCGCGATCTCATGAACGATATTCGCTATCAGCAACCCCATCAGCCACTACAAGGAGAAGTGCAATGAGCCTGCTTGCTGAAAACCTGATCCCATTGTCACTTTCTGTCAACGACCGCCCGTACCAATTGTCGGTCACTGGTAATACCCGCTTACTCGACTTGCTACGGCAAGATCTCGGGCTAACAGGTACTAAAGAAGGGTGTGCCGTTGGTGAGTGTGGCGCCTGCACCGTGGTCATGGACGGCGAGGCTGTTTGCTCATGCATGATTTTGGCAGCCCAATGCCAAAACAGCCAAGTGGTGACTATCGAAGGGCTAAAAGCCGATCCTCTCGCCCAGCAGCTGCAACAGTCCTTTATCAAGCGTGGAGGTGTGCAATGTGGTTTTTGCACGCCGGGCGTTCTGATGAGTACCTGGGCCTTGCTGAAGAAATATCATCGCCCCAGCCAACAGCAGGTGTTAGATGCCCTAGAGGGTAACCTATGCCGCTGTACGGGCTATCAACCCATCCTGAATGCCATCAATGCTGTCATTGAAGACATCACACCGTAAGTCTTTCTCCCCTGCCTAACTCGCAGGGGAGCTTTTTTATCCAAAATACATGTTGTTGTACATAAGGATTGAACAATGCAGCTACTCTACCAACTCAATGAAAAGCCCCCCCATGGGATCACCTTTTTCCTTGCTCTCCAGCACATGCTGGCTTCCATCGGCGGTATTGTCGCCGTACCTTTGATTGTCGGTGGGGCCATCGGGTTACCTGAGCCCGATGTCGTTACCCTTATCAGCGCTTCTCTGTTTGTGTCCGGCATTGCCACTATCGTCCAGTGTCTCGGAGTTGGTCCCGTGGGGATAAGGTTACCTGTGGTCATGGGTGCCAGCTTCGCCTTTCTCGGCGCATTGATTGCCATTGGCCAAACCGGCGGTATGTCGACGATTCTCGGGTCCGCCTTTGTTGGCTCGTTTTTTGTCATCATCGCCAGCTTCTATATGGATCAAATTCGCAAGCTGTTTCCCAACCTGGTTAGCGGTGTGGTCGTCACCCTTATCGGTCTGACGATTTTACCCGTCGCGATGAACTGGATCGGCGATGCGCCGGCTGGCGATCCCAGCTTTGCCTCCTTGCCCAAGATATTTCTTGCTGCCGCATCTCTAGCCGTTGTGATCGGCGTATCAGTATTCTGTAAAGGAGCCATCGCCGCCTCGGCTATCGTTATCGGTTTGGCCGCAGGCTACCTGATGGCAATACCGCTTGGCATGGTTGACCTGACCCAACTCTACGAAGCGAATTGGGTTGCAGCCCCTGAGCCTTTCAAATACGGAATGACTTTCTCAATCCCAGCGATTATCAGTATGACCTTGGTATACCTAGTGGTCGTTGCTGAGGCTACAGGCGACTTTATGGCACTGGGCAGCAACTGTCATGTTGATGTGTCAGGAAAAGACCTCAAACGAGGATTGCTTGGCGATGGCCTTGGCAGTACTTTTGGGGCTATGTTCTCGGCAATGCCGGTAGCCAGCTTTAGCCAAAATGTTGGAATTGTGGGGATCAGTGGTGTCGCCAGCCGTTATGTGGTTGCACTAACCGGTTTGCTTTTGGTCGCGGGAGGCTTATTTCCAAAAGTCGCAGCGCTGGCCGTTACCGTTCCGAAACCAGTATTAGGTGGCGTCGGCTTCGTTATGTTCGGTATGATTGCCTATGCTGGTATCCGTATGTTGCTCAAAGCTGCTGACTCTCGTCGAAATGCGCTCGTTGTTTGTGTTGGCTTGGCGTCAGGTATGGCGGTAACCCTTGAGCCGCACTTGCTTCAGCACTTCCCTGACTCATTAAAAACGGTGTTTCACTCCGGGATCACTACAGGGACGTTAGCCACTATCGTATTAAACCAACTGCTACCGAAAAGTAAGAAAAGCACTGAAGATACCCAAGTTACTGCGAAAAGTATTTTAATCAAACCTGATAAGCGCGCTGCTCGCTTGGTGGCAGCAAAAGCTCGCCGTGCCGAACAACTGGCAGCATCAAAATAGTATCTATACAGTTTTACCGAATATCACTAACGATATGCTCTCAATTACCTTGTTATCTCGACAAGTTAGCTGAGAGCTTTTTTCCTAGACCGTTCCATGAAACAATCTGAAGAGATTTTAAGCTCTGAAAAATCCCTGTCATAAACCACATCTACAATCCCCATGCTCACATTGACGACCATTATCAATTAACTTAACCCTAGACGTAGCAAAATATGACAATTTCAGTGGCACCTATTGCAGATACGCTAAAAGCAGCGATTACCAATATTTATCAGACGTTTCCAAACTTGAGTTATCGCCCAAGGCCTGACGATGTTAAGTTACTGGCAGCCTATATGAAAAGCCAGGGCAATGAATACCCTAATCATTTAGATACGTTACTTGAGGTTGAGAATACCCATATCGAGCTGGCATTAACCAAATATCATAGCATCAACAAACCGTTAGATGCCTCACCAACGCTCGACAGTTGTAATGTCAGTTTCTAAGAAATAATGTTCTTGCTTGGGAACAGAAAATGTCAGAATTTTTCCTTCCCGCTCGGTGCCCGGTCGAAAGTAGGTTTCAGGCATTCGCTTGATGGATGTCCAGACAACATGATTATCACGCTTGAGCACCTCGCCTTTTTCATTGCGAAGTATGGTCGCCACTTCAACCAAAATCACTGAATCGGTACCTTCATTTCTTAACGAAATCGGGATCGTTAACCGACCCTCCTGATAACTGGCAGATTGAGCGACGACGACGACTCCGCTGCGTTGATATTCACCGACGACCCTACCAGTATTAGGGGCAACGAGATCACCGTTTGTCCTCGCAGAAGCAGAGGCAGAGGCAACCGATGATAAAGAAGGCACAGTCTTAACTTCTCCCGATCTAGTTTCCTCAGGTCTAGGCTCTCCCGATTTGGCCCCCTCAGCCTTTACACTACCAACCACAGCAGATGTACCCACGGCCGCAGCGCCGCCAGCTATCACCGTTTTCTCTGCGGTTTTATCTTCGCCCACAAACTGCCAGGTATTATCATCAAGTAAAATAACTTCCCTGCCATCAGGTAGCGTCGCTATCATTGATGCCGCCTGGACAAATTGAATAAAGCCAAACAAAAGGCTAGCAATCGCTACCTTTATAAAAACTTGCCGAGCTAAACGCATGCTCTGTCCCCTCAACGTTTCTCTTTATTGCCTTGCCTGTTTTACTACTTCTGTTGGCATTCGAACGTGTTATCGAACCACTTAATGATGATCTCACCTTGATGTTCACCGTATTCCACGTTTTGTCCGTAATATTTAATACCACTTGCCATCGGCTCAGCCAATGCAATCACCTGGTCATTGCCACGCGTTAATACCACGCTTGCCGGGTCTGTCTGATTGTAAAATACCGCAGTAAATGGCTGGCTGTTACCGTCGCAGTCTAATGAAACACCTTTTGGTACTTCTAGCTGACCGCTGATAACTTGCAGTTCGACAATCCGGCTTTTATACGCAAAGTCTGTGCAGTCACGTACATCATTGGCTTTCCAGCAATCGTTTCGTCCTTTTATCCAACCACGCTGCATCGCCTTTTGGATTTTCACATCTTCAGCAGGCAGATGGGCCATAGCCTTATCAAACACTTGCTGCATCTTCTGATCCATTGAGGCCAGATATGTATCTTGGCATATCAGGGTTTCGACCGCCCCATCTGCTTTTGTGCAATCAAAAGCGGGTTCACTGGCAACAGATGGGGTTACCATCAAACACCAAGCGCCGAGAACCAGTAATTGTTTATTCCACTGCAAATTGTTCACATAGACTCCACGTTGCCAGCTAATATCAACAAGCGCTTACTATATTATTAGCGCTTCCGCTCCAATGTGTTTTTTCATCTTTGAGCCTGACACCTAAATTATCTCAAGAAATATCATAATGATCGGTTCTTCAATAATTCATATAAATTATCACCCGCTTATCTTGTCGCAATGTCGCAAATCCATAGTATGAGCCGTGCTCACACGCTCAACATCAACATGGATAAACACAAAATATGGATAAAAAACATTTCAACCCTGTCAGTATATTCCTACACTGGCTGACGTTCTGCACGGTCATAGCCCTTTTCGCTTCGATTGAAATAGCAATCAGCTTTGAACGAGGCTCCTCTACCCGTGATCTGTTCAGCCATATTCACTACTATCTCGGCGCCACTCTTTTTGTCGTAACACTTTTTCGCTTAGTCGTCAGAAAATTCAGCAGCAAGCCAGAAATACAGCCACAACCAAGCCGACTACAGACACAATTGAGCCACTTCGTTCATCTCGCATTGTATGTTTTGATGCTGTTGATCCCACTCGCTGGTCTGGCTTTGCTTAATAGTACAGGGAGCCAACTATCGATAGCTGGCCTTGATATACCGGCCATTGTTGAACCCAATCGGGCCTTAACGGCCACAATTCGAGAACGTCATGCATTGTTGGGCTTTAGTCTTCTTAGTTTCATTACAATCCACGCTATCGCTGCGCTTTTTCACCACTACATCATAAAAGACAACACGCTTATTCGTATAATGCCCACGCGTAAAACAAATGCGGCCCAGCCAAAGGCTGAGCCGACAATAGAATAATCTGGAAAGAATTATAAAAACGTCACCTGGCTAGGCGACAGGCCTCACGAAAGTGGGGCCACTTCCAAGTGTCATTAACCAAGTAGGACTGGCGATAACCCTGTACTCTGGCTACTGGCCAGCAATAAACCAAGCAGCACCAGAATGATACCTCCCACTAGCTGCAAGCTGTATCCGGCCCATATTAAACCAAGGCGTGAATCTGACTTTCCAGGCTGCCCATTCCCTTGCTGTAAATAGCGATGGACAATACGCTTACCAGACAAGGTCAACAAAGCCAAAGCTGAGGTCGTCAAGGCCGTACCCAAAGACATCACGAGGGCACTAACTACTCCCATCCAATATAGGCCGACCATATTGGCGAACAGCAATACCATGATTGCCCCTGTACATGGCCGCAAACCAATACTCATGATCACTCCAATGTACTCGCGCAAGGTCTTAGCATTGTCAACCTCTTCCGGCGAAGCGATATGGCGGTGTCCGCAACCACATTCAGTCGAATGATGGTGGTCATGGTGGTCAGCGCAGCCCATTTTTTGGGATTGAGCAACACTGCGTCGTACTCCCTTGAACGCACGCCAGCAGATCATTACCCCCAACACACTAACAAGGACACTGCTAATGGTCATGAACTTCACTGCCTGTGAACTGACCTCACGCATCGATGCATTGAAACCCCACAACAGCACACTTACAAGTAAAACTGCGACCAATGCCTGACAAACCGCCGACACCAGCGTCAGCATCAGGCTGGTTTTCACCTTGGTCGGCTGGGTTGCTAAGTAAGTCGTTACTATCACCTTACCATGGCCTGGGCCTAGAGCATGTAGCACCCCGTATAGGAAGCTGAAACCTGCCAAATAGCCCCCAGATACCAGCGGGTTATCCTTAGCGTCATAGAGCAAGTCGGCCAGTTGGTTGTTCACTGCCCTCTGCCATTCAATACTTTTGAGTACCATGCTTGGCCAAGCCAACCATAGTTGATAGCCCCCTATCAGCATCGCTACCATCAGCAGCGAGAGCATCAACCACTCTTTTTTGACCAAGGGCTTACGCGCTTGTGTATTATTGGTTTGCTGTGTCATTAATTGGCGCCCTCATGCTTTTTGGTCACTATCGGATTGTCGCCTGTATTTTCACGGTCAACAGCTTTGCAATGGAATCGAACAGATTGTGTGAAGAGCTGACCAAGTGCATTGTCAGGATCTGCATCAGCTGGCAACGACATGGCGTAGCTCATTTGCTCCGGTGTTGGATTTGGCGCAATCATCTCAAGCTCGCAGTAGTCAGCTAAGTCGCCAGATAATTCCACATCACTTTTTGATAGCCAGGACATATCCACATAGTAACTTGGTTCAAAAATCAGCAGTTTAAGCGAGTCAGACGTTACCGGCTGTGGTTTTGATAGTGGCAATTCGAAAGTGAGCACTAACCGTGCTCTATCTCTGGTGAGCTTTCCATAGCGCGCTAGCTGGTATTTGATTGGCTCTTCACCGTCATAAAAGTACGTGAAGTAATGCTCGTACATCATGTTATCAAGCACTGATGCCGTGACCTTGGTGAAGGTATGGGCTTCCATTTCCGGAGAGGTATCTTCACCATCCAGCATGTACGCCGACGTCATTGGGTCAAAAGACCATTCCATCCGAAAGCCGGTGATCATGCCGTCTTTGCCATCGACATACGTTTTCATTTCAATCCAGGAATGAGGATGCGCTGAAGCAAACAGCGGAAAGAAGAGAAAAAAGAGACCGGTGACTGCAAGCTTGATTGCGGCATATGTCCGGTTGTTTGCCTTTTTGCGGTAAAACATTAAAAGCCTTGTGTATTGCGTTGTCTTCATGAACAGGTGTTATGTTATAACATCAGAGAGTGCCACCACCAATTATTTCTTTATCAAAAAGTGATACCTTTACTCGATATTTACAATACCAGCCTAACAACAATCCTTGCATGTCAAATTGGCGTTAATCTATTTGTATTATTATTGACATAACCCTGACATAAACCCATACCTCAGATTGGTAGCCTGCCGACCTTAGCTCTTAATTTGATTGATTTTTATGCGCAAAATAATGTTACTAACCCTTGGCTTAATGGCTAGCAGTAGCTTCGCTGCAACTGACCTTCAACAATGGACACTCAGTGTCCCCGTCGATACAACGGGAGAAGGTCGCTCTGACAATATCTCGGAAAATCAGTTAGCCGACAGTTATCAGCTTTCTCCGTATTTTGAGCAAAATGCAGATGGTAGCCTTATTTTTCTCGCTCCTATTGCAGGGCCAAAAACGTCAGAGAACACTAAATATACCCGTTCAGAGTTACGTGAAATGATGCGGCGTGGCGATACAAAAATTCGCACTAAGGGCGTCACTACCAACAACTGGGTATTCTCGTCAGCGCCTGAAGAAGATCAGCATGCAGCTGGTGGAATCGATGGGATACTGGAGGCCGACTTGTCGGTAAACCATGTCACTACAACAGGTAAGAGAAACCAGGTTGGACGTGTAATTATTGGCCAGATCCATGCCAATGACGATGAACCTATCCGCCTTTATTACAGGAAGCTTCCGCATCACAGCAAAGGCTCGATTTATTTTGCCCACGAGCCATTATCTGGCGATGAGCAGTGGTATGAAATGATTGGTGGCAAATCGAGTGCAATCGACGAGCCTGAAGATGGTATCGAGCTAAATGAGCGCTTCTCATATCGTATTGAAGTGGTCGGCAATCAACTTAGCACTACGATCATTAGAGAAGGAAAGCCAGACATCAATAAGACAATCGATATGTCGAAAAGCGGTTATGACCAAGGTGGCCAGTACATGTATTTCAAAGCCGGTGTCTATAACCAAAATAGTACCGGCCTTGCAGAAGACTATGTGAAAGCGACGTTTTATCGAATTGATGTATCACACTAACGTTTCATATTAATACTCAGCGAGACTTTAGGGCATGATGAAGCAGTGAGACAGCCAAACGCGCCGTCTGGTTCTGATAATCATATTCCGGATTGAGGCCAGCAATATCGACAACCCTCACTTTATTGCTGGCCATCGCTTGGCTAATCACCATTTCTACCACCGCCAAATTGACGCCGAAGACCCGAGATAAACTCACCCCGCCCGCGATAGCTGAGGAAAATACCGATAAGTCGATACTCAGCTGGATATGGTCGACTCGATCAAGATACTTCGCAACGATCGCCTGGATCCGCTTACGATTTTTCATCTTCATTTCGCTATCAAGCAACCATTGCGCTCCTAGTTCATTGGCATAGGCCATGGTCGCCTTTGTATTGATGTGATCGCACATCCCCAACCCCAAATAATGGAAAGTACGATTATTGGTATGGCAAAAGGCGGCAACGGAGTGAAATGCAGAGCCAGCCTTCACAGCCAGTGATCGCCGGAGCTGGAAATTGGCATCGATATTGATAATACCTATCCGATTGCCTTCTAAAAACGGTAAGCTCTGGCTCTCTTCACCAGAGCTGTCATTACCCGTTTGATTCACGGTATCAGATAGCGCCTGATAGCTACCGATCGCTACTTCATGTCCTCCACCGAGCATCACAGGTAAATGACCAAGCTTGAGCATTCCACACAACTTGGCATACTGAGCAGTCCTCATGGTATCAAATTCGTCTTCTTTGATACCGAAGTAGCTCTTTGCTTCAATTACACCCGCATCATAGATAGGTAATGCGCCTGAATACGGCGTTCTAACCAACATCTGTCTGATGCTGTCCGGCCCTTCTTTGGCCCCAGTGTATATATCGTAATCACTTAGGCTCAAGTCACTGGCGAGCCCCAATATCACGGCCCCAACCTTTCGCTGCTCGGCATAAGGCTCAATCATGACTCTAGAATGCGTATTGACGGGGTGACCTAGGAAGGAAAATGGAAACCAACGTTTTACATCCAGCATGATTGCTCCTTATGTTCGGTTACAAGTCCGGTGGCAATACCCTCGCCGCCTGAAGGACTGAAAAAATTATCGCGTTCTTACTCTTCTGAACCCGCTCTTGCGGCGCCATAACACTCACCGCCCCAACAATCTTGTTGCCGGTAAATACCGGGGCACTCACTCCAGAAACACCAACGTCATATTCCGAAGTACTGATGGCGTAGCCGTCTTTTTTTATCTGCGCTAAATCTTGCAGCCAATGGGTAACGTCTTCAGGCTCTGTAATACCAAAATGATGCAATGTCGACATTACCCTTTGTTCCGGCAGGTGAGCCAAAATCACCTTGGCCGAAGCACCACGGATCAAAGGTTGACTCTGGCCTTCCTCATAGGCACAACGCAACGCATGAGGACTGTCTACCCTAGCTGTACACAAAGCCCTGAAACCAACAGGCACCAAATAAGCGGCCATCTCTCCGGTCTGTTGCTGGATCCGTTTCAGTACCTGATGTACCCCGCTCGAAAGCGGTGAGAATTGCTGGAAATTACGCAGTAGTTGTAGCGCCGCCGGACCAATGCTGTAACAGCTCTGTCTCGGGCTCTCCTCAATCAAGTTCCAGTTCTTAAGGATTACCAAATAGCGATAAACGCTACTTTGCGGCATACCTGTCTGTTCACTTATCGCTTGTGCTGTTACAGGTTCATTTTCTGACGCAATATGCATCAGTACCTGAAGCATCTTCTCATTTGCATTTAATTTATATTTATCTGTTTTCAAAGCGTTTCCTGTCGGTATTCTCTGGTTAGGCGACACGTTCAGTAGCTACCATCGCGCCGACCCCTCTATTTACGCGCAACGCTAGCCATGGTTCAACCACCATTCTTACAGGGTGATAATTACCATGATATACAAACCATTCATTCCCACCATCTGATAATGGAATAGTGACAATAAAAACGCCGACCTTGTGGGCCGGCGTTTTGAGGTTCGTCATCTTACCTATTCTTACGTAACATTCACTCAGTGCTTTTTACGAGTCAAATACCAGCAACTCAGCGAGGCAAGCGTCACCATCACCACGCCCTGCCAGAAAGTCGCCCCCAAGCTAATGCCGAATATCATGGCAGAGAAAAAGGCTGATAAAATGGGCGTGAAATACGATAGTGTGGCGAGCAGTACCATGTTGCCGCCAATAATGGCTATATTCCAAAGTCCATAGCCACCCGCCATAGCGACCGCCGCCAATACCAAGTTCAACAGCGCTTCGCTACTCCATATCATCGGCGGTTGATCGCTCAGGAAGTACTTCACCCACAGTGCCATTGCGGTGGCAATGAAAAACCAGGCTATCGCGTTCTGGCCGTTAGCCAAGCGTTTGGTGATATTGCAGTAGATAGCCCAAATAAACGCACCGGTGAATGCAAGGGTATAGCTCACCGGATTGGTCGCGACATTTTCTACTAGCCGAGTCAGTGATAGCCCTTGATCGCCGGAAACTGTCCAAGCCACCCCGAAGAACGCCATCGCCATCGCTGGATACAACCATTTACTGACTGGTTGTCGGCTTACGACTACTGCTAGCAGCACCGTTAAGGCAGGCCAGAGATAATTGATCACACTCATTTCAACCGTCTGGACCCTGTCGTTAGCCATCCCCAACGCCAGTGCCAAGCACATCTCATAACTAACGAACAAGCTGCCACCAATTAGCAGATAACGAGGAGAAAACCGGCTAGGTTTAGGCGCGCCGACAACCACCACCAGCAATACCGAACTCAGGGTATAAATCATCGCTGCACCACCGACTGGCCCCAATTGCTCGGCGACGTTGCGGATGAAGGCAACAATGGTGCTCCACAGCAAGATCGCGACACATCCGGCCAAGGTATATTTGTGCTGAGAAAACAAAGAAAAACCACCACAAGTAAACAAGGAAAGCGGCTAGATTATCAAGCTTTTGGACAAGGCAGTTAACCTATTTTGTTATCGATTATCAGTTAGCATATACACGCATTTTTATTGAGGTTTTTGTGTTTAATTTGTGACCGCATGAGCAAAGCTACAAATGCAACTAGTGTAGCATCTGTTGTTATAAGCATCAGTTGGTCAAATCGAGAGCTATCACTTGTTTTATGTGATTTTTCACCAAAATGCTCTGGTTGATAAGGTGCAATGCGGCACATAAGCCGTGAAGTATTTTGGTGAGGAAGTAAAGAATCGACCCTTAAGGAAGTCGGCTAAATAATAATCACATACCAAGGAGCTATGTCGTATGTCTACACTGACACAAAGGAGCAATACGTCCCAGGGCACACCAACTTACCCAGGCCAATCAACCGTAATACATGGAAATGGCGCCGTCGCGCATGTCATGGATTATGTTTGTGGCGGTGTCATTGGATACCCCATCACCCCTTCGACTGAAATATCAGAATTATACGAAGCATTCAGGGCGCAAGGTGGTTGTAATGTTTGGGGACAGCACCCCTTCTTCTTCGAACCTGAAGGCGAGCATTCAGCACAAAGTGGTGCACTAGGCGCGGCTCTGACCGGCGGAAAATACATCTCAAACGCCTCTTCCAGCCAAGGTATTCTTTATGCTTTGGAATCACACTATGTCACGGTAGGTAAAAAAACCGCTGGCTTCGTGCTTCATGTTGCTGCGCGTTCGGTCTCTCGCCATTCATTGAATGTCATGGCCGGGCATGATGATGTTTACGCCCTGCTTTCTGCAGGCTACACCACCCTGTTTGCCAGTAACGCGCAAGAAGCTGCGGATCTCGCGGCGATCTCATACCGAGTCAGCGCCCAGTCACTGATCCCGGTTGCCAATACCATGGATGGTTTTGCCACCAGCCATATCCAAAGTGAAGTGAAACTTCCCGAGCCTGAATTACTCAAGCAGTACCTTGGTGATCCAACCGACCGTATTGTGGCGCCAACCGAAGCGCAGCGTATGCTTTACGGTGCCAAAGGACGTGTTTGGCAGCTAGGTCAATTTATCGATAAATACCAAGACCAATTCTGGCCTGAAAAACTCAATGACCTAAAAGGCGTCATCGCTAACAACAGCGAAGCGATTGAAACGGACAGTGAAGGTCAATTCATCGAGTCGACCAAAGCATTCTTGCCTGACGGCCTGCAAAAGAAATGGCAACGCGCTTGGCTCAACGCCTATGAAAAAGACACCCGTCAACGTGTTCCAGCACTGGTCGATACCCACAACCCAGGCCTCACCGGTGGGGTACAAAACCAGCCTGATTATCAAGCAGGGATCGTCGATCATCGCAGCCACTTCCAGAACGATGTGCCGCAGTTCATCGAACAAGCAATGCAGGAATATGGCGAGCTAACCGGTCGCTTCTATGAGCCGGTAATGGACTTTATGTGTGACGATGCCAACTACGTGATTGTAGGCCTAGGCTCAGTCACTGATGATGCCGAAGCTGTCGCGACGCATTTGCGTGCCCAAGGACAGAAAGTCGGTGTTATTTCGATCAAACAGTTGCACCCATTCCCAGAAGCACAGATCGTCGAGAAACTCGCAGGCAAATTAGCGGTAACCGTTCTTGAGCGCTGTGATGAAACTCGCTTAACTGCTCGTATTTCCCGCGCACTATTCAAAGCACAAGAAAATGTTCAGAAGACTCGCCACCATGGCATTAAACCGCTACAGCATATCCCGATGATCAACACCGGCATCTTCGGGCTTGGCGGTCACGACCTACAGCCTAAACACCTCATCGCCGCATTTGATAACATGCGTGAAGAGAACACCAAGCCATTCTTCTACTTGGGCAGCCAGTTCTTTGATGCCAAAGCAACCGGCGAATTGAAGGAAATCCAAGACCGCCTGCGCGAAGCTTACCCTGATACCGAGCTGATGGCATTGGAAACCGGCGACAATCCTAATCTGCTGCCAGAATCTGCCATGCGGGTACGTTTCCACTCTGTCGGTGGCTACGGCACCATTGCAACCGGTAAGTTGTTGACAGATATCCTATCCGGCGCGTTGGGACTGCATTCTAAGTCAATGCCTAAATATGGTTCGGAGAAAAGTGGTGCGCCAACCAACTTCTTTATCACGCTATCGCCAGAGCCAATAAAGATCACCAATGCCGAATTGCAGGAAGTTGAAATTGTCCTGTCGCCAGACCATAAGGTGTTTATGCACACCAACCCGTTGGCCGGCTTGACTCGCAACGGTACCTTCATTCTGCAAACCCACCACGAACCAGAGCAAGTGTGGCAAGAGATCCCAGCCAGTGCTCGTCAGTTTATTCGTGAAAACAATATCAACTTCTACATCGTCGATGCCTTTAAGGTTGCCAGAGAACAAGCACCATCAGCTGATCTTGAGATCAGGATGATGGGTATCGCCTTTATCGGTGCGCTTTGTGGTCACGCCACTCAAGTTACCCAAGGGTCCGACGAGTCATCGATGCTTGAGCGTATCACCCAACAAATTGCCAAGAAGTTTGGTTCCAAGGGTGAAAGAGTTGTTGAAAGTAACATGGCGGTGATCCGCGAAGGGATCCACGCGACCCAGCAGGTTTGCTACGCCGATTTCAACGATATTGAGGTTGAGGCAACCGTTGCATTAACTAGCGAAGCACCAAAACAAAAACAAGCCAGCTGTGGCCTGTTCGATCCATCCTACTTCAGTAATATCGCAGGTCAGCACTACGCTGATGGCACAATCGGTGAAGCACCGGTTATTCCAGGCTCAGGCATGTTTATGCCACCAGCCAGCGCAATCACCAAAGATAAAGGCCTGTTCAGGCTCAATGCACCTAAGTTCGACGCAGATAAGTGTACCGGCTGTATGGAATGTACCATTGCCTGTCCTGACGGCGCGATCCCTAATGCGGTACATGAACTGCACGATATCCTGTACGTGGCTATCGACAAGCTTAATATCCCACCTATGCAGCGTGATGGCCTGAAAGCGAAGATGCCACCGATTTTGGATGCAGTGCGCCAGTACTACCGCACCGCACCTAAAAACGAGTCACTGCCGCTGCACCAAGTTGTTGCCAACGTGGTCGACACCATGACCTTCGACGACCCTGCTGTCACTCAGCAAATGGCCGGTATTTGTGTCGCATTAGAATCGTTACCTGTCAGCCGTACCAAGCCATTCTTCGACGCAATGGAGAAAGCGGTTCCCGGCAGCGGTGGGTTATTCTCAGTCGCCATCGATCCAAGCAAATGTAGTGGTTGTATGGAGTGTGTTGATGTCTGCGGACCAAACGCACTGCAGAAGGTTCGCCAGACCACTGAAATGAATCAACAAATGCACGAGCTGTTCACTACATTGGCTGAAATGCCAAATACTCCTGCCCGCTTCCTGCAGCAAGGTATCACCGATGCCAGCGAATCGAAGCGCCTGCTGCTTGATCGCAGTAACTACTATGCCATGAGCTCAGGTCACGGTGCGTGCCGTGGGTGTGGTGAGGTCACCGCACTGCGCCTTGCGACTTCAGTTAACCGCGCCTTGCAACAACAGCGTTACCAGTCGCACATTGTTAGCCTTGAGGACATGATTGAGAAGCTGGAAGATAAGTGTGAATCACTGGTTAATATCGAGGCAGAACAACCACGTGCCGAACGTATTGCCCGCACCGTTAAAGTGCTTGAGAAACGCTTGTTCCACTTCGAGCACGGCCCAACAGGTAATGGTCCTTCTGATGCTTTGATTGCCAACGCGACCGGTTGTAGTAGTGTCTACGCATCCACCTTCCCAGCCAATCCATACAACGACCCATGGGTGAACAGCTTGTTCCAAGACACCCCAGCGGTTGCAAAAGGCTTATTCGAAGGTGAAGCAGCGAACCAACTAGAGCAGTTCAAGGCGCTACGTGCCGCCAAGCTTGAGCTGGAAGATATGTACGATACCAACGTGCATGATAGCCAGCTTCGTTACCTAGAATGGAGCCATCTATCTGATCAGGAGCTCGGACTGTTACCGACCGTATTCAGTATCGGTGGTGACGGCGCGACCTATGACATCGGCTTCGGTGCCCTATCGCGCTTGCTGGCTACCAGCACCCCAATCAAGGTATTAGTACTCAATACCGGTAGCTACTCCAACACCGGTGGTCAGGCGTCTACTGCCAGCTTCACTGCACAGGACTCCGACTTAAGCCGCTTTGGCAGTGCCCACAGTGGTAAGCAGGAATCGCGTAAAGAACTTGGGATTATTGCGACCTTCCACCCGAAAGTTATGGTGGTACAAACCTCGACAGCCTTGCAGGGACACTTTATGTCGAACTTGATGGAGTACTTGAACTATCAAGATGCCCCTGCGCTGTTTGATGTCTATACCCCATGTATGGGCGAACACGGTATTGCCGATGATGCCAGTACTCGCCACTCACGCTTGGCGGTTGAAAGCCGCATGAGTCCGGTCTTTGTTCATGACCCACGTAAGGGCGAAACCTTGTCCGAACGCTTCTGTATCGAAGGGAACCCTGAACTGCAACAGGATTGGGCAACCCATACCATCAGCTATATCGACAGCGATGGTATGACTCAGTTGAAACAAGTGCCGTTCACCCCGGCTGACTTCTCACTCTATGAAGGACGCTTCAAGAAGCACTTCACCCCAGTAACGGAAGTTCAAAGCGCCATTGAGGTGGCAGAATACGTTGCAATGAGTGCTGATGAACGCAATGGCAAAACACCGTTTATCTGGGCAACCGACAAACAGCAGCACCTGATCAAGCTGCAAGTCTCCAGCTCGATTGTAGCACTGACCGAAGAGCGTTTACGCAACTGGCATATGCTGCAATACCTTAGCGGCCAGCATGTCACCAACATTGACCAGCAATACCAATTGCAAATCAATGAGTGGAAACAGCGTTATCAGAACGCGATGGATAGCAACGAGCAGACCATCGAATCGATTGCCAATGGTTTGGCTGAGTTGGCAATGGCAGCGTCACCCAATGTTGCCAACGCCATTCCGGTCACCCAAATAGAGGCAGGTTCAACGGCTCCGCAAGCATCCAGTCATGCTGAAGGTACCCTCCCCCTCGTTGCCATCAATGAGGATGAAAAGGGCCAGTGTACCGACTGCAAAACCTGTTACCAGCAATTGAGCGAGTTGTTCGAGAAAACCACGATTGTTGAGAACGGAGAAGCCAAGGTCATCAGCCAGGTGATCCCTAACGCACTGGAAACCGTTCAGCTCAGCGATGAGTTAGTGAAACGCGCTTCTCGTATTGCCGATGAGTGTGATGCAGAGATCATTCACTTCAACGCGCCTGCGTCGGTGGAGGTGTAGTTATGGCAACCCTTACAAAACCAGAACTATCACAAGCTCAACGGGAGCTGATGTTGCAGCGCATGGAACAAAATCCACAGCGCTTCCAACAGATGGTCATCGAAGAGAGTATGCAGCTCATCCGCGAGACACTTAAACAAGGTAAACTCTCTGCCGAGTTTACCGAGAAACTGTGGCAGCTATTGCTCGTTAACAATGAACTCAGTGTCGCCCTGCAGCGTTATTTATGGCGTATCCCGCTCAAACAAAAGCGTGCTTTTGTGCAAGCATTGGATACCCATTTATCTGTGCGCTACCCGATGTTCAAAGGGCTTTCCGTTGGATGGCCCGGTAGCAATAACATACCGCCATACGTGCGCCCAGCCGAAGAGCGCAACAAAGACTTTGACTTGGTCAGCCAAGGCTACTTGGGTTACATGGGATTGGGTTATAGCCTGCGCGAAGTCGAACTATTCGTATGGCTAGAAGTGATCCGCGATAAGCAGTGTGAAGATCGTCCGTGTGAAATCGGCGTTCCCCAATGCGACCGTGACGGCAACCCAGCGGAAGAAAATGACGGTGGGTGTCCGGTCAAGATCCACATTCCTCAGGTCCTAAACCTGATGGGTGAAGGCCGCTTTAAAGCCGCGTTCGAGCTGGTTCGCGATGCCAATCCACTGCCAAATGTCACCGGGCGGGTCTGCCCGCAAGAGCTGCAATGCCAAGGGGTGTGTACCCACAACGACCGACCAATCGAAATTGGACAGTTGGAATGGTTCCTGCCCCAGCGTGAGCGCGAGCTCTCCAACGGCAAACCACCAACACCGGCCGAGGTTAACCCTTGGGTTGCAGCAACCAAGCCGCCAGTTGCGATTGTCGGATCTGGGCCTTCAGGGCTGATCAATGCTTACCTGCTTGCCAAAGCGGGCTACCCCGTCACGGTGTTCGAGGCATTCCATGTCTTGGGCGGCGTGCTGAGGTACGGGATCCCTGAATTCCGCTTGCCTAACCAATTGGTTGATGATGTGGTCGAGAAAATCAAAGCACTCGGCGGCCGCTTTGTGGCCAACTACATCGTAGGTAAAACAGCGACCCTTGAAGATCTGAAACGCGCAGGCTTCACACGTATCTTCGTCGGTACTGGGGCGGGTTTGCCGCGCTTTATGAATGTACCTGGCGAGCATTTGCTGAACATCATGTCGGCCAATGAGTTCCTGACCCGTGTCAACCTGATGCACGCTAACGAACCTGACTACGAAACACCAATGCCTGATATGGAAGGTAAGGAAGTGATGATCATCGGGGGTGGTAACACCGCGATGGATGCCGCCCGAACCGCATGTCGATTGGGTGCTAATGTCACCATTGTCTACCGTCGTACCCAGCAAGAGATGCCAGCCCGTGTCGAAGAGCAGCACCATGCACTCGAAGAAGGGGTTATGTTCAAAGAGCTACGCTCACCTTGCGAATTCAACGGCGATAAAAACCATACCCTGGCCAGCGCAAAACTGGACGTGATGGCGCTCGGCGAGCCTGATTCATCAGGCCGAAGACGCCCGCAGTCTACCGGTGAATTTGAGTTGATGAAGGTTGATTTTGCCATTATGGCTTTAGGCAACAGCTCGAACCCAATCGTCAAAGATGCCAACCCAGACTTGAATACCTCCAAGTGGGGTACATTACTGCTCAACAAAGGCTCGCAAGAGACCTCGCTAAGCGGTGTGTACAGCGGTGGTGATGCCACCCGTGGTGGTTCTACCGCCATCAAGGCAGCCGGTGACGGACAGGCAGCGGCGAGAGAGATCATGGGCCACCTTGATTTCAATGCTAAGGAAGTTGAAGGTCTGGTGGCACAAGCCAGTCGATATACGGACATTGGCCAAACTGAGCCTAAGATTGTCAAACGTCGTCAATTAACTGATGAAATTGTCGAGTTCACCATCACCTCACCGCTGATCGCTCAGTCGGCTAAAGCTGGACAATTTGTCAGGGTGCTCGCGGATGAAAAAGGTGAATTGATCCCGTTAACCCTTGCTGACTGGGATGCCGAGGCCGGTACGATTGAACTGGTGATCCAAGGTTTGGGTACCAGCTCCAAGCTGATAAACCAGATGCAGGAAGGTGACTGTTTCGAAGCCATTGCCGGGCCTTTAGGACAAGCTAGCCATGTAGTGAAACACCCGGACAACCAGAGTGTAATCTTCACTGCAGGCGGGGTTGGTCTACCGGCTGTTCATCCAATCATGCGTGCCCATCTGGAAATCGGTAATAAGGTCACCCTTATCTCCGGTTTCAGGAGCAAAACCCATAGCTTCTGGACTGAAGACGGTGACAAGGTTGAAAACCTCCGTACGGCCTACCCTGATTTATTTGATGTGGTTTACACCAGTAATGATGGTACTTTCGGCCTCGAAGGCTTTGTGACTAACCCGCTGGAAGAGCGCTTGGTACAGCATAGAGAAGCGAACGATGCTGACTCCGATCATACGATTGCAGAAGTCATCACCATTGGCCCACCTATGATGATGCGCGCGGTGAGCGATCAGACACTGGGCTATCAGGTACCTTGTGTAGCCAGCCTTAACTCCATCATGGTCGATGCTACCGGTATGTGCGGCGCGTGTATGGTACCCGTCATGGAGAATGGCAAGCTGATCCGTAAACACGCCTGTATCGATGGTCCTGAAATCAACAGCCATGTCATCGACTGGGACAAATTCTTGCCAAGGTTTAATCAATTTAAACCTCAAGAGCGCCAGAGCCAGATTGCGCATAGGTTGATTGAGGAGTAAATAATCGGAGATAGAAAAACGTCACCGATTGATAAAAATGGTCACCTCAGCTCAGGCCAGTAACGCTAAAAAGACCTTGCATACAGCAGGGTCTTTTTTTTAGTTAAACATAGCCTATATCCCCCTATGAGGATTCAGAGCCTGATAAATGTGAAAAGACGGTTTTAGGATAAGCCACCTAAAAAATTAAAAGTAAAAATAAAACTGTTCATTATCCAAACAACCTGTATAGTATATGAAGCTCTTGTAAAAGAGCTGTTAAAGAAAGTCTACTTCAAGCCACCTCTCAGTTATCTTTCGATCTTCTTCGTTTAGCTCCTGTGATAGCTTCTTTTATTGCTTTTTTAATATTCATATTACACGTAATACCTAGGAATATAATGTCTAGAAGAACAAGCCGCCAGAGATTCTGGTACAAGAAATCATGTGATGAAAAATCACAAATATCAAAAAGAAAATATGTTTAAAATAGAATTTTATTTAGAAAGTGAAAACAAAAATTGGTCAACAGAAATCAACCAATTAAATAGCGATATCTTACGTCGTCATATTTATCCTAAGATAAACGCTAACCTGTATGACCTTCAGTTCTCATACTCTGAACTAGATAGCCAAGGAAACATCTTGTCAGAGCATGGCGTCAAACTAGGAACCTTTAAAATCACGCAGTGATATCTTTTAACAATGGGGTAAAAATGAAAAAGAATCAAAAAAAGTCATCCAAAAAGAAAAACATACCGGCTGAAAACCAGAATAAAAGCGCTAATGTGACACGAAGAAAAATTGAAGATATTCTTGATAAGCGAGAGTTTGATAAATTATTCAATATGTAATTACGCTGTCAAATCCCCCTTCAAAAGGGTTAAAATCACCCACACTAAAGCTAATATCTTTGCATGCAGGCAAACCTTGTCGGTGATCGGAACCCACTCAAGACAAACAGAATCGGTACTTCCTAGGAACTGCAGCTAAAGCCACTCGTACTTCACGATGAGTAAGCCTAAAACCGACTACACTTAACAGCATTATCCATCTCAGGAGAATGTTTATGAGTGGTTCGAATCATCATACCTACAAGAAAATGGAACTCGTTGGCTCGTCACCAGACGGTATTGAAGATGCAATCAGTAACGCTATAGAACGTGCTAATGAAACCATTAAAAACATGCGTTGGTTTGAGGTAGTTGAAACCCGTGGGCACATTGAAGATGGCAAAGTTGCCCATTGGCAAGTCACCATAAAAATCGGGTTTACGTTAAACGAGTAAGCTAAAAGCTGCTGGATCGTTCGCCTGAATGCCAGCGGCAACTCAACCCTATTAAGGCTTAATGGGTAAACTTAAAGATATAAAATTCCATAAAAGAAATATTAAACCCTCGCAGTACCTATTGCCTGTCTATCCATTCCGTAACATTATCAATGCCGAAAGTGATCCTTAACTACGTTGAATCCTATTCAATGATTGCTAATTGTGTTTATCACCTATTTTAGATAAGCGACTGTCTGGGGAGGTTTCACTCCCCTTTTTTTAATTAAAGTCACAGCTGTTATTAAAGTAGTAACCAGTGACGCAAGGTACGAAGTGCTCGCTCGGAAAAATCCATGTTCTCAATCGCAGCTTTTGTATCCAACGCTAGTTTTGGTTCATCAGTAATAATGCCATCAACACCGAGTAAGAAAAGCCGCTGCATGGCTGCTGAATTGTTAATTGTCCAAACTAAAACCTCTTGGCCACGTTGTTGTATTTCGATTATTCGCCACGCATTGAGCCATTGATCGCTGATCATCAACATATCAACATCTCGTTCGAGCTGAGATTCACCAACGCTTGCCGCATAGATCAACGCATAGCGAAGTTGTTCAGGGCGTGAAGCCTCCATCTTACTCATCACCCGCGCCAGTAATTCTGCATCAAGACTCGAAACAATCATTGCTGGCTGATAATTTGGTAACAGCTCAGCCATTGCGAGAGCAAGATCAAAGCCGCGGTTATAGCGTTTTAATTCAATATTGAATTCGATATCTTGGGCATAATTATCGAGTAGGTGTGTTAACAATGGCGGTGGTACGCGATTGCGTGTTTGGTAGGCTGCGACAATGTCGGAATAATTTGAATTTTCAACCACCAAGGGAGCACCAATCATGCGACCTAAATCACGGTCATGAAACACAACAACTTGCCCGTCTTTGGTGACCTGCACATCGATTTCAGTGCTTTGGATCCCCAGTGAAATTGAGTACTGTATACCCGCTTCACTGTTTTCAGGATGTTTAAAACCACCCCCACGGTGCGCTGTAACATAGCCCGATGTATTCGTTTGTAAATGTCCAACGAAATGGCGAACATCTGAGTATCCATTGACGGAAGCAAAGATTATGAGCAACGCCATCACACAGCTGAGCAAAATGCGCCGCTCTGTACTTTGCATTAAACCAGCAAAACGATCTTCTTCATTGACCAATTTGAGGCGTTTGGTTTGCAGCCGCAGCACATAATATTGGCAACTTGCGTAGATAAACCGGTCAACAAAACTAAGTAGAAATCCGACCCCAATCAGCAGGATTGTAGCAAGCATTAACCAAGGATAGCGCTCAGGATCATAAGTAGCCCAGTGCAGTACTGGCTCAAGAACAAACAAAATGCTCTTGGCGATAATGGCAATAACAACGACCCGGCCTAACAACCAAGCGATATGGCCCAATAAGATATGCGGATAAATTCCCTGACTTAAACGCTGAGCTTGTTTGAACAATTGCCATTGGGAGCAATTTTGAAAAAGGCTCAGCGGTAATGCCAACCACCAGCTTGCCCAATAGCGAAGAACTAACAATACACATGGCAAAGTGATTAAAACTAATAAGCCAACAGCAAGCCACAATGAACTCATTTGATGGCTGAGATAATAATTTATATCCCAGTCATTGAGCATCAGTCCGTAGACCCAGCGCCCGCACCAAACCAAAGTGGAAAGCAGTAAACTGATCCCTACTGACTGGGCCAGCAGTACTTTAGCCACCCGAAAACTGCGTTGAAGGAGCAGTCCAAAAGTATCTAATATCGAGCGTTTGCCTAAATCATGTTGGGCTAGCAGGATACTGATGGTTGAGTGCTCTACAAAGAAAGCAAAACTCAGTTGGGTAACAAACCACAAGCTGAGCAAAAAACCCGCTGGCGAGAGGAAAAAAGCAAGTAGCTCTTGGTTGGCAATCGCACTTACCCCGTGAAGCGCCATCAACTTGGAACTGATCCATATATCAAGGGGGACAAACAAGGTCAGCAGTGCGCACCGTACAAAGAGGAAACTGGCCAGCATCTGCAAACCACTGGTTCTGAGCCGATGCCAAATGAAATATAAAATATGTCGACTGCGATGAAAAATTGCGCTGCTCAAAAGTGTGTTTCGCCAAGGTTGTGTTCTTTTTGTATGAGTATGATAACACCGGAGTTGATTTGGTGCTCACTGAAGAAGAGTGATGGAAAGGCTTGGTACAGGCAGAGTGTTCTAGCTTCGATGTATTAACTCAGAACCACGTTGCAAATTTATACTTCCAAATATGTTACGGTTCAAAGACTCTACACATAACATCAGGACGCCTTATGCTAACAAATGAAGAAATTCACTACTGTTCCATATGCTCAATGGAAACTAAGCATGTGGTTATTTTAGTTCGTGATGAACCTGAACAAAATAAAATTAAAGATTTTTTGAAAGGTTTTATTAAAAGCTCTGCTGTTGGAGCGTTTGAAGCCACTATGGATGACTTTTCACGCCATAGTATTTGCGAAAAATGCGGTAAAAAAACGATTAACGACAATCTCACCTAGCAACAACGCCGTTAGTCTATTTCACTTCAAGGGGGGAACTAATATGTTGCAGCCTCAATTATGACTAACACAGCTCCGATGTTCGGAATCCAAACAGAACCGCTAGCTCGAATTTGCCCCATTCCGCGTTTGGGATAGTGTGGTCTCAGTGAAGGCTACTAGCACTTTCCATACTTTTGTTCATACCTCGAGTGTCTCTTCTGAATCTGGGTCTTACCAACTGTCTCTCATTTCACCATTTGACCAGCTTTCTTCTATACGTGTATGCTAACCACCTGAATTATTGGTGGAAAAGCTAATGAAAACCTTTGTTAAGCATGCATTGGTTAAAGCCCAGAATTATGTAAGCAATGATTTGTTGGTTCGCTCAATCAATGAGGAGTATGTGTTCTGTATAATAGTCACTAGTGGAAATCGTAAGGGTTATATTACTAACATTGGTCTTGATGAGCTTACTGCTGAGTTTGGCTCTACTGAGGATTCGGACTCAATAAAAATTAAATACAGTGATCTCAGTAATAGAGACTTCAGAATTTCATACGGTAACTTGTACGAGAGTTTTATTTATAAAAGCCTAGCTAGCTATTACTTCTTCCATCGGAATCCCATCATTCGACTTAGGCGGTTCATTAGAAATACAAAACACAACATCCTAATGAAATGGTCAGTGAAGAGAACAGACCTACACACTACAGTAGCAATACTTGTCGAAAAGGCGGCAAAAGCTGGCTATAGAAAACCTCACATTGACGAAGATGAATTATTAAAGGCTTTCAATCCCTTTTTAGATGAACTTTTTGATATGCGGAAGGGAAAGAATACTCATGAAGATTATGAGGCAGCAAAGGCTCATTATCGCTTGATACTAGAGGCTTTAGTAGAATCTGGTGACATTGAATCAGATGGAATGGGTTATGTAATTCGACCCAAATTATTTCTAACATTCCAAAAAATGGAATCAGAAATGAATAAACATATTCAAGTTCTCCGTGTTACCAAGGTCACAACTTTTGCTACTTGTATGGCTGCATTGGCTTCTGCATATTTTGCTTTTGTATCTATTAGTGCAGTTCATTGATGCTGACTAAATGAACTGTAGTGAATGAGTGATTTTGGCTAGTCAATTGGAAGATTTTCAATACCTCAGATAATCCACTAGACGCTAAATTATCAAAAGCCTGTAAATGATTTCTGTCCAAAGGTGTGCTGACCAAGCCTAACTTAATTCGCCTTTGCCCCAAACGTTGTTAACGTTAGCACTTTATTTACACAAAAAAGCACACCTTTAAAAAGTGTGCTCGTGTTTAAACTCCAGTACTATTTAAGCATCAACGAATAAGACTTCACCATTTATAAACCCATCAACCGAGCGCTCAAATGCTTTACCGACTAACTTACCCGGTACCGGTTCAAACCCTGGCATCATCTCACCATAGACATCCCACGCTTCGGCAAGAACAGTAGGGTTTACGACATTAATCCTCGTGTTGCGTGGCATTTCATAGGCAACACATTTGACAAAGGTGTCAATCGCGCCACTTGTAGTGGCATCGGCAATAGCATAGGGAATTGGCTTCACATTCAAAATGCCGCTGATCAAGGTGAAAGAACCACCATCAGCAATGTATTTCTGGCCAATGCGCACTAGGTTAATTTGCCCCATCATTTTGCTCATGACGGTAGTCATCCATTGCGTTTCTGTCATCTCGGCAAAAGTCTCATATTCACAGACACCGACAGTATTGACCACCGCATCAAAATGGCCGACTTTCTCATAAAGTGCCTCAATGGATTTTTCATCGGTAATGTCCACGATGTGGTCAACATCACCAGAGCGACCCGCCGTGATCACCTTGTGGTTACCTAGCCCTGACAGCGCAGCCTGACCCATTTTACCCAGTGCACCAATTAGAATGACAGTTTTCATATTTCTCTCCAGCCTTTGGATTTATTCGATGGAGAGACTTTAACCAACCACTAAAACAACCTGAAACAATATTATTTTGTACATGATACAAGCCAAACTTGTTATTCGATACAATCGTAACCAAAGCAGCGTTTGAAGCAAGGTGAAATGTGAGCAGGTTAGATCGGTTAGACATAAAGCAATTGAGGGTTTTCCAAGCACTGATACGTGAAGAGAACGCCTCCAAGGCCGCGAGCCAGTTAGGACTGACTCAACAAGCGGTCAGTGAGCATCTGAAAAAGCTCAGAGGTGTGTTTGATGACAGATTATTCGTCAGAAAAACCAATGCCTTTGTTCCCACGCCATTTGCAGAAGAACTCGCCATTAAAGTCGATAAGCTATTGATTGACTTCAATGCACTAATGGCAACCAGCCGTTTTGTACCTGAAAAGACCAAAGGGACATTTGTGATATCTGCAACGGACTATGCCCAGCAAGTTATTTTACCCCCTTTGATTGCCAAGCTAAGAAAACAAGCCCCCAGCCTAAAGTTAATTGTCAGGGATTTCGAAATAGACACACTTCATGAGCTAATGGAAAGTGGCAAGGTCAACTTAGCTATCGCATTTCCTGATTACATTCCTGAAAGCTACCGGGTTTTAAAACTGTTTGAAGAACACCATGTCTGCGTAACCTCATCAACGTCATCCATCTCAGGAAAAAAACCATCATTAGCCGAAGTGGCCGAGTACCCGACGATTATCGCCTCGCCATCCAGGCCGAATTTCAAAGGTTCTATCGATGATTGGTTTTCAGAGTTTGGCTTGAAACGAAACGTTGTTGTCTCAGCACCCTGCTTCTCTATTGTACCTATGTATCTGGAAACAACAGATTCTATTGCATTTTTACCCTCGCGAGCCATAGAAGGACTGGATGTCGTCACCATTCCGCTCGACCATTCCCCTGATAGCTTTGATGTCATTGCGGCATGGCACCCTCGCTACCATGATGACCCATTACAGCTGTGGGTCGTGTCCTTGCTCGACACTGAGTAATTAATGGCTTTCAAACTAAAAAACAGCAACCCAATGACTGGATTGCTGTTTTTCATTATTCGGAATTAATCCATTCGCATTAACGCAACTCGCAATAACGTAACTGGCATCTAGGCACTAACACACGTCCCAGCTTTCTCAGCCAGTACATCAAGCCCTTCTTCCAAGGCACCGATATAGGCTCTGCCACCGAATTGAGCAAAGTCTGCTGCCGCTTCGACTTTCGGCCCCATTGAACCTGCTGGGAATTGGTATTCACTCAACTGTGATGGAGTTGTTGCTCGCAGTGCACGCTGGTTTTCGGTGCCCCAATCAAGGTAAACCGCATCGGCATCGGTCAGGATCAACAGCTTGTCGGCTTTTAGCTGCTTGGCAAGCAAGGTGGCAGACAGATCTTTGTCGATCACCCCTTCTACCCCAGTGAAACCTAAGTCTGTTTTACGTACAGGGATCCCGCCGCCACCGCAGCAAATGACGATATCACCGGCATTTAATAGCGTTTCGATCGATTTCTTATCGAGAATATTGAGTGGTTTTGGCGATGGCACAACGCGGCGGACGAACTCACCATCACGTTTCATGGTCCAGTTATTCGCTTCAGCTAAAATACCCGCTTCTTCTTCGTTATAGACCGGCCCAACAAACTTGGTTGGATCCAACATGCTCGGATCGTTTGGATCGACTTCGATGCGGGTTAGCAAACTGGTGACTTCTGTTTCCGGCATCAGGTTTTGCAGCTCTTGCGCTAGCATATAACCGATCATACCTTCACTTTCGGCACCCAGTACATCCAGTGGGTATGGCTGAACCTTGTCGTAAGCCAGATTCTGTAGGGCTAATAAGCCCACCTGAGGACCATTACCATGGACAATTGCCACCTGGTATTCCTTGGCAATTTCCGCAATCGCTTTGGCGGCAATTTTAATATTGGCTAACTGGTTGGTAAAACTGGGTGCATCGCCTCGGCGCAACAGTGCATTTCCCCCTAGGGCGACAACAGCAGTACTCTTCTTGGTTGGGGTGTTCATTGTAACTCCTTGAATTATCCTTTTTGTATTGGGGCTATACACCCCCTATCCGCTCGGCTCTGGTCTTAAACTCGGCTCTTCTCTTGAGCTAGTGATGTTTCATAGCGCACTGGCATCGAACGGTTTTCGGCGAATAAAGCGGCCATTCCCGGCTTTCCCCATAAATTCGCCATTACACGCAACAACGTCCCCACGGCTAATGGTCATCACGGGCCAGCCTTGGGTGGGGATATTTTCAAACGGGGTATAATCTGCGTTGTCGTGCAATAAATCGTGAGTAATCGTGACGTGCTGTTCTGGATCAAACAGTACTAAATCGGCATCCGATCCTGTCTGTAGCGCCCCTTTCTGCGGATAGAGACCAAACAGTTTGGCAGGTAGATAACTGGTTAGCTCCACAAAGCGGCTCGGACTGAGCCGGCTTTTCATTACGCCTTCGGAAAAAAGCAACGGCATTCGAGTTTCAACCCCAGGCATGCCATTAGGGCAGGCGCTGAAATTGTCTTTGCCGCGCTGTTTTTGATCGTGATAGGTAAACGAGCAGTGATCAGTTGCAACGGTATCAATACTGCCATCCACCAGCCCTAACCATAGCTTTTCTCGCTCGGCTGCCGGGCGTAATGGCGGACTAAGAATATACTTCAGCGCATCTTCGCGCTCGTAACAACTATCATCCAACATCAGGTATTGCGGGCACGTTTCTACCCACACCGGTTGGTGATTGTCACGAGCAAGGCGGGTGTAATCCAATCCCAGCCCATTAGAAAGATGAACTATATACAAAGGTGCATCACCGGCAAGTTTGGCCAGGTTGATCATTCTGGCAATGGCTTCGGCTTCACATTCAAGCGGACGGCTTACGGCATGGTATTTAGGTTCTGTTTTACCCTGCTCAAGCAGCTGTGTACGTCGCATGGCAATCGCAGCATCGTTTTCGGGATGTACCGTTGCCAACGCACCAACTTGTTTAAGCTGACTCAACGCCCTAAGCACTTCTTCGTCATCAAGCTTGTAGCCATAGGTTAGATACAACTTGAAGCTGGATATCCCCTCTTCTTCGACCATCGATGCCATTTCGCCGAGGATATCGTCATTTACATGCTGGATCACACCATGGAAGCTGTAATCAATGACTGCTGTTTCTTTGGCGTACTGTTGGTAGACATTGAGCTGGTGATGGAGGCTACACCCTTTGGGACCAAACCCCATATGATCTACCACCATCGTGGTACCACCACAGGCGGCTGATCGGGTACCAGAGTAGAAGTCATCACAGCTACGGGCAATACCGACATCAATGTTGAAATGGGTGTGGACATCAATTCCCCCCGGCATCACATACAAGCCAGCAGCTTCGATAATTTCACACTGCTTGGGAATGATGTGGATTTCAGGCGCAATATCGGCGATCTTGCCGTCAACAATGAGGATATCGGCTTTTTGAGCTTGTAGGTGATCAACGACTATCCCTTGTCGGATCAACATGGTCCCCGGACGGGGCTGATTCAAGATGGCCGCTTGGGATTCTGATGATTTTTTCGAAGCCGCTGAAAACATATTCCTATTCCTTCGATTTATTCTCTGCCTTGCTGCAGACCCATTCGAGGGTTTTATTTTCACTAACTATTTATTTTGCCCACTAAGGATCGTCAACTCGAATTAATGGACAAAAGAAACAGCTATAAACAAGAAATCCATCCTGGGGGGGATATGTGGCCAACGTTAGGCAGAGCAGTCGGCGCCCCCAGGACGGAAAGGGTGAATGAGCAGGGCCTTATATCAGTGCCCTGTCATTGCAATACTTACTTATTTAACTCTTTCAAATACATCTGCGGGATAACAGCGTACATCGCAGCACAAGTCACTAGGTGGTCTTTCCAAGTCTTCTCGTTTGGCGCGTGAGCTTCTGGCTCTTTACCTGGGCCAAAGCCGATGACAGGGATACCGTAGCGGCCCATGATAGAAACGCCATTGGTAGAGAAAGTCCACTTATCAACTGTTGGTTTCTTGTCGAACAGTAGTTCGTAAGAAGCTTCTAATGTTTTAGTTGCGACATGCTCTTCATCGATAACCCAAGCAGGGAAGTAACACTCAGTTGGGTAAACCAAACCCGTGTAGGCTGGGCGGTCGTAGTCATACATAGTCACTTTACCGCCAAACTTCTTAACGGATTCCAGCTCTTCGATTTCCTTGATTGCACCTTCCCATGTTTCACCCCAAGTTAAACGGCGGTCAATGGAAACAGCACAGCTATCGGCTACCGCACAACGGCTTGGCGAAGTGAAAAATACTTCTGAAACGGTGAGTGTGCCTTTACCTAGGAATGGGTCATCACCAAGATTGGCAGACAGAGTCTCGATATCGCTTAGCATATGGCCCATCTTAAAGATGGCGTTGTCACCACGCTCTGGCGCAGAGCCGTGACAGCTCACACCTGCAACCTCAACACGGATTTCCATACGGCCACGCTGACCACGGTAAATCTGGCAATCTGTTGGCTCAGTGGATACCACGAACTCAGGACGGATATTGCTTTCTTGAATAATGTACTGCCAGCACAGGCCGTCACAGTCTTCTTCCTGAACCGTACCGGTAACTAGCAGGGTGTATTCATCTTCTAGGCCCAGATCTTTGATGATCTTACCGGCGTAAACCATAGACGCCATACCGCCTTCCTGATCCGACGCACCACGACCACCGATCACTTCGTCATCTTCCATACCTTCGTATGGGTCAAAGTCCCAGTTATCCATGTTACCGACACCCACTGTATCGATGTGTGCATCCATCGCAATAAGGTGAGGACCGTGACCAATCCAACCCAGTACGTTGCCCATTGGGTCAATTTCTACTTTGTCAAAACCGACTTTTTCCATTTCTTCTTTAATGCGCAGTACTACTTTTTCTTCATCACAACTTTCACTTGGGATAGCGATCATGTCACGAAGGAAGCGGGTCATATCCGCTTTGTATTCTTGGGCTTTTTCTAGTACTTGGGCAAATGGGACGTTCATTATAATTCTCCTTGAACCGAGCGGTGGTCATCACACCCGGTATGATCGATTTTCATGGCACCCTGTTTTTTGATGACACCAACACAGCGCTAAATTAAGAATTTTTGGATTTGAGCTAATTATTTTTGGCACTTAGTGACGCTAGTTAGTGCAAAGGCCGGCACTTTCGATACCGTCATTGTGCTAACTAGCAAAAATAAATGGTCAAATAGTTTGGTGTTTACCGCCCCACACTACTTCACGGTAATGGACAGGGTCGGTATCCCCTTCGGTATTAATCAGAAGTACCACTGAGTCTTTGTTCAGGCCCAGTTTTTCCATCAGTTTTTCTTTCTCAGGATGGAAGTGCACTGCTGCAAGCAAGCCAGCACCAACGGCACCGGATTCACCAGAAACAACTCTTGGGTCACTGCCTTGCGGGTTACCCAGTACACGCATACCGAGAGCTGCAACACTGTCTTGGCAGGAAACAAACTGGGTAGAGCAATCGCGAAGCACAGGCCAGCCAATAGGGTTTGGCTCACCGCAGGCCAAGCCGACCATGATGGTGGCAAGATCGCCATCAACATTGATCATTTCGCCTTTTTCGCTAACGCCAGAACGGTAGATGCAGTCAGCCTGATCAGGTTCAACGACGACAGAGTGCAATTTATCAGGTCCGTACTGGTCACAAAGGTAGCCAAGCACACCACCGGCCATCGCACCAACGCCAGCTTGAAGGAAAACGTGAGTCGGACGTTCAACAGCCATGGCTTTCATTTGATCGACGGCTTCTGCCGCCATGGTGGTGTAGCCCTGCATGATCCAGGTAGGAATTTCGGTATACCCTTCCCACGCTGTGTCTTGCACCACTTTCCAACCGTTTTCATCAGCGGTTTTAATGGCAAGGCGCACGGTGTCGTCATAGTTCATATCGGTGACAATACATTCGGCACCCAAGGCCCGGATGTTGTTCACACGCTCATCTGCCGCGCCTTTTGGCATGTACACCACGGCATTCTGACCGAGCTTATCAGCAGCCCACGCAACACCACGACCATGGTTGCCATCGGTTGCGGTTGCGAAAGTCATTTTTTCTGTGATGTCGTTTTTCAGCTTACCGAAATCAAAGGCATTGATATCTAGCTTGAACTCGTCACACAGCAGGCGGGCAATCGCATAAGCGCCCCCCAGCATTTTGAAAGCATTCAAATCGAAGCGGTAGGCTTCATCTTTGACTAAGATTTTTCCAACACCGATTGCTTTGGCCAGGCAGTCAAGAGAGTGCAATGGTGTCGGTTGGTAACCTTCCACTGCTTGGTGGAAAGCACGGGCTTTTTCAGCCTCGGCGGCGGTAAATAGTGGAGAAAGCTGACCGTTAAAGTGGCGGTTATCGGCGATCTCCATTTTTAGAGTGAATGTAGACACGACCAGACCTCGTAGAATAAGAGAAAGAAAAAGGCGGGGGTTTATTAAATAACCCAAGGGTATTCCCCCGCTAGTGGGCTAGCATGACCCAAGCATAAAGATACAGATAGATCGACTAGGTTTTCCCTGCCCTGCTAACACCTTAAAAGTATCGTCAAGGCAGGTGAAAGTGAGTAATGCGACAGCGTTATTTAACGCGCTTCTTCGCATCGTCCAGCAGCTCTTGCAGAATAAGTCCTGGCTCCTGGTATTTACGGTTCATGATCATTGCCGCAATCACATATGGCTTCCAGCTGGCTTCCTTGTATGTCGCAATACGGTATTTCTCAAATACCGACTCTTCCACTTCGCCTTCCTTACAAGACACACCAGTGATATCCGCTGGTAGGCAGTGCATGTATAACGCTTCGCCTGCTTTGGTCAGCTTCATCATTTCTTCGGTGCAGTGCCAATCTTTGTGGTTGGCATTCTGTGCCAGACATTCTTGCTCTAGTGCTTTCAGGCCATCATGGTCGTTAGCACGTAATAGTTCGGTACGACGGCCCATGACCTGGTAAGGTGCCCAAGATTTTGGATACACGATGTCGGCATCTTCGAATGCTTCTTCCATGCTGGCAACTTGAGTAAAGCTACCGCCAGATGCTTCCGCATTCTTACGCGCTTCTTCAACCACTTCAGGGATCAGGTCATAGCCTTCAGGGTGAGCCAATGTCACATCCATACCAAAGCGTGTCATCAGACCGATGATGCCTTGAGGCACTGACAGTGGTTTACCGTAGCTTGGCGAGTAAGCCCAAGTCATGGCAATTTTCTTACCTTTCAGCTTATCTAAGCCACCGAAGTGTTCTTCCAACCATGCCAAGTCAGCCATAGACTGGGTTGGGTGGTCGATATCACACTGTAGGTTAACCAATGCAGGACGGTGAGGTAGCACACCTTCTTTCACACCGTCATCCAGTGCCGCACCGACTTCGCGCATATAAGCGTTACCCGCACCTAGGTACATGTCGTCACGAATACCGATAGCATCAGCGCAGAATGAGATCATGTTGGCTGTTTCACGGACGGTTTCACCATGAGCGATTTGAGATTTGCCTTCATCCAAATCCTGCTGTGCAAGACCTAGCATGTTGATAGCTGAAGCATATGAGAAGCGGGTACGTGTTGAGTTATCGCGGAATAGGGAAATTCCGAGGCCATTATTAAACACGTTAGTGGCAATATTTTCCTGACGCATCGCTTTTAGGGCTTGGGCCGTTTTCAATACACGTTCAAGCTCTTCCGGGGTTTGCTCCCACGTCAACAAAAAGTCTTTGTCATGTAGTTCAGATTTTAGCTCGTTAATTTCCTTGATAAGTTCGTTGATGCTCTTCATGATTTTCTTCCCGGTTTCAATTGTTATTCTTCCCTGGCAGCGCATTACAGTACTGACCAGCGACTTAATGGGTTATGACAGCCTTTAGCATTGCTCACTCAGCAGTCATTCTTTGGGTTTTGATTTAAGGCATTGAGATTGCAAGCAAAAGGTAAATGTCTATTAATCTTCAGGCTTAAATTAAGGGTTAACAAAATTATATGATTTCGTACTTAATTAACTAACAATCAATAACTGTGCCAAAACTCTTTTTGCGGAAAATAATTTCTCATCTCACTTCTACAGGCCGCATTCATAAAGGGTTTCGCTCTTCAGATTAATTTTTTGAAAGCCATAAGAAGACGCATTGATAAAAGTACGCTATCACCGAGGTATCATGCCTTGAGACCAAAATGATAGTGATAAAAAAGGGGGATTATCATATTGATATTCCCGTGTGACATTGCTTGCAAAATATTTCTTTGAAAAAAGTTCATTTGAAAAACCCTGACACATATCAAACAGCATGGCAGGGTTTTTCTTTATGTTAATTCGGTCATTAAAGGAATAAGCCAGTCAATATGCTGAATACACCAAGACCATCAGAATTAATGCAGTTGCAACCCACCATCCTACGCTTCACGCAGATGCTATCGGCAGTGTTGAAAATAGATGCCGAAGTGGTCGATGCCGATTTGGTACGAATTGCAGGTACTGGTCCGTATAGTAAGTTTTTTGGAAAAAAGCAAAATACCAGCTCAAGAATATTCAGGTACATCCTTGAAACACATGAGGAAAAGGTTGTCGTTAAATCACGTACTGACCCTTTGTGTGAAGGCTGTACCAACAAAAACGGATGTCGTGAAATGGCCTTTTTAGGCGTGCCAATCATGATTGAAGAGCGCTGCTTAGGAGTGATCAGCTTGGTGGCATTTACCGAGGAATCACGCGAGCGGATCAAAGATAATGTTCAGCTATTCTCAGACTACATCAAACATATTGCCCAAATTGTGGTATCTAAAGTTGTTGAGAAAAACAGTAATAGTGAAGCTCTTGATGAGGTGTTTACCAATCTTATTGAAAACATGGACCAGGGCGTATTAGTTCTCGATGAAACCAACCGGGTAAAATATGGCAACCAACCGGCACTCAATAACTTAAATATAACGCAAGATGCCTTGCATAGCATTGAAATAAATATCCAACCGTTGTCCCTTCACAACAATGAAATGAAAGGCCACCAGCAGCATATTATTTCACTGGGAGGTAGGCAGGAATTATTAGTCGGGCAGTTTTACAACGCCCACGGCCATCAACTTTTCCTCATGGCTTACCACCAGCCAAATAGTGCATTAATGATCCCCGATCACGAACCACAGTTCGCTACGGTCATTGGTGAATGTACCAAGATGCGCCAATTGAAAAAGTTGCTTACTCGTATTGCCAACAGTCCTTCGAGTGTATTGATCAACGGTGAAAGCGGTACCGGTAAGGAAGTAATCGCCAATGCAGTACATAACCTCAGCGATCGAGGTCACTCCCCTTTCATTGCTATCAACTGTGCTGCTATCCCCGATCAGCTATTGGAAAGCGAACTGTTTGGTTACGTTAAAGGGGCCTTTACTGGCGCTTCCACCAAAGGTAAAACAGGTCTGATCCAAGCCGCTAACAAAGGCACCTTGTTCCTGGATGAAATTGGCGACATGTCGATGACTTTGCAAGCCAAACTATTACGCGTGCTAGAAGAGCGAGAAGTGATGCCGATCGGTTCGAACAAAGCCGTGCCGGTGGATATCCGTATTATTTCGGCCACTAACCGGAATTTCCAGGAAATGATCGCTACTAATAAATTCCGCGAGGATCTCTACTACCGCCTAAACGTGATCCCCATTAATTTACCACCACTCAAGGAGCGTGAAGGAGATATTGCACTACTGATTAATTACTTCCTTGAGCACCACACCCAAAAAATCGGTGTGACGTATCCAGGGATCAGTGCCGAGGCCATGTGTCGTCTCAATGCCTATCACTGGCCGGGTAACGTGCGAGAACTTAGCAACTTAGTGGAATATCTTGTCAATGTTGTGCCTGAAGGCGACCAGATCGACGTCGATTTGCTTCCTCCTTATTTTGAAGAAACACCTGAATGCGCCATTCCACAGGAAGTATTGAGTGATGATTGCTCAATGAGTTTAGAAGAAATGGAAAAGATACGTATCGAAGAGGCGATATCCCGACTGGGCAACCGCAAGATGGTGGCAGATGAACTAGGCATTGGTATTGCTACCCTGTACCGTAAAATCAAGAAATTCGGGCTCAGTAACCATCGCCCAGCATAACAATCATCAAGCTTTCTGAAACTTAAAAAGGCCGCAATAAATGCGGCCTTTTTTGTATTACTTCATGTTCACTGGGACTTAAAAGCTAATCGGCTTACGGCCCGTCGCTTTATCTGCTGGCCCTTTTTTAATTTCTTTTGCTGCATTACCTCTACGGCCTTTATTAGCCTTAGCCGCTTGACTGCGAGAGCCTTTATCTTTAGAGCCAGCATCTTGCGCTTTTGTCCCCTGCTCTTTGCCTTTTGCCGCTTTTGAACTTGGCTTAGCACGGGGAGCAGGCTTAGGCTCTGCTTCCTTTTTCGGTCTTTCGGCTACTTCGGTCACAGGCTGATCGCAAAGCACCAAATAGAACTCGTTATTGAATTCAATCACGTCGCCATCGTAAACCTTGCGACGCTTGCGCTGCTCTAACTCACCGTTAACAGCCACGTAGCCTTCGGAAATGGCAAATTTCGCTTCACCGCCACCACTTACTGCATTGGCAATTTTCAACACCTTATAAAGCTCAATAGGTTGGGCATTCACCTCAACCCCAAGGGCTTCAACTTCATATTCTTCGTGTTCTTCAGACATTCTTTCAACCAGTGGTGACTTCAATTATTCAGCTCACGCTGACGTTCTTACTGAATTTTAACCTATTCCCGCTTGGCATTCACGGGTTAGCTACGTTATTCTCGCCGCTTGTTTCTTCAGCTAACCTCTCCAGTAAAGGAAGCCACATGTACTGTCCTTCTTGCGGACAAGCCACACTAGCGCGCACCGACGACAAAGCTTTTCGCTGTGAACACTGCCAATTTACCTATTTTCACAATACGGCATCAGCAGTATTGGCTGTTATCTGCTTTGAAGATGAGATTTTAGTGGCCGAGCGAGCACGAGAGCCCGGAAAAGGTATGCTCGATTTTCCTGGTGGCTTTGTTGATTATGACGAATCCCTGGAGCAAGCATTGTGCCGAGAGCTGCAAGAGGAGCTAGGCTTTCAGCCTACCGAGGTTCACTACATTGGTTCGGCTCCTAATACTTATGTTTACCGAGATATCGAATACAAAACCTGCGATGCTTTCTATCACATAGCGCTTGATAACAAACCAAAAATGCAAGCAAATGATGATGTTGCAGCTATACGTTGGGTCAAGCGCGATAACATTAAACCAATGGATTTTGCTTTCGATTCAGCCAGAAGCGCACTAAAACTTCTAGGTGTAGAATAACGGCCTTTTGGTCGTTCTACGCCTACAGGAATGGAATAAGTGTGAACTACGCCTCTTTCCTCCTCCTTAAAATAATTAATCAGGGATGATGGTTTTTTAACCAAATCAAGACAGGATGTGACCCATAACCAACATGATGACTTGAGGGTAAAACGTCATGCTGACTTTTAATAAAGATTATGTTTTTTCAAACAACGCAGAAACCAGCTTCGAAGAAGCCAAGAATGTGCATTGCCAGCAAGAAGCCGACAAAGAGCTGAAACGCAAAGCCATGCTAGCCTCAGTACAACAAGAAGGTGGTTTGGTAGAGTGATTTAACTACCAAAGCAATCCTGATTCGACGTCTCTCCAGCGCTGATGGTAACCAAGGTTTTGGCCGCCAACCAATTTCTTCCTGTGCCTCGTTGTTAGTAAGCAATCAACATACTCAGGCCGTCAGCGCTATTCTAACATCCATTTCCCATCAAAATCACATTCCTTTAGACTACTATTCCTTAAAGTATATTTGCTCAAGGAAGTCCCTATGTTCTTACGTTATCTACTCTTATTTATTGTCTTCGCACCATCGGCTTTGGCCAGTGCCGAGATGAAACAAGCAGAAGATAAAATTCTGGAACGTCCTTTAATGGAAAGGTATGTCCTTGATGAACTGAAATCCCTTCGAACTGATCAGCAAGATCTCGAACGCCGCATGGTCATAGAGATCACCGACCGAGAGCTAGCCGTCGCCGATAAGTCGATGAACTATGCCAACGTCACCGTCACCTATTTCTTCTATCTTATCGCCGGCGCTGCTTCGCTGTTTGCTTTCGTCGGCTGGCAATCACTGCGCGAACTTCGTGAAAATACCAAGAAAGCTGCCGACCAACAGCTTCAATCTATCGCCCAACAGTATGAGCAGAAATTCCAGCGCCTAGAGCAAGATCTGAAACGCAAAACTCGGATTATTGCGCAGAATAACAAAGAGATTGAAACCATCAACGAAATCCACAATTTGTGGCTACGCTCGCAAGGTCTGCAGACCCCTGAGCAAAAAATCGAAGTGTATGACGATATCTTGAAAATTCGCCCCGGTGACTTGGAAGCGTTGATCTATAAAGCCGATGCCATCATCGAAATTCGCGAGTTCCACTGGGGGCTGAGCCTTTGTAACCGGGTACTGGAACTTGACCCTAGCAATGCCCACGCTCTTTACCAACGCGCCTGCGCTTATGCCTGTCTCGGATCCGAAGAATTGGCCATTGATGATTTAGAGAAAGCCGTGACTGACAGTGCCTCATTACGTGAGCTAGCCGCAGAAGAACCAGACTTTGAATCTCTCCGTGGCAATGAACGGTTTGAGTTTCTCATTGCGCCCGTAGAGAGCTGACAGTATACAAACTGTATCGGCAACATGACGATACTGTATTGAGACAACAACATATTGAGATTATTACTGCAGACTTCAAACGCATAGAATTAGGACTTTTCTCGATCCTGCTGTAAGCTAGCCGGCTTGCTGCCTGTGTGAGGCAGATCAAATTTTTCTTCCGAATGAGAATTATCTATGAGTTTTGCCTCTTTGGGCCTTTGTACCCCAATCCTTGAAGCTGTTGCCAACCAAGGCTATGAAACCCCGTCTCCGATCCAAGCTCAGGCTATCCCTGCGGTATTGGAAGGCCGTGACGTCATGGCAGCTGCACAGACAGGAACAGGTAAAACTGCAGGCTTTACCCTGCCAATTCTCGAGCTTCTGTCTAAAGGCCCAGTAGTACGCGCAAACCAAGTCCGCGCACTGGTACTGACCCCAACCCGCGAGCTTGCCGCTCAGGTGGGCGAAAATGTAGCAACTTACTCAAAGCGTCTTCCGCTTAGCTCTGCTGTTGTTTTCGGTGGTGTAAAAATTAACCCACAGATGATGCGCATGCGCCAAGGTGCTGACGTACTGGTTGCGACTCCTGGCCGCTTGCTGGATCTTATGGGTCAGAATGCCGTTAAGTTCAACCAACTTGAAGTTCTGGTTCTGGACGAAGCCGACCGTATGCTGGATATGGGCTTTATCCGCGACATCAAAAAAATTCTGGCGAAGCTACCCGCTAAACGCCAGAACTTGCTGTTCTCTGCCACCTTCTCTGAAGAAATTCGTGAATTGGCTCGTGATCTGACCAACAACCCGGTTGAGATTTCGGTGACCCCGCGCAACAGTACAGCAACAACGGTAGAGCAATGGATTTATCCAACGGATAAAAAGAAAAAACCAGCCCTGCTGACCAAGCTTATCCAAGAGAAAAAGTGGCAACAGGCGCTTGTCTTCACTCGTACCAAGCATGGTGCTAACCGATTGGCAAAATACCTTGAAGAGCGTGATATCACAGCAGCGGCTATTCACGGTAACAAGAGCCAAGGAGCGCGTACCAAAGCATTGGCACATTTCAAAACCGGTGAAGTTCGCATCTTGGTTGCAACAGATATAGCCGCTCGTGGTATTGATATTGATCAGTTACCACAAGTTGTGAATTTTGACCTGCCAAATATTGCAGAAGATTATGTTCACCGTATTGGTCGTACAGGCCGTGCTGGTGCTAATGGTCATGCTGTTTCTCTAGTATGTTCAGAAGAAGTCAAAGAGCTAAATGCCATTGAGCAATTAATTCAAAAACACCTAGAGCGTAAAGATGTGGTGGGCTTTAAGCCAACAGCTGCACTGCCTAATTCGCTAGCGATCAAACCGCTAAAAGCGAAAAAACCAAAGAAAGCTAAGGCTCCTAAAGAGTCTGCGGAAAACAACGCTGAGAAGGGCAACCAGCCAAAACGTTCATCTGGCCCACGCCGGGGCGGCAATGGTGGTGCTAATCGTTCATCGCAAGGCGACAAAAAAAATCCTCGCAATGCTAATGGCCAGCAGCGCAAACGTCAGGACAGCGGCAATGGCAATGGCAATGGCAATGGCAATGGCAATGGCAATGGCAATGGCAAAAATACACGTAGTAGCGATGCAAAGCCACGCGGCCAAAAGCCGGGTCAACGTAACCGTAAGCCTAATGGTAATAATGTGAGCCGCTCGAGAAATACGGCGACGCCAGCCAATTAAGCGACTCAAACGTTACTTATATCAATAAAATACCTAGCCAGCATTATATAATGCTGGCTTTGTTGTTTATGCTGGGTATTTCATATGAAATTCATGAAGTGGACACTACTTTCCACCGCCACAATTATCAGTCCCCAACTTATGGCGGCAACTTTTGACCAGTTAGCCGCCGATAATAACCAAGACTTCCAAGTCATCGACTGTCGGTCGAGTAATCACTATATCGGCTGGCCTGAAGCCAACCATACACGTGGTGGCCACTTCCCCGGCGCTATCAATTTCGATGCCGACTGGCTATCAACGCTTCGCCCTCAGGTTGTCCGTGCCGAGTTAGAAAACCGTGGCATTGACCTTACTAAGCCAACATACCTCTACTGTCAGCCAGAGAAAGCCGACATTTTACAGTCTCAGCTTGAAGCCTTAGGCAGCAATAACGTTAAGTCAATCGACCAATCCATTGCCAACTATTCAGGGCAATTGACTGCGCTAGACAACTACCAGCAGCTAGTACCTGCGCAATGGCTTAATCAGCTGATTAATGACGAAAAGGTGATCCACCCGCCAGCCAAAGGCTTTAAAATCGTAGAAGTTGCTTGGGGACCGCCAACGAAATACCTAGCAGCCCATATTCCCTCAGCCCTTTACCTCAATACCAACACCATAGAGTCTGAACCTTGGTGGAACCGCGTTGATGATGAAAAGCTGGAAGCCGTTATCAGAGAGTTGGGTGTTTCCCACGACACGACTGTGATCCTGTATGGCCGCGACAATACCGCTGCCGCCCGCGTCGCAAGCTTGTTAATGTACGCCGGTGTCGATGATGTTCGCCTACTCAATGGCGGCTGGCAGTCTTGGGTCAATGCAGGACTATCGACCCAACCGCTACGCAACCGCGCCGAGCCAGTAGAATTCGGCCGAGCAATTCCGGCCAACCCGCAATATATTGTCGATGTCCCGCAAGCCAGAGACATTCTGGCTGATCCTCAGCACCAGTCTTTGGTCAGTATTCGTAGCTGGGCGGAATATACCGGTGAAACCAGCGGCTACCGCTACATCGAACCCAAAGGCCGGATTAAGGGCTCAAAATGGGGCCACGGCGGTTCGGATGCTTATCATCTGGAAGATTTTCGCAACCCGGATGACACCATGATGAGCCCAAGTATCATGACCCAGTTCTGGAATGATTGGGGGATCAACGCATCACAGACCGTTTCATTCTATTGCGGAACAGGCTGGCGGGCGTCAGAAGTCTTTTTCTACGCCCATGTGATGGGGTGGAAAGACATCAGTGTCTATGATGGTGGCTGGTTTGAATGGAGCGGGGATCCTAGCAACCCGACCGAAACGGGTGACATCCCCAACGCACCAAAATCAGCGTTCTATAGCGAAAAATAATAAAAAGGCTGCGACTTCGCAGCCTTTTACAATACCTTTTATTTTCCAGGTGAAAAAGTCTGGTTCAATGCGATAAGTGATTGTTGATGCACTGCTCCCAATTCATTGGCCGCCCCTGGGTCAACATATCCTTCTTTTGCCGACTGCTCAATCTCCAAACACACCTGATGAAGCTGGCGCAGCCCCATGGTACCTGCAGCCCCTTTAAGATTATGAGACAAGCTGGATACAGAGCTTAGATCGCCGCTCTCCATCGCAGGAAGCAATTTCGCCATTGTCTCTTTCGACGACTGTGCAAACAGGGATATCATTTTCTCGACCATTTCCTGGCCTAGCACTTGAAGATCGCTTCCCAATACAGATTTATCCAATATCGGCATTTGTCCTGTCATTGCTGTGGTTACCTCATGCTCTTTATCATTATCACTGTTTCGCTCAGCTGGGACTTGCTCCCCAGCGCTATCTTCTTCAATAACGCCAACACGTTCAATACCGCCCAGAATCGTATTCAGCACATCGACTAACTGGTGCTCTACCAGTGGTTTTGGCAAGAATCCGGCAAAGCCCGCCGCCAAATATTGTTCAACTTCTTCATTAAAGACATGGGCAGAAAAAGCGACAAACGGGGTGTTGTTTCCCTCCCCTTCGCTATCACTCGCTGCTTTCAGCTGCTTGAGTTCGCCCAGCAAGGTTACACCATCAGTATCTGGCAGGTTGATATCCAACAATACAATATCAAAGTCATTCTCAGCATAGAGCTCTCTTGCCTGATGGCCATCTTCTGCAATCAACGTTTGGTGGCCCAAACGGCGCAAGAAGCCTTCGGCAACCAAGCTGTTTACCGGGTTATCTTCCACCAGCAGTACCTTCGCCGCAGGCAAGCTCGCTCCCATCTCAACACTCAGGCTCTCAGTCTGCTCCCCGGACTCAAGCGTTAAGGTAAACCAGAAACAGCTCCCCTCGCCGGGCGACGAACTAAGACCAATCTCACCGCCCATGGCTTCGATGATCCGCTTGCTGATGGCAAGGCCTAGCCCAGTCCCTCCTACAGCCTGACGGCCTTCACTGGACTGGTGGAAAGCAGTGAACATCATTTCCTGCTCATGCAACGGGATACCAACACCGGTATCTTCCACTTCAATATGCAAACGAGACGGCTCATGGGCCGATGCCGATACCAGCACGGTAACCTGTCCATCTTCGGTAAATTTGATGGCATTACCGACTAAATTGGCGAGAACTTGGCGGATACGTGTCGCATCTCCTACCCAGTGCTCACCGACAGTGTCATCAATGTCGGTAACCAAGCGAATGTGCTTAGACAGCGCCCTGCCAGCAAACAGGCTATAGACGTCTTTCACCAAAGTATGCAGTGAGAAATTCGCAGGACGGATATCCAAGTGACCCGCTTCGATTTTCGAGTAGTCCAGTACATCATTAAGGATATCGAGGAGGGTTTCACCACTACGGTTAATGACCTTCAAATACTCCTTCTGTTTGTCATTTAACCCGGTATCGGCTAACAAGGATGCCGTCCCAAGAACCCCATTCATCGGCGTTCGGATCTCGTGGCTCATCGTGGCTAAGAATGCTGATTTCGCCCGGTTGGCTTGCTCAGCTTCCGAGCGGGCCTTAGCATGGTTATAAACCTCTTGGTTTAGCTTCTCGTTGGTTTTTTCCAATTGGCTAGTTCGTTCCGCCACTAATTGCTCAAGACTGTTTTTGTGCTGTTGCAACTCGGAACGGATTTTCGACTCGACTTGTGCCAACCTATGGCGTTCGTAAGCAGTATCGCGGGCAACCATAATAGCCCGTCCCATTTGCGCCAATTCGTCATCACCTTGTGTTGGCAACCGAATTTCCAAGTCACCCCGTGCCAGCGCCATCAAGGCCTTGCTGTAATCATTGATTCGACGGATCACTCGAGCATAAACGTACCGCCACATGATCAACACCAGTGCCACCATCCCCAAAGCAGAAATCGCAATCAGGCTATTTCTTGCGATGGTAAGGGTCTCATCAACTTGGGTTACCGCCTTTTGAGTACCGATATTGGCTGCCTGAATAATACCGTCTACAGTTTGGTTCAACTGCTGGAACAGCACCAAGTTTTGCTGCTCCATCCGTTCGACATCCTGATTGGCATGGATCAACGCTTCCATATCTGCGAAGAAGTCACCATCATTATTGAGCGCCTTTACCTGCTCTAATAATTGTTCAGAACGGCTTGGATCTTCGACCGATTTCACCCGTTGCTGGATCACACCTACCGCATACTCAAAACGTTGCTTCAGTTTATTCAAGTCGTTGAGGGTGCTTACTTGCTCGCTGTCATCAAGCATATTGATAACCTGCAATGAGAGAAAACGCAGCTCGAAAAGGCGCTCACTGAGATCCATATCGACCTCAACCAAACTATCGAGGGCATTAAACACCGCCTCCTTGTTGCCTCTTTCAACCAAATCATAGATACGGGAAACATTCGCAACGGCAATGGTATTAGCATTGGATACTTGTGACTGGGATAGCTCATCGATTTGTTTAGTCGCCAGCGTCATGGTGTCATTAAGCCCCCGCACTTGAGCACTTAACTCAAGCTTTTTGCCGACCAACATCCCCAACATGGCCAGATTGTTAACGATGTTCCTCACATCCGTTTCTAGCTGTGTCATCAACTCAGGCTCAAACGCATATTGATCAAGGGAATTCAGGCTGTTATTGAGTGCGCGAATATGAAGTGTCAACGACTTCCCTTGCTGCTCGCGCTCTTTTTCATCTTTCGATTTAGCCAATACCTGGGCGTTGAAGATAATACGAGTACTGAGATCAGATAATTGGCGGGCTTCAACTAAGGCAGGAACAGCTGTATTGATCACCGTCCGCTCGGTTTTGGCCACCAGGGAAAAACCGGCAACACCAATCACCACTGCAATGATCATCAAGCCAGCCATCATGGAAAAAGCAATCAGCAGTTTCTGGCCAATGCTACTGGGAGTAAGGGTCATATATATAAACCGTGGCAGAGAAAGAAGGCCTGCAGCTCAATCAACCATGACAACATGGGAACGGGCAAGCACACCTAACAGGAAACAGTAAAAATGCTATTATACCAGCTTAAGATACCCAAACAGCCCTATTTCCTGACGGTTACAACATGATAAAGACCATAGCGATGACATTGCTGGCAATTGCCAGTATCAGCCAAACCGCCTATGCAGCGGAGGTTATCGCCTATACCCCTCCTTTTGAGGCCGACAAACAAGCTAAACACATCCAATACCAACCGTTAGATAAAGCCAGTAAACCCTGGAAGCTCTGTGCCGTATACCCGCACCTGAAGGACTCCTATTGGTTGTCCGTCAATTACGGCATGGTAGAACATGCAAAAAAACTAGGCGTTGAGCTTAAAGTGCTCGAAGCCGGTGGTTATCCGAACCTCGACAAACAGCAGAGCCAACTTGCGGACTGCCGAGAATGGCATGCTGACGCCATTATTTTGGGTACAGTTGATAGCCTAGCCTATGAAAATAGGCTGACTCAATTAACTGACGACATTCCGGTTTTTGCCACCATCAATTATCTCGATACCAGTAACCAAGACAGCAATGACAAAGTCATCGCCCGTGTGGGAGTAGATTGGTATCAAATGGGCTATAGTACTGGTGAATTTTTAGCTAAGCGCCACCCCAGTGGCAGTGGTATGGTCAATGTAGCCCTACTGCCTGGCCCACAGAAACGTGGCGGAACAAAACCCGTTGTGCAAGGCTTTTATGATGCCACGGAAGGTAGCGATATTCATATTGTCACCACATTGTGGGCTGATCATAGCAAAGAGTTGCAACGCAACCTGATCCAGCAACTACTGGCATCCGAGCAGCACTTCGACTACATCGTCGGAGGCGCAGTGTCGGCAGAAGTGGCGATAAGTGAACTAAGGGCCAAAGACTTAAACAAAGAAACCAAGATCCTATCGACCTACCTCAGTCATGGTGTTTACCGTGGACTGCTTCGCGGCAAGATTCTCTTCGCTCCAACCGACAAAATGGCCCAGCAGGCGATGTTGTCTGTCGATCAAGCAGTCAGGTATCTTGAAGGCAAACCGTTGAAAAAAGATCTCGCCCCGATCCTTGCTCTACTGACACCAGAAAACCTAGACAGTAAGGTGATCGCCGAGTCCCTTTCCCCTGCAGAGTTTCGCCCAGTCTTCCATGTAGAAGCACCGTAATATCAACCTCAATAATATTCAGTTTGCTGTAATTCTATCCTGGGGCCAGCAATCGCTGGTCCCACATAGTCGATTTCTGTTACCGAACCAATGGTTTGGAAAGATTTATTTGTACTTCCTATACGAGCTCTGGTACTTATACTCAACGCCTCAAATTGAGTTGCACAAGCTTTCTCACATCAAGTGCAATCCATTACATATGGCTAAAAGATAGTACCACACAGCTGTCACACTCTAGCAATACACTGTGTCCGATAGCTGTTATCAATTTTGTCTCTGTGGAGTAGTAGATGCACGTAACAACCCGAACAATGGAAGAATCAAAACATATCGCGCTTGTCGCTCATGACAACTGTAAAACCCACCTGCTTCGCTGGGTCAATGAGCACAAAGATAAATTAACAAATCATATCTTGTATGCCACAGGTACAACCGGCCATATGATTGCGCGAGAATCGGGTCTTGAAGTCAACTGTTTGCTAAGCGGCCCAATGGGTGGTGATCAACAGCTTGGTGCACTGATTTCCGAAGGCAAGATTGATATGATGATTTTCTTCTGGGATCCGCTCAATGCAGTACCGCATGATCCCGATGTGAAAGCACTGCTTCGTATTTCTGCGGTATGGAACATTCCGGTTGCCACCAACCGCGCCAGTGCAAACTTTATGATTTCTTCGCCAAAACTGGCGGAAAAAGTAGAAATCGAAATCCCAGATTACGAAGCGTACCTCAACGAGCGCCTAGGCTAAGCCAAGCCTATCTCGCTTCAGTGCTCTATATATCAAACGCCTCTTGATCAAGAGGCGTTTTTTATTGGCTCAACCTGACCTATAACAGCCCTATTTCATCGCCTTCGAACATCTACTTGCACTTCAATCCGACTAACTCTTGTCTTACAGCCCAAAATAGAAAATTTGGTTTATTGTTAATAAAGGAAAAAAAATACAATAAAGATTACAGTGGTGGCCAATGAAAGCATGGAAATTAAACCAGCCGGAAGGTATCGACCAATTGGTACTGACAACGGCCTCGACACCGACTCCATCAGCTGACGATGTCTGTATCAAGGTTGAAGCTGTCGGTCTAAACCCTATCGACTATAAGCTTGCCCATTGGGGTTACGCTACCTGGGACTACCCGCAAATTATCGGATTGGACATTGCAGGCACAGTCACCAAAGTCGGAAAAGATGTACACCACTTCCAACCAGGCGATCGGGTAATGGCGTTTATCGATCCACGCGACGGCGGTGGCTTCGCCCAATACGCCAAAGCCAAAGCCTATGCGGTTAGCCGCTTGCCCGATAATGTCAGCTTTACTCAAGCTGCCGCTCTTCCCTGTGCTGGCTATTCAGCCTGGATTGCGATTCATGACAAGTTGCGGCTTGAAGCAGGACAAAGCATTGCCATTACCGGCGCCGGGGGTGGCGTGGGTGGATTCGCGGTCCAACTGGCAAAACAGTTAGGCGCCACCGTCTATGCCATTGCCGGCGGACAGCATCACCAACGGCTTCTTTCTTATGGCGCTGACGAAGTCATTGACCCACAGACTGAAAATATCGCCATGCGGCTCATTGAATACACCGAAGATAAGCTTGTCCACGGGGTGATTGATTGTGTATCGGCCAAATCCGGCAGCACCATGAGCGCCTTGGTTCGCTACAACGGCCATATTGTGATGATAGCCGATCAGTTCAACCAGATCCCTCTATTAGCCACCACTAAAGCACTCAGCTTGCATGAGGTCGCGCTGCACGGCACCTACGCCCACGGGCACATCGAACATATTCAGCATCTCGCCGATATCGGTAACCAACTCGCCAACCTAGTAAGCGAAGGTAAGCTAGATCCCATGGTGGATCACACCTATTCATTTGAGCAGCTTCCCGAGGCTCTCAAGCACCTTAGAGAGCAGCAACATAGCGGTAAGCTGGTGATGCAAGTGAATAAATAACAGCCTGGTGAAGTCACTGACGGTCAACGCAGAATAGACCCTCGCCAATCTCTATTCATTGCGTTTATGGACCTCTCAAGGTATATTTATGAGCCATTACATCAAGTGAGCTGAATTTTGCTTTATGGCGAAATACATCTATTCACGCTATTCCCCCAAAAATACCGACCACCAGCAACAACTTGATGCCTTGCTTTCCGCCGAACCAGAAGCTGAACAGGTGCAAGATCGTGTGCGTGGAGATGTCGAACCATTTGAGCGTATGGGCTTTCGCCACATGTTCGATAACCTCAAAAGAGGGGATCGGGTATGGGTATGGTGGCTAACGGCCTTTGGGCATGATTTCAATCAGGTTCAGGCAACCGTATCAGCACTACTCGACAAAGGGGTAACGCTAATAACACTGTCCGAACCATTGACCTTTATTCCTGACTCAGAATCTAGCCGAGTACTGCTATCACTGCTCAGTGGTTATGGCACAGTACAAACCCGTCGCAGACTGCTTGCCGCCGAGCATAGCCGTAAAGCCATGAAGCAAGATCCTGAATTATGGCAGCAAAAATTCCGTGGCCGCCCAGCTGATCGCGAGAAGCACCAACAAATAGCCGCCTTGCTACTTGAAGGCCACAAGCTCCAGCATGTTGCAGACAGCTGTGAGGTCAGTATTTCCACCGTCAAACGTGTGAAAAGCAAGCTAAGCCAATTCGATGATGAAGGCGCATTGCGTACCCGTCACAAAAATACTCGCCACAAGGATAATAACCTGTAATGACCGACCGTAATTTCTGGAAAGCCTTGGGGCTAGTGTGCCTGATCATCAGTGTTGGCCAATTGAGTATGGGTTTGGTGTTCCCATCCCTGCCTTGGATTGCTAAAGACTTTGAAATATCCCTCGACCAAGCACAGCTTCTCGTCAGTGTCTACTTACTTGGCTTTGGTCCTTCGCAGTTTCTTTATGGCCCAGTCTCGGATGCCTTAGGTCGCAAGAAAGTTCTGATGACCGGTTTATTGATTGCTCTATGTGGGTTGTTAATGATCATCTCGCTAAGCCATTCATTTACCGGGATGGTAATGGGGCGTTTTCTCCAAGGCCTGGGGACCGGCTGCTGCGCAGTACTTGCTCGAGCTTCGACCCGTGACCGATTCAATGGTGCAGAGCTACCATTGGCGATGTCTTACATCGCAATGGCCGCTTCACTGACCCCGTTGATGGCACCTGTCATTGGCGGCTTCATTAACTTCCACTTTGGCTGGACCATGGTTTTTACCTCTCTGCTTGGCTATGTCAGTCTGGTCTGGCTGGTGATTGCTTTTCGCTTCAAGGAAACCATGAAACAGACTTCAAAAGTGCCATCCCCCAAGAAAATGGCTCAGCAGTACTGGCAACTGCTTACTTCAAGCTACTTCATGAGTTTTGCCAGTATTAGCTGGCTCAACTTCAGCCTGATGATCACTACCGTGTCGGTGATGCCTTTTATTATGCAGAACCAGATTGGCATGACGTCCGATGAATACGCAATGTGGGCATTGATCCCAGCCCTAGGCATGCTGATAGGTACCACCCTGACGAACAGGGTAAGACCTAAGATCGGCACACAAAAAATGCTGTACTTCACTCCTGTATTGCATGTAGGTGCCGCGCTGTGGCTGTTCTTCTGCCCAGTTGAACCGCTATACCTGATGCTGGGTCAGTTCCTGATGATTCTAGGTAACGGTATTGCCCTTCCTTGCTCACAGGCGATGGTGATGCAGCCATATAAAAAGCAAGCCGGCGCAGCAGCGGCCATGTCGGGCGGCGGTCAAATGATCGCTTCATCAATTGTCAGTATGGGGTTGGTGAAATTAGGTCTTAGCCAACCGTGGCACTTATCAAGTGTCATTATTGTCTTTGCATTAATCACCCTGAGCAATATCATCCGGGGCTTCAAAGTAAGCCCAGACGTACAAGCGATCTAATTGACTTCAGAGATATCACCATGCTTCAAACATCTTGGCTTTTTTGGGCAGCCTTGTCCGCGATATTTGCATCACTCACGGCTATTTTAACCAAGCTCGGAGTAAGTAACATAAATTCCGACTTTGCCACTTTTATCCGTACCTGTGTAATTTTGGTGATGGTCGGCAGCATTGCTTTTTTCACCAAACAATTTCAATCACTGGACACCTTATCGACAAAAGGCTTGGTGTTCTTGGTGCTATCTGGCCTAGCGACGGGGGCCTCTTGGTTATGTTATTTTCGGGCGATGAGCCTAGGCCAAGCTGCACAGGTTGCGCCGGTAGACAAACTCAGTGTGGTTCTGGTCGCTGTATTTGGCGTGTTGTTACTTGGCGAAAACCTCAGTGCCATAAACTGGCTGGGTGTTGCCTTGATCACCCTTGGGGTGATTTTGGTGGCGTGGCAAGCATAGCTAGCACTTAATCGTCTGATTACCATAACCACTTACATATCTGGCCTTGCACTTTATGCAAAGGCTGGATATATTCCCCCCGCCCTGAAGGGCACACCCTAAAATGCACACCCGCCATCCTGCTTTCATTGGTGCATTTATATAGGTGTTATCAAATCCTAATGCAAAATAAGACTCAAAAACTCGCTCAACAAAGTACAACATTTTTTTCTCGTTTTCGCCGAGAATCCGGCTCGCTGCTACATCTGTCGATCCCTATCATTATGACTCAGCTCGCGACTCAAGCGATGGGCTTTGTCGACACCACTATGGCCGGACAGGTCAGTGCAGCCGATCTCGCCGCTATCGCTCTGGGGACCAGCCTCTGGCTACCCGTTTCGCTGCTGCTGCGCGGGATCATAATGGCATTAACACCGGTGGTAGCTTTTCACCGTGGTGCGAATAAGCTCGACAAGGTACGTATCGAATTTATCCAAATGATTTGGGTTGCGGCCTTCGTCAGCAGCCTAGTGATCATCTACCTGTCGCAAGGTGGCAATATACTCAGTGGTATTGGGGTTGCACCGGAGATCATTCCTATTGCCGGTGATTATGTACTGGCACTGGCTTTCGGTGTACCAGGCATTGCCCTGTTCTACACCCTGAACGGCTTTTGTGAGGGAATGAACAACACCCGCGCCCCGATGCTGGTTTCGGTTATCGGACTATTGCTCAACATCCCAATTAACTATGTGCTGATTTACGGTAAGTTTGGCTTCCCAGCCCTTGGCGCCGTTGGTTGTGGCTGGGCAACCAGTATTGTCTACTGGGTTATGTCTGGGCTGTTGTATTCATACATCAAGGGACATCATCACTATAAGAAAATCATTCATTTCGCCGACATCAAACCAAGGCTGAAAGATTGTCTGCACCTGCTAAAACTTGGGGTGCCAATTGGTATGAATATCGCCGTATGCGGCAGTATTTTTGCAGTTATTGCCTTGCTTATCGGCCGTATCGGTGCCGAGAATGTGGCAGCCGCGCAAATCGCCCTGAACATTTCCAGCATGACCTATATGATCCCGATGAGCCTGTCTTTCGGTATTACTATCCGTGTCGGCCACGCGCTGGGTGCGAAGAACGAACAAGGTGCGAAGGAAAGAAGCCTGTTCGGTATTATCGTCGCCGCTATGCTATCACTGGTTTCTGTGGCATTTTTCCTGCTGTTCCCAGACTGGATCATCCGCCTCTACACAAACGATCCGGTGATCAGTGCAACAGCAGCAACACTGCTGGTGTATACCGCGGTTTACCAGATGAGTGATGCGCTGCAAACCTCAGCAAATGGTGCCCTGCGTGGTTACAAAGATACCAAGATACCGATGATCTTGGCGATTAGCGCATACTGGGGCCTAGCCCTGCCTCTGGGTATGGTGATGGGGCTAACAGATAAAGTGGTACCCGCCATGGGCGAGACCGGATTTTGGGTCGGGATTGTTACCGGCCTGACCGTTGCAGCGCTACTGATGCTACTTCGCCTTCGCTTTGTTATCCGCAACCGGGATGCTATCGGCATTCAGCAAGTTCAACCGGCCTAATTAAAGTGAATTATATCCCCCTTAACCAGAACAACTTTTCTGTTTAAGGGGGAAAGTTCCCGCCCTTTACACACCTTTACCCCAACTGGCGTTCGATTACATTCAGCGCGGTAAAGTATAAGCTCAACAGGAGCTTGTACTATGAAAAAACTCTATCTGACAGCTGTTGGGCTTATTGTCTTATGCGCCCTTATCTGGCTACAAGCTGAGCCAAACTTATTCAGTAACTCCACATTGATGCAATGGCGGAGCCCCCTTATCCAAATCACAGGGATCACTTCGATCCTACTATTGACCATGGTCATGGTCCTGGCATTACGCCTACCGTTTATTGAGCGATTAACCTCTGGCCTCGACAAGTCATATCGATTGCATAAATGGTTAGCTATTTACGGTGTACTGCTAGGTGCCGTTCACTGGTTACTCGCGATCATTCCAAAGCAACTAGTTCGCTACGGTCTACTCGATAGAGGAGCCAAACCCAACCACGCGATCGATCCTGATTCGTTTTACAACACGATCCGCGGTCTGCGAAGTAGTGCTGAATCGATGGGTGAATGGACATTGTATCTATTCATCGCGCTAACATTGATTGCGCTATTCGCCCCGATAAAATACAAGCGATTCAAGCTTATCCATAAGCTGATGGCGGTCGCTTTTATAGTTATTGCCTATCATTCTGTAGTATTGCTAAAACATGCATACTGGAGCAGCTTAATCACCCCTGTCGTTATCAGCATCGTATTAATAGGTACGGTCAGTGCGTTTATTAGCCTACTCGGACTCATTGGCAAACAGCAAAAATATCAAGGCACAGTAACGTACCTCCAACACGACGAGCTAAACAAAACCACTCTTATCGATATTGATGTGCCGAAATGGAAAGGTCATGACTCTGGGCAGTTTGCTTTCTTAACCATCAAAGGGGAGGAGCCGCACCCCTTTACCATCACGTCTGCGGGAGGCAAAGACAAAACCGTGCAGTTTTTGGTAAAAGCCTTGGGTGACTTCACCTCGAATATCCACAACCAAATACAGGTCGGTGAGCAGGTTGAAGTAGAAGGTCCTTATGGGCACTTTCACTTCAATGACAACAAGCCGCAGATCTGGATTGCAGGCGGTATAGGCTGTGCAGCTTTCAAGGCAAGATTATCCGAGTTGAAATCACACAGTAGCAATAAACGGGTGATCTTTTACTATTGTACTGAACACCCATCACCTCAGCTCATTCGCGATTTAGAATCAGCGACCTATGGGACGAATGTTGAGTTCCATGTTATTGATAATCGCCTAAATAGCTTTTTGACTGTTGCCGATATAAAGCAACGCACCGACGATTTATTGAATTCGAGCGTTTGGTTCTGCGGCCCTACGGCATTTGGCAAGGCCATTACCCAGCAGTTGAAAAATGAAGATTTCGATATGGCACATTTCCATACAGAGTTATTTGATTTCCGCTAGTGACATCAATCATCGAGGGCGAAGCAATGTTCTTGGCCCTACCCCTTCAATTCCAGATCCCAATAAGGTGGTGCACCGAAGTGCTGGGCGAAATAGTCGACAAATGCCCGCACTTTTGGCGCAAGGAGCTGTGAACTAGGGTAAATTGCCCAAATCGCAGCTTCATCCACCAACGGGTAGTCTTCGAGAATTTGGACAAGATCTCCCCGCGCCAAGTGCTCGTAGGCTATCCAAGTCGCACACATTGCAATGCCCATCCCATGCACACAGGCATCACGCACCGCTTCACCATGGTCGACTCTGATACTGCCTTTCACCTTGATATTCTGTACACCGTCAGGGGTATCAAAGCGCCACCCTTCCAACCCTGTATGATTAATACAAAGGTGGTTAATAAGTTCTTTTGGGGAAGACGGCTTACCATGCTCAGCAAGATATTGCGGCGAGGCACACATGATGCGCTTATCAACGGCGAGCTTGCGGGCGATCAGGCTCGAATCCTGTAGTTCGGCATTTCTAATAGCAACATCAAATCCCCCTTCAACCAGATCAATAATGGAATCGGTCAGCCTTATATCAACCGAAAGATCGGGATATTTAGCCAAAAAGCCTTTAAGTGCGGGAATAAGGTGCATACGGCCAAAAGACGCCGGAGCAGTGATGCGTAATGTCCCATGCGGCAATCCACCAGCAGCAGTACCCACTGACGCACGGGCCGAGTCGACACTTCGTAGCACTTCTTCGGCGTGGGGCAAAAATGCCATCCCTTCCTCGGTCAATGACACCTTGCGCGTTGTACGATGTATCAAACGCGCGCCCAAACTTTCCTCCAACTTACTGATATGCATGCTAGCCACAGGCGGTGAAAGGCCTAGCTCCTGCCCAGCCTGACTAATGTTATGGGTAGACGCTATCCGGACAAACAGCCGAAGGTGTTCAATATTCATCAACAGGAACCAAATACACGAAGGTTTTATTAGCTTACAACAACATCCCCTGATAGCGGAATCTCACTTTTGTTTTGCTTGGCCAATGTACTCCAAATAGCCAACGAGGTTGATAGGGGTATGAAAAGATGAAAAGGCTTGCACTTAGGCAAGCCTTAAAATAAGAGAAGAGCTTCTGTCCTTTAAGCTATATCAATCATGACCTTGCCAATCGCCTGACCGCTCGCGAGGTGATTATGTGCCGCTGCAACATTTTCCAGAGCAAAACGCTGAGCATCAACGACTGGCTTCAGCTCTCCGGCTTCTGCAATTTTAGCCAGCGCCTCTAGAATTTTGCCGTGCTCTTCGCGGCCTTTGTTGTGGATCATCGGAATAAGCATGAAGATCACATGCAGCGAAAGGCCTTTCATGTGAACCATCGAAAGGTCCAACTCCAGGAACGACAAGGTCGTCGCAATCTGGCCATTGAGCTTTGCCGCCTCAATAGAGTTATTGAGGTTTGCACCACCGACCGAATCAAAAATCACATCAAAACCTTCGCCATCAGTATGCTTTGCCACATAATCCGCCACAGACTCAGCTTTGAAATCAATCGCTGTCGCACCGAGTTCTTCGATAAGGGCTGCTTGCTCGCCTGCACCACCAGTACCATACACTTCAGCACCAAAATGACGGGCAAGCTGAAGGGCAACGTGACCCACACCACCAGCAGCACCATGTACCAATACCTTCTGACCTTGGTCGATACCAGCACGCTGCAAGCCTTCAAAAGCCGTAATGCCAACCAATGGTAGGGCTGCGGCTTCTGTCATCGATAAATTCTTCGGCTTGTATGCAATCAGCTTAGCGTCCGCCAAAATATATTCAGCCAATGTGCCTGGTAAATCACCCAAACCACCCGCACAACCAAAGACTTCATCGCCTATTGTGTACTCTGTGACGCCCTCACCAACGGCTTCAACAACACCCGCGAAGTCCATACCCAATACGGCTGGAGCTTGAGGTGAAAACGGTAGGCCCTCACCCATTTCACGGATCATCATATCGATAGTGTTCACACTGGTTGAGGCAATGCGCACCAACACATTACCGGCTTTTACCTCTGGTTTAGGAAGCTGTACCAGTTCAAAGCCTTCAACACCACCAAATTCACGAATGACCATTGCTTTCATGGGAAATAACCTCTTTATAGAATGCGTGATAAATGGCCCAACACACTTCAGTCGGGCTCATCATTGACTGCTTGGCGACAATTATATGTGGCGTACCGAAAATGATAATTCAGCTCAACAGCGAATGAGTTTTAAGTTTTTATTAACAATTCCTTCATTATTAAATTTTCATTAACTGTCATTTCACGTCCAGCCGAGTTATCAACGTCATTACGTCTCGCTAGACTGCACCGCATCAATTCCGATTCATGTTCGAGGAGTGTCTTATGCACTATGAAGGTAAAATTTATCGCCCTTGGATGGAGGCCGAGAGCGTACTTATCCAAACAACACTCGGCTGCAGTAACAACCAATGTACTTTCTGTACCATGTTTGACGATAAGCGGTTCAAAGTCAGGGATATTGAAGACATATTCAACGATATTGACGAGGCGCGAATGCTTTACCCTCGTGTAGAATCAATCTTCCTGATCGATGGCAATGTGATGGCAATTAGAACTGACATGCTGCTGAAGATTTTGGACAAGCTCAAAACCACGTTTCCAGAGCTCAAGAACATCTCGCTTTATTCTGGCTTCAATGATTTTCGTCGCAAAAGCATTGCTGAACTAAAAGAAATGAAATCGGCAGGCTTGAGCATGGCCTATTCCGGTTTGGAGTCGGGTGATCCGATTGTCCTAGAACGGATCAAGAAGCGCATGACCCGTGAACACGCTATCGAAGGGATGGATATGGCAAGAGAGGCGGGAATAAAGGTACTGGCATCATTTATTTTCGGCCTTGGTGGAAAAGCACGCTCTGTGGAGCATGCGGTCAATACCACTAGCCTGCTCAATATCATGCAGCCGGATGCCATTGCGCCGATGGCGCTGGCAGTACAACCGGGTTCGGAGTTAGAAAGGGAAATTAATCGCGGTGAGTTCACCCTGCCGACTCCCCTGCAAATACTGGAAGAAGAAAAATACTTGCTGGAGAGCTTGGTTGACTTTCCGTGTTACTACTGGGGCGACCACGGTAATAATATCTCGCCAATGCGCGGTATGTTACCAGCGGCACGCCAGCCGTTCTTGGACAAAATCAATCAGGATATTGCCCATAATCCCATCACTAAACAGAACATGATTCAGACGTTTGCTTGGTAGGTATTATTTATCTTGGTTTGCGTAGGCGAACCTGCGACAATCCGCACGTAACTTATCATCCAGATGGATAATCATGAAACTATTAGTTCGCAACCTAGCGCGCACCACTGCTGAGCATGAAATCCGTGCTCTATTCTCAACTCATGGTTCAGTAGCAGAATGTACTCTGGTTTTAGACCAAGAAACAGGCCAGTCAAAAGGTTTTGCATTTGTTGAAATGCCAAATGACGATGAAGCGAAAGCAGCCATCACAGCCCTGAATCTGACCAGTTTGGCTAAAAGCAAAATTCGAGTTAAGAAAGCTGACGCGTAATTCAGTTTCTAATACTGAAAAAGCCAGCGTGTAACACGCTGGCTTTTGTTTTTCTGGGTCTACGCTTAATTAGCCAGCTCGCAATGCGAGAATTTTTGAAATATCAGAGGTCTCACGATACAAACTCAAACCTTCCTCTTTAGCGTCAATGGCAACAATCGACATACGGTCAGCCAGTTCATTACCTTCAATCCCGACGTGGCCATTAACATGATGTATCACCACTTTCTTTTCGATTTCTTGGTATAACGCATACATAGGTTTAATCAGATCGAGGTTCTTAATATCACCTCCAGGCCTCACCCATCCTTTCGATTTCCAGCCTTTCGCCCACTGCGTGATACACTGGATCGAATAATTAGAGTCACAATAAATAGCCACGGTATAACCTTTAGCTATTTTCTCTTTTGCCAGTAAAAATGCCTGATTTAAACCATTGAGCTCCGCGGTATTATTGGTACCTAATGATTGATACATGCCGTACCACAACTCGGTCAATGTATTGTTTTCGTAAACTGAAATCCCTGAGCCAGCTTCACCGGGATTAGGATCACAACCGCCGTCAGTGAATATCTTTATCTCAAATGGCATATCATCAATTTGAGCCTGAGTCAGCGGTGCTTTTTTAGGCTTGCTTGTCTTAGAAACGGATTTAGCACTGCTTGGTTTCTGAGCCGACGGGTTGCCCGCTCGCTGTCCCCCAAATGCACACTCTGCTTCTTCTCTCGTTGGAAACGACTTATATTTTGCGCCTGCAAATTTATCAACTTGCGCCTTACACTCAGCCCAAGATGTAAAAATGCCCGTTTTTCGTCCTTTCCAGACGACATAATACTTTTTAGCCAACCCAATGATCTCCTAAGCAAGCTCCTTAAATCGACAACCAGTATCTATGGCAAAGATCATCAAGGCAAGCGACCAAACTGAAAAGTATGCATTTATACTAACGTCACTTCATGGCCAATCATCTTGTTATTAAAACTTGATATTGAACATACTCGGTACGGTGATCACCGTTAAGGTCAAAAGATCCTGCCATCTTGCATTTCAATTCGACGACGAGCACGCTGTGCTTTTTCGAGATCATGCGTCACCATAACCACCGTCACTCCCTCAGCGTTTAGTCTTTCAATAATATGCATGATTTCTTCACCGGTCTTATGATCCAGGTTACCCGTCGGCTCATCAGCTAGCAAAAGTGACGGCGAGCCAACCAACGCTCTGGCTATCGCGACCCTTTGCCGCTCACCACCTGAAAGCTCATGAGGTTTATGGAGACCACGCTTGTTCAATCCGACCTTGCCCAACGCTTCTTTGACTTTTTTCTCGCGCTGCTGGCTAGTTAGTTTTCGATAAAGAAGAGGCAATTCGATATTCTCGCAAACATTAAATTGCGGCAGCAGATGAAAAGCTTGAAAGACAAACCCAATTTGATGGTTGCGTACATGGGAAAGATCAAAGTCTGAGAGCTCGTCCACCCGGGTACCATTGAGGACATACCGCCCTGTTGTCGGTGTATCCAAGCATCCAATGATCTGCAATAAAGTCGATTTGCCAGAACCGGACGTACCGGTTATCGCAATGTATTCCCCGGCACATATGGAAAGAGAAACAGCGTTTAGCGCAGTGACATCCGTTTGGCCCATCGCGTAAATTCGGCTAACTGTGTCCAACTGCACCAATGACGATACACTTTCCCCCATGTATTTATCCTCATGCTTTTTCGTATCGGCAAAAATTACTCTCGCTTCAGCGCCCGAATAGGGTCAAGCCGAGAGGCAACTAGAGCAGGATACAGCCCCGAAACAAGTCCCACTAAGCAAGCTGAGCCAAGCGCTAACACAAGGGCGCTTGGTGTGATCATCACCGGAAAGTTACGCATTGTTGCAACCACAAACACCAGCACAGCTCCCAAAGCGAGACCAGAAAGCCCCCCAATCGTGGTAAGACAAGTTGCCTCAATAATAAACTGGTTTCTGATGTCTTTATGCGTTGCTCCCAATGCCCGGCGCAGGCCAATTTCTTCGGTCCTTTCACGAACCGCCACCAGCATCACATTCATAATGCTAATTCCGCCCACGACCAGCGATATGGCCGCAACACATGCCAACCAAAAGGTCATCGAGCGAGTGGCATCGGCCATGCTCTCTTGAAGTTCAGTTAAATCATTAATGATAAAGTCATCGGGTTTATTATCTGGAAGTCGGTGCTGACGCCGCAAGAGTCGCTGTATATGACTGATGCTCTCACTGATCTTATCTTGGTCATCAACCCGAATGTGGGCATAGTGGATAGTTCCTGGACGGGTTTTACTCAACCCAATAATACGTAGCTTGGCCGTAGAAAGAGGTATAAGTACCCTGTCATCTTGGTCCATCCCTCCAGGGGACTGCCCCTTACGTTGTAATACCCCAATAACCTTAAAAGGGGTTTGTCCTATTCGAATGGTGTTGCCTATAGCGCTATCACTATCAAACAATGCAGTGGCGACACTTTCTCCCAGTACTGCTACCTTCTTTGCTCGCTTTTCTTCATACTCGCTGAACATGCGTCCTTGCGCTATTCCCCACTTTCTGAGTACTAGATAGTCACGAGTCGTACCTTGTATCCTGCTGATCCAGTTACGAGATCCGTAAATGACCCGCCCCTCGGCAAAGACAGACGGAGAGGTGGCTAAGACATTGGGGACTGAATTCCGTATAGCCGTAATGTCATCGACTGTGAGCGTCGATGAGTGCCCTTGCATTCTCACACCACCGCTTTCCATCACATCGGGTTCGATAAACAGTAAATCGGCACCTAAGCTTTCGACCTGCTGTAATACTTGATGCTGACTGCCCGCACCAACGCCTATCACGGTAACGACTGCCGTCACACCAATCATTATGCCCAAAATCGTCAGGGCACTACGAAGTCGATGACGATATATAACTCTCAGCGCATTAGAAAGATACAACCAGTAGCTCATTGCGTTAAAACCTAATTAACATTTAGCGTATCCCGCCTGACGTCATCGACTCCTCAATGCGTGAAGTGTAACTCGCATTTGTGCTGTCAGATGTCTCATCGGTGGTGATCTCAACCACGGCTGTCATGCCGGGCAGTAATGAGTCACCTGTGTTTTCTACCGATAAAACAACGGTATAGGTCACGACATTATCAACAACCAATGGGGCGACTCTAATTTGTTCAACCTTAGCTATAAACCGTCTCTCACCATAAGCCGGTACGGTAAATTCAGCCTCCTGTCCTGAACGGATCTGGCCAATATCGGCTTCATCAATTCTGGCGTGAATTTCCATTTCATTTAAAGTGTGGGCGATTTTAAATAACTTAGGCGCTTCGAGACTCGCCGCAACGGTTTGTCCACTCATTACTTCACGGGATAGCACTACACCATCAATGGGGGCAAGAATTTCGGTGCGGGATAAGGTCACTTTTGCTTCTTCCAACTCAGCCTCATGGCTAATCACAACAGCCAGTGCCTGCTCCAGTTCAGCCTCCGCAACCCATACATTCGTCTCTGCTTCTTCCAAACTATTCTGCGACACAGCTTTACGTTTATTAAGGGCCTTTATTCGCTTCAAAGAACGTATAGATTGACGTAAAGATGCCTTCTTCATTGCGACCAACGCCTTTGCATTAAGCAAAGAGGCCTCGGCTTGACGAATCTGGGCTTCAAAAAATTTCGGGTCGATACGTGCGATCGTTTGTCCCTCTTGGACAACATCATTAAAATCAACCAGTAACTCAATTATCCTGCCTGATACTTCAGATCCGACTTCTACTTCACCTACGGGCTTCAAGGTTCCCGAGGCAATCACCAAGGGTTCCGGTTCATAGGTGGAATCAGGCTTATCCGGTTGCATTAATCCAAGTGGTGGGGAATATTCCGGCTCATGGTTAAAATCATTACAAGCCACAAGCAAAGGAAATATGAGGTAAATTATAGAGCGAAACCAATAAACAGAATACATCGATATAATAACTCCGAACTAAAAAACATATATCACCTTAAAGAAAAACATCCTTTGCATACAAGACAATGAGTTAGCGACAACAACTTGTGCTGTCGCTACCATATATTTAGTTAGTAACCATAGTAGTGGTCACACTTGGAATAACTGTATTTTTTCTTAGACCCGTAATACTCATTGCTAGATTTACAGCTTTTCGACTTATACTTGGCTTTTTTATACTTAATTTGTGGCTTGTATTCGTGTTTATAATCAGGCTTATAATCATGTTTATAATAGGATTTATAGCTGTAAGCGTGAGCACCTGATGACGCAGCTGCCAGTGCTAAGGCAGTGAATATGCCAACTAACTTAATATTCATTGGAATAGTATCCTAGTTATCAATATTGATGTTACTCCTGTATTCACATGTCTACTCCATTAGACAGGTAATATTTATAGGTACAGGCTAATAAATATGCAAAAAACAAAGATAAACAACCATCCTATTTTTGAGACGGACTAACTATCTTATTAACAATTCCAAGCGGTTATTTATTTCCAGCTAAAAAGCCAAAAAAACGCGATATTTTATCCTATGTACTACTTCAGCGTTAACCATTAAGTATTAAGCGGGGTGAATTACGGCTATTTAACAGCATCTACCAATGCGTTTTATACATTAACTAGACGGTATAATGGTTGTCGACATGAGCAGCACGAGTGTGTTCAACACTCGGAGTCCACGCATAGTGTAACTTGTCAGGAGAGTTCCTTAAGGGTTGGGTTACCAACTGGATGAAATACCGCAACCTGAAGGGAGAATGCCAAGCGTTAAAAATCTCTGATCTTACTTAACAAATGACTGCACTTCACTGTCAGTTAAATAGCGCCATTGACCAACCTCAATATCAATGCGAACGTCTCCAATCGCTTCCCGGTGAAGTGAAACCACTCGGTTACCAACTGCAGAAAACATCCGTTTTACCTGATGAAATTTACCTTCGGTAATTGTTAGAAGAACTTCTTTGGCACCAAGAATTTCTAAGACCGCTGGCCGTGTCAATTGTTTCTCGCCTTGCAGCTGGATGCCTTCTTTGAACTTTAACGCTACATCGTCTGCAATCGCACGAGACAAACCGACACGATAAACCTTACTGCACTCTTTCGTTGGCGTAGTGATATTAAATGACCAGCGTCCATCATCGGTAATCAAAACCATACCCGTTGTGTCTGCATCTAAACGACCCGCTATGTGAAGTTCAGAAACGTTCTCAACGTTTAAGTGATTGAATAAAGATGGGTAAACTTCATCAATATTAGAGCAAATAGTGCCCGCAGGTTTATGCATGAGAATATAGCGAAAATCTCGTGCCTTCAACTTCATGCCATTCAACAATATCGTATTATTTTCATGAACCTGAGCGGCTTCATTTGTTACAACCATGCCATTAACATCCACCTGCCCAGAATTGATCCGTTTGACGGCTTCGGCTTTGGTTAACTCGGTACTTTTACAAATAAACTTATCAAGGCGCATTACAGGTATTTCTCAAGGTGAAGAGCGGTTGCCCATTATCCTGTCTTACGACCAATTATCAACAATTCACAAAAAAGAAGAGCTATTCCCCCAAAGAACGCCAGTCCGTAAGTTTTAATTGTGTCCGCCTAACAAAATAAAACGTAGACATAATTAGCCCAAACAGAACGCCACCAATCAGCGCCATATAAACAGCTTCTAGTACTGGCTTACCTGCATCGTTCCAAGCCATGAACCAATTTAGAACTCCCCAAATCGGGGCAAAAGTCACCGTTGAAATTGCACAATTATTAATGAAAGTCTGATAGTAAGGAGGCGGAAAGCACAGACCAATTCTGCGCAGTAGCTTAGCCATTGGTGGGTTGTAATTTGACTTCCATACTCCCTTTTCATTCAGCTCTTTATGTGCGAATTTAAGCTTCGTTTCATAATCCATGACACTGACTCCATGACTTCCGTGTTTGACGGCGGAAGAACCTACTAACCAGAATTAATTCTAGTATCCACAGCGAAGATCACCAAAACAAGTTACTGACTCACAAAACGATAAGTCCTTCTAACGAATGAGGAACCGCAACCGCGTAGTGTCACCAGGGTCATGGCATCGAAAGCCAGTAAACAGACCGAATGTAGAGCGGCAATCCCAACCTTTCATTACTTGACGCTGTTGTTGACAACCGGGGGAGTACATGTAGCCCTGTTAAGTTGCAGACCAACGCAATGAGCAACCTAAAGCAACACGACGATTACACTTAAAATCATTGGAACCAGAAGTCACTGCCTACTTAAACAATTTGTATGGCCGCTCATCCCCAAAGGTTATTGTTTACTCAACAGGAACTTACGCAAATCTATCTCAACACGCATAACAAATAGAATATATACTTTGTCGCCATCTTGTTTATAGAGAACACGGCACGGGTTCACGACAACTTCACGATAACTTAGATGTTCTAACTCAGGCGGAATACGACCCGATTCAGGAAAAGCCTCTAGACGTTCGACTTTAGAGAAGAACGTTTGAACCAATTGTTTTGCCGCTACGACATTTTCAAGTTCGATGTATTCAGCGATATCAGTGAGGCCAGATAACGCTGGTTCAGTCCAGATTATTTCAGCCATTTTGACATCTTGTCCTTGGCTTCTTCGTGACTAACCACTTTACCGTCAGATAATGCACGCTCGCCTCGAGCAATTCCCTCAAGAATTGCCAAACGATTTTGCATAAACTCGTAATCATCAACATCAACCAAATATGCCGATGGCTTGCCGTGTTCGGTAATTAAGACAGGTTCCTTAGTATCGTGGAGATCTGCAAGAATTTTAGTTGCTTGACGTTTGAGTGATGTAACTAGTTCTACTTTCATAAGAGCCGCTCCAGAGGAATACTAAAGTGATACTATTCTATCACTTTAGTATAGCAAGCCCCATGACGAGTAATGCCTCGCTAAGCAGCCAAAACAATAACTGCAACTTCAGCACACCGCCGTAAACACCCAAGCCGTTGCACATCTAAACTGCCTCGTGTTTTTGGTGCTTGAATTGCTTATATACTCTTGATTTAGAGCCACTAGATCTTCAAAACAATGCCTTGTCTATAAGCTTATAAATTATCGCTGAACCTGCATCTTGAAGTAGCTTGGGTATATGTGATTTTTCTCACCACATACGGAAACGCCCAAAGTTATTAGCTTTGGGCGCTTCTTCTAACAAACTGGTTACGACAAACCGAGCTTTAAAGTGTCATATGCAGAATTGGAAAGGGGTTTCCCATATCATCAAGTGGTGAGCGCGAAACGACTTTGAAACCCATATGCTCGTAAAAACCTACTGCCTGTGGATTTTGTTCGTTTACATCGACTTTGGTTGCGCCTAACTGCCCTATTGCGTATTGCAGTAGCACTTTTCCAACACCTTGTCCTCTTGCCTCATTTAAGATAAACAGCATTTCAACCTTTGAGTCGTGAAGACCCACGAAACCTAGAATTGAACCACTTTCATTTTTCACACACCTTAACGTGACAGCAGGAAAAGCCTGCTCAATGATAATTGGTTTAAAAAACTCAATATCTTCTTCTGAGATGAAATCATGAGTTGCTCGGACTGAATTTTCCCAAACACTAAGCATTTCTGCGTAATTGTCAGGAAGCACATTTTCTACAATCATTGTGTTTGCTCTAAAGTTGACTGAAATTCATGTGCAGCCGCGAACTCGCATTCTAGCGATAAGATGTATAAATTGTCCACAAATCACATAACGCCCTTGTGAAGTTGCCCGCCTTAAATCCAAACATTACACCGTAATCACAAAAGCCAATTCAAACTGAAAATGCCGCGTGTTAATCGTGTTGATGCATTTGTTATACGCGCAGCTTAATTGAACTGCTAGCTAATTGTTTAGTTTCTGATAAGTTTTGATACCAATTATTAAAAACCAATTCAAATTCAGTAAAAGACACCGTACCAAAATCATAATATCTGTATCTATTTAGTACATCAGTCACTTTCTGTTGATTAATTAATTGAGACGTAAATCTAACTGCTGTTACATGAGCTGTACTAAGTCTATATCTGCTATCAATCGTGGTGCGTAGTGAAGATTCTTTATACCTATTTCTAAATTTATTTCGTAACTCATTCAAACCTTCCCCAATAGGAAACCCTTGAATTAAAACGCAAGATGTTGACGTTGTAATCCCCTCAAATTTAATATCTATCGGCTCTGAGGCTTGCATACATTGTTTAAAAATTTCAACATATGAAAAATCATTGATGTCATCCAGTTGGAATCCAGATATGCAGCTAATAATAGAGAGAATAGTTAGGTGTAATTCTTCTTCTGGATAGTAATATTGCTCTGGCTCAACTTTCTGTAATTCACATAAGAAATCAGTTATCTTTCGGCTAACTTCATTACCATTGTTTTGTAGATAAGTTAAAGCAGTAATACCTCTTCGAGTATCGTTAGGATCATTAATTAACGTATCGATATCACATTGACCACTTTCTATTCTTGGATAAGAAGAATCCCACATTCCATCATAAATTGTCTTTAGCACAGATATTTCCTCAACCAAATTAGCACCTAACAGCTTTATATAAAGAATCGTGCATCATTACAATTCATCATACCACTCAAAACAGATATTTTGATCATCCATTAATCCACTTATAAAACAATGGCATACATCAATCTCTGTGAGTTGCAATGATGAATAATTCGTCATATCACATTCATTATTTGTGATAATTAATGTACCTCGCAATTATTATCTGTACCTTTCAAATTTGAAGAATGATCGAGCGATAGCGACAAAAAAACGAGCCAGCTAACGGTAGCTGACTCGCTTATTAATGAGTGGCTGAAGGTTAAAGCAATATTACTTTTGCTTCGTCTTCACTCGCTTGATTTTGTTCATTACCGGATAACCATCATCGATCAGTTCATTGACGAACGTTGATGGCTTCTCTGGCTCGGCGCAAACCCATACGTGTTTCTTGGCACGAGTGATTGCAACGTAGAACAATCGGCGCTCTTCGGCGTCGGTGAAGCTTTCACCGCGGGCTTGCAGGCAAGCAGCCAATCCTGTATCACGGTCAGGCGCCGGGAACACACCGCGGTTAACATCCAAGATAAACACAAAGTCGGCTTCACGGCCCTTACTGGCATGGCAGGTCATAAAGTTCAGACCAAGATGCGGCCACTTCTCTTGCCATTGCTTAAGCTTTTCAGGTCGCTGGTTGTTATTGCGCCCCAATAGCAAGGTGGTCACGTCGCCTTTTTGTTGCGTCGCCAGTTGTGCCAATTCCTGATCAATCAAATCCTGACATAACAAGGTCACAGCTTTGCGCTTTTGCTTTTTGAAGCTGGTGAGATCTTTTTTCAGCTGGTTCGGGTTCTGCTGAATAAAGGCATTCGCCACTTCGCCGATCATATTATTGAAGCGGTAAGTGGTATCCAGCTCGGTAATATGGCAAGCACCAAAGCGCTGTTCAAATCCAGTTGTCAGGTTCACATCGGCACCGGCAAAGCGGTAAATCGCCTGCCAGTCATCGCCGACGGCAAACAAGGTCGGTCGGTGCACTTTGTCACCGGCTTGGCAAAGTGCTTCAATCAACGCCAACCGGTGCGGTGAGATATCTTGGTATTCATCTACCATGACAAACTTCCAAGGCGGGATGAACTTGCCCTCTTTGACGTACTCGGTCGCCCGCTGGATCATGGTGTTGAAGTCAATCTGTTTGCTGGTCTTCAAGTGCTGCTCGTAGGCACGGTAACACGGCCACAGCAACGCCAGCTCGCTCTTCATCCGAGCACGCGCCGATTCGTTCTCGTGCTGCTCAATACTCTCGACCAACTGGGACTTGTTCGCACCGCGCTGGCCAATCAATTCAATATGACGCCAAATCCAAGCGGCCAGTTGCTCACTCTTGGCCTGCTTTTCCATCGAGTTATCCGATTTAAAACCAGGAATACGCCATTGGGTAAGGTGCTTCTGCCAACGTTTAGCTGAAGCGGCCGCTTCCCATTGCTCAGTCAATATTTTAGAGATCCATTCTGCACGGGCTTTTTCATCCAGCGTCACCGGCGAGACGCTTGGCATCTCACTCTCAACAGCTCTGATGATTTGTGTGCCCAAACTGTGGAAGGTGGCAACCTTGATACGATCGCTGACCTTGGCAGCCAAGCGCTCGCTCATTTCTTCGGCGGCTTTGCGGCCAAAGGCCAACATCAGGATTTCTTCTGGCTGGCTCTGTTGATTGGCAATCAGGTAAGCAGCACGGGCAACCAACACGCTGGTTTTACCGCTACCGGCACCTGCAAGCACCAAGTTATGGTCCTGGTTAATCAATACCGCTTCACGCTGAGTTGGGTTTAACGGCGAAGATTCAAACTTATCGAACCATGATGACCACTTTTCGGTTTCTTTTTCCAACCACAGGCTGTTAGCCTCTTCCACCCATTCTTCATTCCCTTCAAGCCATGGCTCAACTTTCTCGAATGCCAACGGTCGGAAGGATGCCGCCAATTCACGGGTTAACCCGGTTGCCGCTAAGGAGTTCTCTAGGTAACGGTGTAACTGGCGGTGGGAAGATTCACGCAGATACCCTTCGGCTTCAGCATAGCCATTAATACGGGTTAGCATTTCCGGTAACATGTTATCCAGCCTTTCTACCCGACCCTGCGCCCAGTTACGGTAGGCTTCAAGCAACATGTTGGCAAATGCCTTACACTGCTGCCATGGCAAACCATGTATTGTCCAACAATACTCTTGATCAGCGGAGGTCAATTCAAAACTGCCCCACATCACACCACGATGAACCTCTATGGCGCCATCCCACTCATCGAAAGGAATTTCTTCTGTTTCTGTCTGGCTATCAAGTACTAAACAATTATCACCAAGAGCGATACTGCAATAATCACCTTGGGCGAGCCATTGGGCCAGCCACCCTGCTGTTAAACGCATTCTGTCACCAACACTCAACTTACTTCTACTTACGCTAACTTTTGCGCATATTATTAGATATATCTAACCTAATAACGAAAAAACGACTTGGACTTAGAGTATCAAGTTATATAAATTTACCCAAGCACACTCACCCTGCGGGCGTTCACCAAGGTGCCATTTCTGCCACTCAAAGTCACTTGGGTATACAATAGCGTCCAAAAATAATTTATGCGTAAATTTTCTGCTAATTAATATGGGTAAGCTGACCTTTTGTGATGTTTTTTACAGTGAGTTGTTGGGATTTTATACAGACAAGGCTTTCATATGTCGTTGAGTGACTTGATAAACCGCTAACGCAATAGACATTGCCAACAAACGCTGCCCGAAGGCTTCGGCTAGATGCCCCCTGGCGAACAAAACTTAAGCGCAAACGGTCAGCTCGACCTAGAAACAATGATTTTTATAGGGATTTATTCCGCTTGGTTACGTAAGTTTGCTATCTTTAGCGCTTCACTAGGAAGACCATAAAAACAATGACAAATAGCCGCTTACAATTGACTTTGCGTCGTTACTGGGCGAACGACCGAATAAACTACAGCATACGCGTACTGATCGCCTTGGTTGGGGTTGCTCTCCCCTGTTGGTACCTACAAGCAACGTCAGAAGTTACACCATTAGTACTCGGGATCATTGCTTCAGCATTGGCTGAAACCGATGACAACCTGACCGGGCGGATCAAGGCCTTAATCACCACCTTGCTTTGTTTCGTTCTCGCTTCTTTTTCTATCGAAATCTTATTCCCTTACCCACCACTGTTTGCCATTGGACTTTTTACTTCCACCTTTGGCTTTATCATGCTGGGGTCAATGGGCGCTCGATACGCCAGCATCGCTTTTGCTTCGCTGCTACTGGCGGTTTACACCATGCTGGGTGCCGATCAAAGTACGAATTTATGGTATCAGCCCATGCTGCTGCTCGGTGGCGCAACATGGTACGGACTACTGTCACTGAGCTGGCAGGTTATATGGCCGAACCAACCGGTTCAGCAGAGCCTATCAAAAGTGTTTAACGAACTGGCCTGTTACCTTGATAGCAAAAGCCAACTATTCGATCCTATTGCCGATTTGGTCCCGCAACCGCTTCGCCTACAAGCCGCGACCAAGAATGCCAAAGTGGTTAGTGCACTCAACGATGCCAAAGCGACGCTGCTGCACCGTGCCCGACGCGGCCACCCGAATGAAACCGGAGATAAGTTCCTCAATATCTACTTCTTGGTGCAGGATATCCACGAGCGTGCGAGCTCCTCCCACTACCGCTACCAGGATTTGGCCGCAGAATTCCAGCGCAGTGATGTACTGTTCCGGTTCCAGCGTTTGCTCGCGCAACAAGCGAAAGCGTGTCGAGAAATTGCTCATGCCCTGGCAATGGGGAAATCCTACAGTCATGGCATTGCTAGCGTAAAGGCGCTGGATGAACTGCAAGAGTCCTTGTTCTACCTCAAAAACCAGAACGACCCCAAGCGTCGCGTGTTTATCAACCAGCTAGAGTATCTGTTTAACAACCTCGCGACGGTTGAGCGCCAGCTATCGAACGTCAGCAACCCGGATGTGTCGACCACCGACAGCGCCCGTGATAATGAGCTATCAGATACCGAAGCCCGCAGCATGAAAGAACGCTGGCAGCGGATCCGCACTCAGCTTGACCCTAGCTCAATGCTGTTTCGTCATGCGCTGCGGATGGCTATCGCCCTAACGGTCGGTTATGGGATCATTCTCGGGCTTGATCTCGAACGGGGGTATTGGATCTTGCTGACAACCTTGTTTGTCTGCCAGCCTAACTACAGTGCGACCCGCCAGCGACTCAAACAACGTGTTATCGGCACCATCGCCGGTTTGCTTATCGGTATGCCTTTACTATTCCTGTTCCCGGGGCAAGAAGGCCAGCTGGTATTAATGGTATTTACCGGTGTGATGTTCTTTGCTTTCCGTACCGCCAACTATGGGGTAGCGACGATGTTTATCACCTTGCTGGTATTGTTCTGTTTCAACCAGCTTGGCGAAGGGTTTGCGGTTATCTTGCCTCGTCTTGGCGACACCCTACTGGGCTGTTTACTGGCAGTATTGGCGGTCAGTTTTATCTTGCCGGATTGGCAGGCTCGCCGTTTACACAAGGTGATGTCGACTGCCGTAGAGAAAAACCGTGATTATTTGGCGCAAATTATTGGCCAGTACCGTATCGGCAAAAGAGACTGCTTGAGCTATCGTATTGCCCGCCGCGATGCCCACAACACCGATGCCCAGCTTAGTTCAGCGATCAGTAATATGTTGCTGGAGCCAGGTCGCTATCGCATGGCAACCGATGAGAGCTTCCGCTTCCTCACGCTAAACCATGCCATGCTGAGCTATATTTCAGCGCTGGGTGCCCACCGTACCCAACTGGAAGATGAAAGTACCCATCACTTAGTTTCGCTGGCCCACAGGCAAATCCACCAGCATTTGGATTGCTTGGCAGCCCAACTGGAAGGAAACCACTGCGCCCAAGCGCCAGAGTCAGATAGCGAGCTGGATCAACGCCTATCGTTATGGCGAGATGAAGATTCAACATCGGCTCGTATGGTGTTGCAGCAACTGCACCTTATTCAGCGCATGCTGCCTGAGCTCCATTCTCTTGCCAATAAACTCGCGGCGAGAACAAGTGGAGATATTGAGACTAAAAGCAAAGAAGCCACTTAACTGAATGAGAACAAGCTCCCTTGAAACCTGGTATGGTTTGGGGAGCTTTTTCGTTTAGGCTTATTCTTTATCAAAGCTATCAACAATAATCGCGCCCATCGAAGCAGGCATCGCGATAACGACAATGCGCTTGAATGAGATCAGAGGGTCTGAAAGTAGCGGTAATTTATCTAATGCCAATAAGATAAGAGAGACGACGACCGCAGTAATAATATAAGCAATCACGATACGGAAGATAAAACCACCAAGGCGGTGCTTTATGTTTCTCTGAAATACACTCTCATAGGTAAAGATACCAAGGAAAAACACCGCTAAACAGAACAACATCACCAAGTTTAACGTGGGTAACGTTTCACCTAATCGCCATGCTTCCTCAGAGAAAGAGATTGGGACAGCAAGTGCAAATGCGCCTACGCACACCTGACTTGCATCTTCCATATTAAAATTCAACATGATGTTATCCAGCAACATTAACGTACAACATCATGATGGCTCATCACGCCAAAAAAGAAAATTTTGTCGTAAGGCTGGTTTTTTTCATAGAGCGCGCTGATGAAATTATCCCGCCGCCGCTACAAACGCCATTTCAACCAGCAAGTTCGGATCAGCCGTACTTTGCTTCGACCAACGGCTTCCCTTCACTGTTGAGTATCCTTAACTCCCCTTCTTGCGCTTCCAATTCTACGTTCGATGGCAAGAAAGCAGGTCGACGGAAAGTAAACTCAGCATGTTGAACAGGAGATTCAATCGCGGCGAACATCCGTGCCACCGAATACATGCCATGGATGATTGGTGCTCTAAAGCCAAATATCTTGGCCGTCGCCCAATGGAGATGAATGGGATTATAATCACCAGAGACAGAAGCATAACCACGTGCTAACTTAGGAGTTAGAGATAAAGTTTCAAGCCTTGACCAAGTATGCTCCTCTTGTGCTTCGGAAGGACAGGGAGGCTTTATTTGCTTACCTGAATCTGACTTTCGCCCTCTAACCAAACAACGGCTGCGATATCCCGCCTGATAGCGCCCCTCTAGTTTGAAGACCCCTTCCAGCTCAAATTCCATTCCCTTATCAGTTTTACGACACGCAATAACGTCAAGAGTGAAATCATACGGCTTTCCTATTTCCAACGGCATTTCTTGTTGAAAACTGACATAGGTATGGATCATACCCAGTAGCTTCAGTGAGGCTTCAGGATGGGTAAGCAACAACAGCTGTGCGGGTTGAGTAGCGACAAACAAGAAAGGAAGTGGGAGGGTATCTTGCGGTAAGCCACAGCAAGCGTTGTAACGGTTGACGTCATCGCTCTCAAAAATAAAGCCGTCGATAGTAACCGCTATCTTTGGCAAAGGTTCAAAGCCCTTTTTAAACACCGCTTTTACCAACAGTGAAACGGAAGACGGTAGTTGGCTTTGGTTGATGGAAACAATGGTCACATCTTCATCCTGACTTTGAGGCTGAAAGTCATAGTCCCAAGTAACGTCACGCTCCTTAGGACTATGCTCTTACCCATTACATTGGCCGGGCCTTATTTGTGTAAAGGCTTAGAGGCTGGTGATAGCTCCAATCTTTCAACCAATGAAGTGAGATAACATTGCGCCACTTTGGCAAGGTTGGGATAGAAACACGAAATGTTGTCGACCTGTTGTACCGTTTCCAGATAGCGGAAAGCCCATGGCAGCAGGTGCTGTTCAAGTAGCTCGGCACTGGCATCGTATTTTTCTGATTCCATCAACTCAACGAAAGCCAACAACATCAAACCAAACTGGTCATCCGGCTCACGCATGTGAGTATCGAGCGTTATCCCATTGCTGGCCAAAAAACGTCGATATTCAACCGTGGACTCTCCCATGACGATGCTTTCCTTATCAAGGTACACCGATCCCCATGGTGGCGCAGACATCTCACCCAACCCTTCAAACAACAGACTGAATTCACATTCAAGTTGTTCAACAGGTAAGCCATTTATCTCTTGGATTAGAGCACTGACTTGTTCTTGGCCTTGCGATTCAAAATGCTCTGGCAAATCGGCAAGAGCCGGTAGAATTGCTTCAGCGGATGGGTGCGTTGGAGAGTAGTAAAAAAGGAAACCTAAAAGTCTAGGTACAAGGGTTATCATCTATTTTTCCCTGAACGAAATGTGATTATACCAACGAGAAGCCTGCCGTTGCCCAACCCTACCATACGCCTTCGAGCAATATGGTCTAGCCGGGCAACATTAAGCATCAGCTTACATTGGAATTGCCCACAAATTATAGAAGGCAACACGACCAATCAGCTCACCCGCTAGCATGACACCAGCACCTGCAATCAACAATGGTTTTGCCACCCCTTTTTGGGTGAAGATACCGCAACCAATCAGCACAGCAACCAACAGCGCAGCGGCCTGTGTTCCCCACAAACCATATTGGTTTACAGCCAACTCAGGCGCTGCCTGAGTAACAAAACCAATGTAATCAGGTTTTGCCGCCAGAGATACCAGCGCACCAACAACCAATGTCGCAAAGCCTAGCTTGTGTGCACCTAACATCAAGGCAAACGCACCACCGGCAACCAGGACGGTCAGCCACATTTGTAGTGACGTGTGAGCCGTATCCCAGCTTGCCACTGTCGTCAGTTGGTAAACCTGAGGAATAGACCAAGCAAACAGCAAGCCGGCCACAACCGTCGCCTTGTTGGCAAGTTTCGACAGTGACTCTTTACCCGGCATGAAACTAAACGCCACCGTCGCAGCAGCACACGCCATGAACAAACCACTCAGGATGATTTCGTTACTCATTGGTGAACGGCCCAAACCGAACAGCAAATTGAACGCACGCAGTGGTTGTCCCATGTGAAGACCGCCCACAGCTGAGCCAATGAGCAACAAGGCTGCAGCAACAATATTCGCCGTTTTCAATTGAACATCGTCAATCTGCTTAGAAGTATGTGCCAATAGCGACAAAAGGAAGATACCGACAGCTGCCTGACCGAATACCGTAAAAAAGACTAATGGTAATTCATGCATGGCTTAAATCTCCTCAGGGTTCAGTACGGCGCCTGTCGAGTCACCGGTCGGACGCGAATCAGTATGTGCCTTTACGACTAGGTTTGGCTTGGTCATTTCTGGACTTGGCAGTGGCGCAATCGCATTCTGCTGGCCATGACGCTCGCGCAACACCTGAATTTCATCGAAATCCAACGCGCGCTGTGGACAAGAATCCACACACACCGGCTTCTTGCCTTCAGCGACACGCTCAAAGCAGCCATCACACTTGGACATCACCTTCTTCTCGGCATCAAACTGCGGCGCGCCATACGGACAGCGCATTTCACAGTAACGACACCCCACACACGCATCTTGGTTGACAACAACAAGGCCATCTTCCTTACGCTTGTGCATCGCCCCCGTTGGACAGCCCGCGACACATGTTGGCTCATCACAATGATTACAAGAGATTGATAGGTAGTAGTTAAAGACATCCTGGGTCCAAGTGTTGCCGTCTTTCTTCCAGATCCCGCCACCATATTCATAAACACGGCGGAATTTAGGACCAATATCCTGATCCTTTTCATCCTTACAGCTTACCGAACACGTTTTACAGCCAGTACACTTCGCTGAGTCTACGAAAAAACCGTATTGCTTCATTTGTTATTCTCCTTAGACTCGCTTGATTTCAACTAGGTTGGTGTGCTGCGGGTTACCCTTCGCCAAGGCTGTCGCCCTTTGTGTCGTCAAGGTATTAATACAACCACCGACATCAACACCATCTTTGTTCTTCTGTGCCCAAGCACCCTCTGGAATCGCTACCGTTCCAGGAATAATACGTGCTGTCACTTTAACAGGCATGCGCAAACGGCCACGGCCGTTGAACACCTCGACCAAGTCACCGTGCTTAATACCGCGTTGCATTGCATCAATATCGTTGATCCACACAGTATCCGGTGCGACCTCTTTAAGCTGTGCAACCGACGCATAGGTCGAATGGGTGTGACCTTTAGTGTGGAAGCCTGTTAGCTGTAGCGGGTATTTCTTCAGCATCTCATGATCTTCAACCCCTTCCACCGCAGGGTGATAAACCGGAATTGGAGAAATATCATCACCTTCAAGTAACGGACGCTCACTCGCAAGTTCAGCCAATGCCTCAGAATAAATCTCAATTTTTCCTGATGGTGTTTTCAGCGGATTCGCTTCCGGGTTTTCACGGAAGTCTTTCAGCGCGATATGCTCACTAGAATCTGCCAAGCGGCGGTCAACCACACCCATACCGTCGGTTTCTGCGAACGTTGGCAATGCTGGGTTGTTCTGACGAACTTGACCATAAGCGTGCTCTAACCACTGCTCGTAGGTGCGACCTTCGGTATACGCTTCTTTCAAGCCCATCTTCTGGGCCACTTCCGCCAAAACATCGTACACACGGCGGTTTTCCCACATAGGTTCAATCGCTTGCTGTACACGAACCATGTAGTGGTATGCACCAGACTGGTAAGAGTTATTGATCAGATCATCCGTTTCCATCGTCGCCACATCCGGCAGAAGCAAATCTGCATAGCGTGCTGTCGGCGTCATGTGGTTATCCCACACCAGGTTGAATTCAAGCAAAGACTCATCAGCCAGAATTTCATGGGTGCGGTTTAGATCAGAGTGCTGATTACCCGCAACATTACTGGCGTAGTTCCACAGGAACTTGATGCTGCTCGATAGCTGCTCGACACCACGGACGTGATCCGCTTTGGCCGTCATTTCCGTGCCACGAACGATAGCATCCGTCCAAAGGAAGCAAGGGATAGAGGCTTTCACCGGGTTAGGCAAGCCAAGACCCGATAGCACATAAGGGACGCTGCCGCCCCACGTACCGATGTTGGTACCGTGGCGACCAAAATGGCCGGTCATGATAGGAAGCATCATGATTGCACGGGAAGCCTGCTCGCCAGTTTGGGTACGCTGAACCCCCCAGCCTTGAGAAATCCACGCCGCTTTCGCGCTTGCAATTTCACGCGCCAGTTGCTTGATACGGACAGCTGGAATTCCGGTTAGATCGCTTGCCCACTCAGGCGTTTTCTCAACCTTATCTTCACCAAGACCAAGGATATATGACTTATAAGAACTGTTTTCCGGTGCGCTTTCAGGCAGAGTAGACTCATCCCAACCGACAGCGAATCGGTTCAACATTTCCTCATCGAGAAGATCTTCCTTGATCAATGTATGACCAAGCGCGGCAACAAGGGCAGCATCGGTACCTGGACGAATTGGCAGCCATTCGCTGGCGAATGCTGTCACACTATCGGTGCGGCGAGGATCAATCAGGATCACCTTGGCATTGCTTTGTTCAAGTGCATGGTAGATCTCGGCAATCTGACCACCACCCGACATACGGGTTTCTGCCAAGTTTTGACCAAACATCACAACAAGATCAGAGTTTTTGATCTCAGAAAACAGCGTTTGTTGTTCAGTCCCGTAAATGTTTCCAGCCTGCCCAAAGACATATGGCTGGATAGCATTCATCTGCGCTTCTGAATAAGTGTTGTGCGAGCCTAAGAAACCACCAGCCACATTCAACAAGCGACGACAGGTGTTCGGACCTTGCAGGTTACCGCCAGTCAAGCCAGAGCCGTAGTTGTAATAAATCGCTTCATTACCGTGGGTATCGATAACGCGGGTTAATTCATTGGCAAGAATCGTAGTGGCTTCATCCCAGCTGATGCGCTTGAATTTTCCTTCACCACGCTTACCAACGCGCTTCATCGGGTACTTCAGGCGATCTGGGTTATAGGCACGAAAACGTGCCGAGCGACCACGCAAACAAGGACGGATCTGATGCTGGCCAAAAATCGCCTCATCTACACCATCCTCTGGAGAAATTTTCACAGCTACACCGTCACGCACATGCACTTTGAATGGGCAACGGCTGCCACAGTTAACCAAGCACGCGCTGTACTTAATAGACTCTTCACCGACCTCTGGATTATTAGAAGCAGTCGCTTTAAAGGGTAAGGCCATTGAGCTAGCTGCAGCAGCTGCACCAGTAACAGCTGCTGATTGTTGCATAAACTTCCGTCTACTTAATAAGTAGGACTGAACTTTTTTTGTTATAGTCATTAATAATGCCTCTTTTTAATTTACAGGCACTATTAACTAATAAGTAGTAAGTAAATATGATCTCTATCAACGCCAACAGGGCTCATTATTAAAGTTTGTAACACATTATTAAATGCTTTCTACTTTAAATAAAAATTGAATTAAAACAACAGCTTAATAAGCAGCAATAAATACTAACCATTCTTAATGACCTTTCGACGTCAAATTACGCCTTAAGAGAGCTGATTACACTGCTATCACAGTAGTAAAACATGCTTATCAGCCACAATCCAAGGGGAGTTATTGCTTGATATATCAAACCAATAGCATTATTTATTTGAGTATTTCGGCTCTTCAAACCTCTGCATGATAAATTTCGTTACACTGAGTAACATCTGCATATACTGTTTTTATTCCACGTTGATATCAATTCACACTCAGCGCACGTTTAAAATACATGCAGATATAAAGCAAACACCAACAGAACAAATAGTAAACAAAACACTCACAAAGCAAATAAACAAACTAAAAAATACAATCTATGCGTTTAAATCGACCACAAAAAGGACTAGAATCCAGCACCTTGTAAACCAACGCCGAATTGCCATGATTGATCTATCCGTTTTGCCCGTTTATCTGACCGCTGTTATTGCGCTGCTACTCATTCCAGGTCCTGATATGCTGCTAATCGCCAGCTCTAGCTTGAGCTACGGTAAAAAAGTGGGTGTCTTTGCCAGCTTGGGCAATGCGACTTCAGGGTTGGTTCTTACACTGCTTGCAGCCATGGGTGTTTCAGCTTTAATTGCCATGAACCCTATAGCATTGCAAGTTCTTCGCCTACTAGGTGGAGCTTACTTATTAAAAATGGGCTGGGACTGTATGCGTACCCAACCTTCTGACGCACCGACAGTAGAACAAAGCAAAAGCATAGCCAAAACCCTATATCGCCGCGCGGTGGTAAGTAACCTACTTAACCCAAAAGCGTTGATATTCTTTGTTCTGTTCCTGCCGCAGTTTGTATCCACTCAAGTCACAGCGACTTCCGGCGAACAAATGCTGGTACTAGGCCTACTTCTTAACGTACTCGGTCTACTGTTCAACCTGTTCTTGGTGACCATGATCGGCAGCCTAGGTCAGCCGCTGCTAAAAAATGAAAAGTTCCGTACCAATCAGCACAAATTTATGGGCCTGATCTTCTTTGTATTGGCGATTTGGCTATTAGCTTCGCAGGTTCCTACCGTATAGCTTGCAGTATTAATCCCCCATCAAAAAAGGGCATCTATCAAGATGCCCTTTTGCTTATCCTGCCCGCCTTTTTTCTAGATCATCACATCTTTTTTTTGATAATCCTTCCTTCTTCAGCAACAGCCTCAACGTAATACATAAAGCGCTGAATATTGAGAATTGCAAGCTTAAGCTCATCTACGTCACTTGGCAGAAAAGCAACCGAGCTATGTTCAAGATCAATAAAGGGAAGAAGTTTTAATACTGACGAATTTGCTTTTTGAATGTCATATCTGGCTTTTAGTGCCAATTTTATCGTAGTGGTATCAGTCATTGTTTTACCATATATACATGCTGACTATTATTCCTATTTGCAGATCAGCCGATGAATACAAAGACAATTCCATTATCTTTAAGGTTTATAAAATAGCGCAATCAATGGGTGCGGGCATTACTATAAACATTAGCTGATATAAAATCATCGAAATTACAATGTATTATTATCACATACATATATACATTCCAAATATCGCTTGGCTACTTTTTGTATTAATAACAATCAATATTAACCTGAATCATCATTTACATAATTCCAGTGTTAATTCTTCTAAATAGCATGTTAGATAAAAATGAACATCATAAATATCAATATCATGATACTTTCAAATCTCACACTGTTATGTAAAACTCAGCAGGTAAGTTATGTCATATTTAAAACTTTTCAATGAACTATTAAGCCCAGCCGATATTAAAATAAACGGTACACGAGATTGGGATATTAGACTACACGATGAGACTGTACTCGACAGAATCCTTATCGATGGTTCATTGGGGTTGGGTGAAACTTACATGGAAGGCTTATGGGACTGCGACAGGATAGACGAGTTAGTCAGTCGTATCACACAACACAACTTAGAAGAGAAGCTCGGGGTCAAAGCGAAGCTCTTACTGGGCGCGCACTTTGGCAGACAAAAAGTCGTTAATTTCTTTAATCGACAAAGTGTGGAACGTTGTAATAAAGATGTCCCTTTTCATTACGACCTTGGTAATGATTTATTCAAGGTTATGCTTGATGACCGAATGACCTACACCTGTGGATACTGGAAAGAGTCTTTTGATTTAAATAGCGCCCAAACAGCAAAACTCGATTTGATATGCCGCAAACTGGATTTACAACCAGGTATGCACATACTAGACATTGGTTGTGGCTGGGGCAGCTTCATGAACTATGCCGCCGAGCATTATGGCGTGATATGCCATGGTTTGACATTGTCTAAAGAGCAAGCCGCATTAGGAATAGAAACAGCTCGCAGCAAAAAACTGCCAGTTAGCTTTATCCTTCAGGATTATCGACAGTATGTCCCCGCTATTTCCTATGATCGTGTAGTCTCTATCGGGATGATAGAGCATGTCGGGCCAGATAATTACAAAGATTTCTTTACCTGCGCTAACCGTTTCCTGAAAGACGACGGCATGTTTTTACTCCATACCATCGGAAGTCCAAAGTCTCAGTCCGAAACCGACCCTTGGATTAACAAGTACATCTTCCCTAATGGTGTGATCCCATCAATTTCCCAGCTAGGGACCGCGATGGAAGATACATTCAATATTGAAGACTTGCATAACATTGGCCCAGATTACGATAAAACGCTCATGGCCTGGTGCCGTAATTTTGAAGATAACTGGGATAAAATTTCCCATAAATACAATGATACCTTCTATCGAATGTGGCGTTATTACCTGCTGTCATGTGCCGGCGCATTCCGCAGCCGCAATTTAAGTGTTTGGCAACTCGCCCTCACTAAAGAAGGCACCCAGTTGCCTCAATTCGCTCGCGCTGTTTGACCTATCGTTAGGACCGTTGCATCAAGTCCGACCAAGAAGCCGTACTGACCACTGCGGCTTCTGCCCTTCAATAGATCAACTGTATCGCATTCAAAACACCCACATTGAGAAATATGATGGAATCTACCGTTGTAAAAATTTTCGAGTCAGAAACCTCTGTACTCTACACCACCAACATACACTCAAAGAAATACGAGCTCATGACTGACTTTTCCATGTCTCGGACAGAGGCTGTAGCAAAGCTATTGGTCTGTAATAATATTGCGGCGAAAGGAACGGTGGAAATAAGAGACATCCAAGTACTGGCACAGTCTGGAGATCACACTGAGTTGACGGTTTATGCCTATTACTTCCCTGCCACCGTCAAAGTATATGTTCAGGCGGTACGTGACACATGCACGTATATCTTTCAAGTCGATATCGCCGATGGCCATTATCACTATTCATCCAGTCACCCACTCCGTGCTAGTGACTTAGCCAGAATGTCTTTGAAGACACATTTTCCCGATATCAAAGATTTCAAAGTTGCTCTTATAAAAAAAGACACCGAAAAAATGCCATCTGAAATTAATGTTAATGAATTTTCGCAAGTATATATGATGGCGAATGCCGTCATATGAATATTCATGATTTCCTTGCAGTTCTGCACAACATCGTAATATTTGCAGTATTCCTGATCATTGCCGCTAAGGTGGCGCTCAGTATTGAAAATAAACACAAAAATAAATAACTACCTAACAAAATATATTCACTAATTAGAGTATAAAAAAGAGGACGAACTTATGACGCCTTTGAAATTCATTTTAGAAACCCACTATGAATTCAATGCCAATACGGATGATTTAATGACGGTCTTATCGCATACTGCGATTGGTGTTTGTATGAACAAGCCACTCGATCGCGGTCGGTGGATAACGGCATATCTCACTAAAGTTAAGCCAAACTTTCCCCCTCAGGGCCCAGCATGGAAGCTCATTGATGGTTGCCTAAAAGAGTCTACCCCCAATCGCGTTGCCCGCTGCTTCGAGACCTTCTATCAGTTCTATTGGGGAACTCGTCCCTATGCTTCAGCGCGGCCGCTACCGGGACAGGTAGAAAGAGCAAATGCCCGTATTGAAACATACTGTCAGCTTAAAGACTCCGTGACAGCCAATACGGCTCCTACTCAAGGTTATCTGGCAATGGCGTCATGATGGGGGGGAGTTCAACGACAAAAAAAGCGCCACTCGGCGCTTTTTTTATTTTACCATTTTGATCATTAAACTATGCAGGAGCTCTCAGCCACTTCAAGTCAATTCCGGCTTACTTGGCAATGACGATAATCCGCGTCTCATAAGGCTTCAATGTGAAGTGATTCTCCTGAACCACTGTCATCGACTCAGCATAGTTCGACAGTAAACATTCGCCGCTCGCTACATCCAGCTCAAGTGGCAACTGACACTCCACGTCCTCACCGTAATAGTTATTTACGCACAGTAAGATCTGGCTGTCTGATTCTCGCTTATAGCAGTAGATACGGTCGTGCTCTGGCATTAAATCAGTGTAATCACCGTCGGTGATCACTGCGACTTCCTTTCGCAACTGAATAAGCTGACGGTAGAAGTGGAATACGGAGTTTTCATCTTCCACTGCAGTTTTGGCATTGATTTGTGGATAGCTGTCCGCGACTTGCAACCAAGGCGGCGCTTTAGAGAAACCGGCAAACTCACTATCGTCCCATTGCATTGGAGTACGGGCATTATCACGGGACTTTTGTGCCAGAATAGCCATCATCTCATCATGGGCTACACCTTGTTGGTTCACCATGATGTCATACATGTTGGTACTTTCTACATCTCGGTATTGCTCTATCGAGGTATAACCCGGGTTGGTCATGCCAATTTCTTCACCTTGGAAGATATACGGTGTTCCCTGCATCATGTGAACCGATGCCCCCAACATCTTGGCTGATTCGACACGGAATTGCTTGTCATCGCCCAATCGGCTCACGACGCGGGGTTGGTCATGGTTACACCAGAACAATGCGCCCCAGCCTTTGCCATTCAACCCTAACTGCCAGTGGTTGAAAATCGATTTGAGCTGATGGAAATCAAACGGTGCTTTGGTCCACTTTTCGCCATTTGGGTAATCGACTTTCAAGTGGTGGAAGTTGAACACCATCGACAGCTCTTTGCCATCGAGCGATGAATATTGCTGGCAGTGCTCAAGTGTGGTCGAAGACATCTCGCCGACTGTCACCGAACCATACTTCTGGAACACGGCTTCACTGATTTCCTGCAGGTATTCATGGACACGAGGGCCATCAGTATAAAAACGGCGGCCATCACCGATATCATCGTTAGGAAAATCCTGCTGCTTGGAAATTAGGTTAATCACATCCAGGCGGAAGCCATCAACGCCTTTCTCGGCCCAGAAGCTGATCACGCCTTTGACTTCTTCACGAACCTTAGGGTTTTCCCAGTTCAGATCAGCCTGCTCTTTGGCAAACAGGTGTAAATAGTATTGGCCAGTGGCTTCGTCCAGTGCCCAGGCATTGCCACCGAATTTCGACTGCCAATTGGTCGGCTCAGCGCCGTCTACCGGATCTTTCCAGATGTAGTAATCACGGTACGGGCTGTTCATATCACCCAGCGCCGATTGGAACCAAGCATGTTCGGTTGAAGTGTGGTTAACCACAATATCCATGACAATCTTGATACCGCGCTGATGCGCTTGTGCCAATAGCTGATCAAAGTCGGCCATGGTGCCAAAATCAGGGTTGATATTATAGTAGTCAGAAATATCGTAACCGTTATCAATCATTGGCGAGCTATATACCGGCGTTAGCCAAATCGCATCGACCCCCAAAGTTTTGAGGTAGTCGAGCTTAGCAATGATCCCTTGAATATCACCGGTTCCCTTGCTGCCACTATCACAGAAGCTCTTTGGATAAATCTGGTAAATCGTAGCAGTACGCCACCATTCAAGTTGCTCTTTCAACATAATAACCTGCACACTTAATAAATCAGAAAAAGGTAGCTGGCCCTAGAAATCGTTTCGACCAGCTACAAAATCACTCAGGGGGTTTCCTGCTCCTAGGCCGTAATTTCGGCCATAAGCTAGGCTGTCGCTTCACTCAGCTCGCCTTTCGCTTCGGCACGCTTGTACATGAACAAGGTCAGTGCCATCGGTACCACAATCGCAACGACCATCGCGATGAAGTACACCAGCCAATACTGTGGCTGAATCGATAGGATACCCGGTAGTCCACCGACACCGATACCGTTCGCCATCACACCCGCGCTACCACAAATCGCAGCTGCAATCGCAGAGCCAATCATGGCGCTAAGCATTGGGAATTTGTATTTCAAGTTGATGCCGTACATCGCTGGCTCTGTCACACCAAGGTAAGCCGAAATCGCTGCCGGAACCGAAATTTCACGCTCATTGGTTTTCTTGCTGATGATAATGATGGCCACTACCGCGGAAGCTTGGGCAATGTTTGATAGTGCAATCAAAGGCCAGATCGGCGTCCCGCCCATCGACTGCATCAACTGCAAATCCACGGCGTTAGTTGTGTGGTGGATACCGGTAATCACCAATGGGGCGTATAGGAAGCCGAAGATCATCGCACCGAAGATGGCAAAATCACCGGTCATGGCTGCTTGTGCTGCGTAACCTACACCATCGCCTAGCATACGGCCGAACGGACCGATAAATGCGTGAGCCAGAATAACGGCAGTAATGATCGAGACGAACGGTACAATCACCAGGTATAGATAAGCGGGAATGATTTTTTTCAGGTTGGTTTCAATCAATGCCAACGCAATACCAGCCAGCATCGCTGGGATCACCTGGGCTTGATAACCAACCTTCTCAATGGTGAAGAGGCCAAAGTCCCACACTTCAGGCAGTTGTTGCCCTATCAAATAAGCATTCATCAATTGCGGGGAAACCAGTGTTACCCCCAAGACGATACCCAGGATTGGGGTGCCGCCCAGCTTCTTCACGGTTGACCAACAGACGCCGACAGGCAAGAAGAAGAAGATCGCTTCACCAATCAACCATAGAAAAGAGTGGACGGTTGCCCAGAACTGGCTGATTTCAGTCAATGTCTGGCCATCGAACATCTTGATATCGCCGATGACATTACGGAAACCGAGGATCAAACCACCGGTAATAATTGCAGGAAGCAATGGGACAAAGATTTCAGCAAGATGGGAAATCCCACGCTCCAACAGGCTCATATTCTGGCGAGCAGCAACTTTGGCTTCTTCCTTGCTGGCACCAGAGTTGCCGGTATACGCATTCAGTGCTTTGTACACCTCGTCCACTTCAGTACCGATCACGACCTGAAACTGGCCGGCGTTGGTGAAACAGCCTTTCACCATGCTCAGTTTTTCGATCTCTTTGATTTGTGCCTTGTCGGTGTCTGCCAAAACAAAGCGCAAACGGGTTAGGCAGTGGCTGACGCTTGCTATGTTGTCCTTTCCGCCGATTAACTCGACCAAACGCTCTATCTGCTGTTGGTTAATCTTACTCATGCCGATTGTCCATCGTTATAAAAATAGGTCTGTGTTGGGTTGTCTGTCATTATTTGTCTCGAACGAATGGGAATGTTCCCACTCGATAACTCAAATACTCTCAGATCCCTTATCTGATTGAAATGGGAACATTCCCATTTCGTGAATCAGTTCACACCCCACATCTATAGGCTAGTAGCAATAATGTGATTTAGATCTAGATTATCAGTTGTTCATCAATCAGTAAGAAGCTTGCTGGATCAGATGGGTGATTTCTTGTTGGCCGGACAATTGCTTGATCAGTAACTGAGCTGACACTTTACCAGCTTCAAAATAGCCAGGATCGATACTGAAGGTATTCGAGAATAAAAACGATAGCAGATCCGTCGCCCCTACACCGGAGACTTGAATATCAGTACGGCCAAGTTCCTGCAAGCGCTTGGCAACCCCCATCGCCAAGGTATCACTGGCACAGACAATCGCTTCGGTGCCCTCGCTTAGTACTTGGTCAGTGATGTGATAGGCGCTGTCATAACTGAGTTGGCCGGTCTGATAGCAAGGTTCGATCCCCAGCTTACGGCAGCTATCAAGGTAAGCATTAAGGCGGAGCAAACCCGTAGTGCGGTCAGACTCATCGACCCCAATATAGCTGATAACTTTCTTACCGTTAGACACCAGTTTATCCATGGCAAGTGAAATCAAGCCTTGGTGATCATAATCGACCGAGGAAATGGTATCGGTATCCGTGGCGATAACGACAGCTTTATGACCCAACTTTTCGATACTCGAAAGATCACACCCAGAGAAACCAAACACAATCACCCCATCCACATTCCGCTTTTGCAACACCGCAAGATGCTCATTGGTCTTATCGGCACTGAACTGACTTTCCATAATCACGGCGTCGTACCCAGCTTGGTAGATAACGTCGAGGATACCGCTGACCGCTTTGTTTTCCGAAGGAGAGTCCAAACGCGACAAAATGATCCCAACCACCTTGGCGCTGCCACCCCGCATCGCTTGCGCTGACTTGGACGGCACATAGCCAGACTCGCGGATCACCTGTTCCACCTTCTCCCTAGTCGCGGGTTTAACTTTCGGATCATTGGTGAGTACGCGGGAAACGGTTGATTTGCCAACTCCTGCCAGCTTGGCAATATCTAGGATTGTAAGTTTTTGGGTCATAATCATTCTGGTTTTTAGGGCAACAGCCTAGTTAACCCCTATTGTCACCGACAGCGTAATAATTTCAATGCTTTTCCTGCTGCAAATCAGCAGGGTGCCGTAGGCTACACAATTTTCTGCCAAAATATGTGCAATTTAGGGAACAAAACTTCATTTATCCTGACAAACACTTACATAGCTCAGACATTTCTTTGAAATTATTCAATTAAGTTATGTATTCAACTACTTGGTTAGCCAAATGGCTCCCAACACTGAATATCAAACTGAAATAATATGGGCATACGCAACAGTGCGACTTGATTTTATTGAACACTGTCCGCATATATTAAGTATGATAAATAAAAAGCGTCACTGACAGACTAGTAAGCACGGGCCACCCTTTGTATTCCATTATCGATGAGCCGGCGCAGTCGCAGATAACGCGTAAGGATAAATATGATTACACATGTTGGCATTATCGATCTGGACCCCGTAAGGCTGATCACCCCACTTCTCGACCACGGCGTCCCAGCCGATAAGATGATTTTTATCGGTACAGAGTCACAACAAGAACAATACGACCGACTGGCGTCTATTCTTCTACCTCGTAATATTGAGGCCGAATTTTTCATCATCCCTGACTCCATTAACATCACCAGCATTCGTGCGCGTATTATCGAACTTGCTGAAACACTCAAAGCGGCGCAAACCGAAATCTGGTTCAATGCCAGCTGCGGCCTACGTCACCGCTTGTTATCCGCCTATGAAGTCTTTCGCACCTACCACTGGCCAATTTATGTGATTGAACCGTTCAGTGATGAAATGTGTTGGCTATATCCAGCAGATCGTGAACAACAGCAAGTTGAAGACCGCATCCAATTATCCGATTACCTAACGATTTTCGGTGCCCGTTGTGAGCTACCAGAAAACTTGGTGCCAGAAGAGCTTAACGACCAACTGTGGGAGTTGGGGCAACGCTGGGCGAGCTCAGCGCTAGAACTTGGCCCTGGCCTTGCGACCCTCAATTATTTGGCGACAACGTGCCGAAAGGAGCAAAAGCTGGATGTGGGATTGAGCGAGAAACAGCAAGGCTACAAAGAGTTGGGCATGTTGCTCAACGACTTGGAAGAAACCGGCCTTGCGACCTACCATGACGGCATCCTAACCTTCAAACATGAAGAAGCTCGCCGCTTTGCCAATGGTGAATGGTTGGAGAACCTGGTGCACAGTACTGTTCGCGCTATCCAGAATGATCTTCCGACCATTCAAGATCATTCGCTAGGGGTTCAGGTTTACCGTCAAATTGGCGACCGAGAAGTTCGTAACGAGCTTGATGTCGCGACAGTGGTGAACAACAAGCTCCATATTATCGAATGTAAAACCAAGGGAATGCGTGACGACGGTGACGATACCCTATACAAACTTGAATCGCTACGAGATCTCCTTGGTGGCCTTCAAGCCCGCGCCATGCTGGTTAGCTTCCGTCCATTGCGTCACCACGATTTGGTTCGCGCTCAAGATCTTGGTCTGGCAATTATCGGCCCCGATCAGCTGAGTGATTTGCAAACGCATCTCCATAACTGGTTCAAAGATGCCGGTGGCCAGAGCCACAATATTGCCTAGTTAAGAAGAAGGCTAACCACTGAACAAGAGGGCCGCTGTTGTAAATACAGCGCCCTTTTCTTTGCCCCTACAGACGACATAACTACCCAGTAACAACGTCCCGTCGTTCAGGAATGAAGACAAACAGTACCGCAGAGGCCATCAGCCCTCCCCCACAAATTATCCTCTGACACAACACCAAATAGTCATGGAGTACAAATTCAGTGCAATGATGCACCATTGTGGAGCAGTTATCTTCATTTTAACCAGTGCACACCCGGCACCTCCTACCAACTAACCCTCTGATTATTGGCATTTAATTTGCTTATTTTTATTCAATGGATTTTTCCAAGGAGTGAAAATGATTAAAAAGCGCTTTTTTAAAACCAAAGATGAAGTGGAAGTGACCTTTGAATGGCCCAAAGGGGGAAGTACAACAAAAACAGTGGCTGTTTCAGGTGACTTTACCCACTGGCAGGCAACCCCGCTGAAGCTCAATAAGAAGAAAATCTTCAGCTTGAAGCTGCGTCTGCCCAAAAATAGTCAGTATCAATTCCGATATTTAATTAATGGGTCAGAGTGGGAAAACGATCCTAGTGCGGATGACTATGTTCAAAATAGTTTTGGTAGTGACAATGGGCTGCTATCAACACACAGTAACTTGTAACAATTAGAAATATTTACCAATAAATACAAAGGGCTAAGAGTCATTTAGCCCTTTCATCCCGACTAAATCTATTGATCAAAATCATAATTACTAGCAAAGGGATATTTTCTACCTAAAACGGGGGAATTTATACCTTTTGACCATTTCCTGATTCCACAATACTTAAGCTGATCTTTCACCAAGGACACTCGAATGATTAGCAGTAAGTGGATTGAGCTTTACCAATATATCAAGGGGCACATTGAACACCTCCCTGATTCTGCCGACGTATTAACACCGCTCAATGAGCGCCTGTTGTTTCTAGAGGTGCAGTTTCCCAAAAAACAGCATCGCCAACACGCGAATTGGGGTTTGGACGAGACACAAGAGCAAAGTCATGCCGATTGGTTAGAGCATGAAGCTTTTACCTTTGTCATGAGTGACGAGATAGCACGGCTAGAACTCAACCCTACCCAGCTAAAATTTTTGTTCGAAACCCTGATGGCCGCACAAATGTGTCAGCTCGCGATGGTGGCCATCAATAAGCATAAACACTTGCTAACTGAAGACGAATTCAAAACTAGCTGTGGCTTGGTGTACCAGCAGCTAGGTGATTACGACATGGCAAAATCGATGTTTGGAGAAGCGATCGCCCTCAATGCCGACAACCCATTACTGCACTGCCACCTTGGCTTTACCCATCTTTATCTTGGTGACAGTGAGCTTGCCGAAGAGAGCTTCAAACAGAGCATTACAACCGATCCAGCCTTTATCGGCGGATACCAAAACCTTGCCGGGCTGTATTACCAAGAAGGTAAATTTGATCTTGCAGCCCAATATGCAGAGCAGGCCTATTCAAAAGACCAATCACTGATATCTACCTACATTACGGCCACCAGCAGCTATTTGGCGCTGGGAGCAAACGATCAAGCTGATAACTGGATCACTCGCGCCTTCGATAACAACGTTTCATCTATAGAGCTGGTGCGACTGGCGGGGATTTGTGCCCATCAACAGGGTCGTCTTGAGGAAGCCTTAGAGGCGTTGGATCAATACCTCAGCGTCACCCCTAACAACTTTGATGTGCTCAATATCCGTACCCACATCAAAGCTGAACTCAAGCGCTATGACGACTTGGAGCCTGATCTACAGCAACTACTGACCTTTGAGCCACATGACGAGTGGGGACTCGAACAACTTTTCCTTTGCTACTTCCATACCGAGCAATGGGCAGAGGCACAGCACGTCATGGTTGACCTCAACAAGTTATCAGCCCACTACAAAATTACTCACCGAGAGCTCATCAATACCATCAACAAGAAACTGAGCCTCGACGTTGTCGAATTAAACTAATACACAGGGAGCAAACGTGAGAGAGAAAACAGAACAAGGCGTTGCCAATACATCGCGGCGCGACTTCTTAAAGCTAGGTGGTGTGGCAGCTGCGACAGCCACCGTCGGAGCTGCTGCTGGGGCTGGCTTTGTGCTAGGACGCGATCCGGATGCCAATGTCGGCTGGGGTCGTACCGAAGCGGGAAAAGATATGTATTTTAACCGCGAACCCTTCCGAGTGGATGTCCCACCGACAATGGAAGTGGTCAGCGAGCCGATTCGTCCTGAATGGAACGACTTCCTATTCCACCGAACCCGTGCTTTGGGTAAAGATATGAGCAATGGCTGGGTACCCACCCGAGACTGGCGCGATATTCCCAATGAGCGGGTCAAGGAGTACTACTCCCGTCACCCTGAACGGTGGGATGATATGTACCAATCGTTCGAAGAAAAAGCCAAACACGAACAAAATATTGAGCAGCATCGAGACCGGTTTGCTCTCGCTTGGGCCTATTCTGCAGCTTACTTAAAAGGCAATAGCAGTAACTTTCCGCCTAAACCGCAGGGCCACCCCGAAGAAGTTGATTTTCAATGGGTAAAACGCGAGCCTAAGCCGTTTAAATCGCCGAAACATGCCTCAGAGCTCATCAAGAAGATGGCGTTTAAGTTCGGCATGAGCATTGTCGGTATTACTAAACTAGACCCAAGCTTTGTGTTCAAAAATACTATGCGTGGTATGCCCGATTGGGACGAAAGCATTCCTAAGCACTGGAAGAACGTTATTATCTTCGGCACCCCAATGAACTGGGATCCGATGTACGCATCTATCGGTTACTCAACCTCCTATGACGGCTACTTCCGCGCCAAGAATGCCTCAGGCTTGATGGCAGCCTTCTTGGGTGAATTAGGCTATGCCGCCCGCCCACAATGGCCTGGCTCAGATTATGAAATTGTTGTCCCGCCGCTTGCGATTCAAGCCGGTATGGGTGAAGCCGCTCGTAATGGCATCTTACTTACTCCGGAGCTTGGACCAAATATCCGCCTTGCCGCCGTGATCACCGATTTAGATTTAGAGCCAGATAGGCCTATCGATACCAAGGTGAAACACTTTTGTGAAGAGTGCAAAATTTGCGCAGATTCTTGCCCAAGTGGCTCTATCAGCAAAGCCGATAAACCCGATGCCGTCGTCAGGGGATTTCGCAAGTTCGACTTCAACCAAGACAGTTGCTGGACCATGTGGCGCCAAGGCCCAACCGAAACAGCCATGGGGTGCCGAGTGTGTATTGCGGTATGCCCGTATACCCGCAAGAACAACTGGATCCACGCCTTGGTTAAAGAAACCGATCCACGAGATCCAACCGGGTTGACACGCAAAACTCTGTTGGCAATGCAGCATAACTTCTTCTACTACCCAGAAGCTGATGCGTACCACGGCGATTGGAACGGTGGACGATTTGCGGGTTACCACCAGCCACCGGAATGGCTGCGCAGTGAAGACTACCTCAATGTCGAAAAGACTTGGGATTATGACGGTAACTGGGAGGGCTTCTAATGTTTCCGCAATCAACAATTTTAGACCCGCTATTTTGGATGGCATTCGGCGCATTGCAAGTACTGGTCTTTGCCGGTGCCAATCAGTGGGCCAAGCAATATCAGTTAGGCATGAACAGCTGGAAATGGGCTTTGGTCGGTACCTGGTGGGCATCACTGGTTCTCACCATTGCAGGGGCATTCACCTTGCTGGGTGAAAACGAAGGACTAGCTGGTTGGTACTTCCTTGGCTTTGTCGGTACAGGCCTCATCATCGCCGGTGCCGTTCTGTTAAGGGTACTCATTGCCTTGAAGCCTAAACACGGTATCGAGAGTTAAATCCGTTTTGATTTTATGATGATAGGAACAAGCCATAGGGCATTCTCAATAGATTGCCTTGTGGCTTTAGAAAGCTATGGAAAGAAAGACCAAATCCCGTCGTAACAACACCTTCGATAAGTTCGTCAGCATCTTGTCGATATTGGTATTAGTATTTGCTTGGTACTTGGGCGGACAACGCACCAATGACTCCCAAGCTCAATTCTTTGAGTCCGTGATAGCCAGTGACGAAAAACTGATTGAAGTAACACCTCAGCTTTATCTGGTTATGGCAAATAGTTCTGGGCATAGCACTCCAGGACATAGCGCAGACATAGAGCCGCAAAACAGCAACACATCCGAGCCTTTGAAATGGATCGGCTTTGGCTCTGGTGTGGGGTATGGTGGCGAATTAACGATTGGCGCGGTCTTTTCCAACCAAGGAGAAGTGGAAACAATAGCCTTACTAAACACCAAAGAAACGACGTCATATTTCGATAAGGTGGTCGAGCAGAAACTACCTGAAGCATTACTCGCCCAAAATATCAAAACGGCCCTGTCGGTAGATGCGATATCCGGTGCGACACTGACCTCAGAAGCCTATACCCAGGCATTGAACCAAGCGGCGGATCCGGTACGGATGCAGCTCTTTGGCTACCACTTTACCGAGACAAAACCTGCATGGCATTACCTGAAATGGCTTGATGTGGCAGCCTTCGTTTTCTTCGCCGCGGCAGTATGGGTCAATCGCACCCGCTCCGAACACAAGGTCAAAATGAATGTTGCCCTGTTGGCAGGCTCTACCCTTCTGTTTGGTTTCCACTCCGCATCGCTTTATTCGGCGTCAACCATGGGAGGCTTGATTTTCGGTACTTGGATTGGTGGTGTGGCTAACTACACCCCATTTATTTTGCTGGTCCTGAGTATTGGCTACATCCTTTACTACAACCGCAACGTGTATTGCCAAAGTCTCTGTCCGTTCGGTGCTGTTCAGCAATGCTTGGCTAAAGTCGGTAAGGCCAAGGCATCACCGATACGCCAAACGTTCTTTATCTGGTTTCCACGCTTCTTGCTACTGGCCACGTTGTGTCTTGGGGCCTATTTCCGTAACCCAGCAGCTTTTGTCTATGAACCCTTCGGTATCGCTTTTGGCATGATTGGTGGTATGTACCTGTTTATCCTAACTGTGATGATCCTCCTAACCTCGCTCATCGTCCGTCGACCGTGGTGTCAAAGTTTGTGTCCGATCAATACTCTCACTGACTTTGTCGTATTCAATAAGCACTGGCTCAAACAGATGACCAAGCCTAAGCGTGCGGTGAAAAAGCAGCGATCTGCAAACGAAAAGCAAGGTGGAGGCACACAATGAGGCAGCGTATTTCCTTCGTTTTCTATTGCTTGGCATCGGGTATCATCATGCTGCAAATTGCATCGAGCCTGATGGCATTGAGTGGTGAGGAAAACCAACATTCGTTAGTGCATATGGTATCGCGTCAATCTGAATCGCAAACCAAGATGATTAAGCAGAACACAGAGCCGAAAATCGACTTCCAGAAAATGGCTAAAGATTTAACACAAGAAAAATACTAGAGCGAGAAAGTAAGCTTCGGCTAATTACTTTACATTCTGTGCTCTAAATTAAATCGAGTAATAAGAGCTTAATGTCTTCTAATACCATTAAGCTCCTTTTTTTGAAGAGACATATGACGAGTCAGTGCATCCCCCTCGAGCGGTTGAAAAGAGAAGTGAACCTTATCAGCCCCTTCATCAATCGGATATCAGATCTCTATACCCTCAGAGGGCTAGAAGCCGTCTCGCGTCCGCATCGCTTGAACTTCAGTGCGTTAATTTATATTACTGAAGGCCAAGGATTACACTATGTCGAACATCAACAACACCGGCTTCGGACTGGCTCCATTCTGGCTTTGGGTAAAAACCAAATCCATGCATTTGCCAAAGAAAGAACAGTCGATGGCTACGTACTCTCCTTTGATTGCAGCTTTCTATCCAACGGCCAAAACGACCCTTATTTTGACCTGTTGCTAGCCGCCATGGGCCACATTAATTGCATACACCAAGTTGAAGATGACATCGGGTTATTATTCCATACCATGGTTGATGAATTTAAATCCACCTCAGAATTTAAAGATGAGATCATCCGCAATCTCATCCGTTCTATCATTCTCAAAGCGGTGGTGCCAAGTTATCAGCAACAGTTGCAATCGACTCAGCGCATCGGCCACAACGACTATTACCGGTTAAAAAAGTATATCGATGAGCATTTTCAGGACAGGCCAACAGCAGGTGATATCTCATTAGCCTTGGGGAAAAGTATCAAGCAATTAGACAAGCTCGCTAAAGATCATGCCTGCCTCAGTGTCAAAGAGTTAGTCGATGAACGGGTCTTGGTTGAAGCCAAGCGCCTATTGGCCTTCAGCCAGCATTCGATTACCGATGTCGCCAACCGGTTGGGGTTCAATGAAGCCACTAACATGACCAAATTCTTCAAGCGCCATACCGATGTTAGCCCCAAGGACTTCAGACAACTGTGCAAAATGGGGTTACACCAGAAGTAGCCCTTACTTCTATTCGTTGCCAGCAAACTGATTAATAATGAGTTCGCGTAACCACTTGTGGCTAGGATCATTATCAAACTGTTTATTCCACAGCAAAAACTGGCCGCCTGGCTCCAGATCTATAGGCAAGTTCTTGATCTCTATATCGGCGCTATCGACAAACTCTCGCACACATTCATAAGGGTATGTCGTTAGCAGGTCACTCTTTTCACACAACCTAACCGCACTGGCAATATCCGACATATTCACCGCGTTGTTAATCTTCAACCGTTTTGAATCCAGCACTTCATGCAGCAGCCAGCTGGTAACCCCGCCTGTTACAACCTGAATATGGCGGTATTTCAAAAACGTCTCTAAGCTCCACACTTCTTGCAACGCAGGGTGTCCTCTGCGCATCACACAAGCGGAAGCATCTCGCACCAGTTCTACGTAACTGAGTGAGTTTGGAATGGTCTGGACATGCGTTTTCGCCCGGTTGTCCCACTCAAAAATACCGATGCCAAAATCAACGTCCCTTCTCTGCAAACGCTGAATACTATTTTCATTCCAGTCTCGGCTATTGATACTAATATTAGGAGCTTCGGTTAGCGCCGCTGGCACAAAACGGGGATAAATCGTCGAATAGGCCGTTTCAATCAAATCGATATTAAACGACCGGGTACTCGTTTCAGGCTCAAACCGGTCAGGATCACTGAGTTGGTCAACCTGAAGTAAAATCTGTTGTAGCTTGGATTCCAACGCCAGCGCTTTAGGGGTTGGCAGCAAACCTTTTGACTCCCGCTCAAACAAGGGGTCATCAAATACTTGGCGAAGCTTTGTCAGCTGTTTACTGACCGCAGATTGCGACAAATACAGTTTTTCTGCCGCCCGGCTGACACTGCGCTCTTGCAATAACACATACAGGCAAATCAACAGGTTCATATCATTTTTTAGTAAGCGCGATAGATCAATCATGATATTCCCTTGATCCTACTGTATTAAGCTTCTAATCATATCATGAGGTCGCTATAGTTCTTGGTAGAATACGTACTTGGCTGTTTAACAGGCCCAATTAGAAACAGATTGGAAAGACAATGACCGAATTCGAAAAAATGCTGGCAGGCGAAGACTTTGATGGTGGTGATCAGGGGATCAATCACATTCGTGACAACGCGGCAAAAGTAATGCACACCCTTAACCAAACCACCGATGAACAACAACGTGGAGTGCTTCTCAACAACCTTATGGGTGACATAGCTGCTTGTAGTATCGTCCGATCTCCTTTTCACTGCGAATTCGGTAAAACCATATTTATTGGCGAAAAAACCTTCATCAATATGAATGTCACCATGCTGGACGGTGCCAAAATTACCATTGGTAACAATGTGCTCATTGGCCCTAACACCCAGTTCTACTGCGCCAGTCATCCACTTAACTACCTCGAACGCCGTAAATGGGCAACGGTGTGCAAACCAATCACTGTCGAAGATGATGTGTGGGTAGGTGGAAACGTCATCATCAATCAAGGAGTCACCATCGGTGCCCGCTCTGTGATTGCAGCCAACTCAGTCGTCAATTCCGATATTCCGCCTGATAGCCTCTACGGCGGTACGCCAGCCAGACTGATCCGCCACATTCACGAAAATGAGCAAGATTGAAAACAGATACGGAAAGGTAAACCAGAATGAGCGTTGAGCATTTCAAAGGTAAATATGAGGTTGAACTCAAGTACAAGGTTCAATCTAAGCCTGACTTTTTACAGGTACTCATTGCTATTCCCCATGAGGTTATGGTGATCGACAACAGCGAAACCGATTGGTACTTTGACACACCAGATCATTCTCTTTCAGCCCAAAACAAGAGTGTTTCTATTCGCGAAATGGAACCTTCCGGCATCAAATTATGGATAGTGAAAGGCCCAGAGGCTGATCGCTGCGAAGCAACCAATATCACCAATGCCAACGCAGCCAAAAGTATGCTGGCGACTATGGGTTATGAGCCCTGCTTGGTGATGAATAAAATACGCAGCATATACTTCGTCGGTCAGTACCACATTACCTTGGACTATCTAGAAGGCATTGGGCATTTTGCTGAATTTGCCATCATGACGGATGATGAATCGAAATTAGCAGAATATAAAACAGAGCTTAAGCAGCTGGCTGGCCAGTTTGGCTTGAAGGATGATGATCTTGAACATCGCTCATACCGCACGCTATATCAAATGCAGTCAACGCTCTAGCTTAGGTATGTCAGCTATACCTTCGGCTTGAGCTCCACCACATTACCTTCGGGGTCATGAATGTATACCGAGCGACCGAAGCCTTCGGCCCCGTAGCGATCAGCAAAGCCTTCGCAAGGAATGTTGTGTTGACGTAAATAGGCAAGAAGCTCTTCTTCTGGAACGGATGCTATCTGCAGGCAGAAGTGGTCGAGGTTACGGCCATTTTGTCTTGGCGGTTTGCCGCCAAGTTGGCCAAACTGACTATCGACGGTTACGAGATCAATCAAAGCATTACCAGCACGAAGTTGTACCAACCCCATATCCGTTGGCAACTCACGCTCCACATGCGCGCCTAATACCTGACAATAGAAATGCAGCATATCTGGCAGTTGGGTGGTCCTGAGCACCACATGGTCAATCCCTTCGAGTTTTATCATCACATTTCCCGTTACACTGTCATTGATACCAATAAGCACGCATAAATAACAATTATTGCCTTTATTGCGAGCGATTACCCAGTTTGGACTAATTCAGAAATTCCAGCGAATCTGGGCAAATAGCAAAGTACTGGCCGTTTCCCCAAACAAGCTATTGCCACTGCCATCAAAACGCTGAATCACTCCGAGCAATTGCCAGTCATCGGCCAGCGAATAGCTGTTGCTTGCACCGACAAAATACGACCCGTCATCATAATACGACGCAGATAAAGTCAGGCGGCTAAGCGGCGTGATATCTAAACTGGCATCAGCATAAGTGGTCCAGCGGGTAAAGCTCAACGTTCTGGCGGTCAGGGGCAAATTCAAAAAGGCGATGGCATTTTGTGGGTCTTGCGGGTTCGATATATACAACACCGCCCCTCGCGCCATCCAGTTTCTCTGACCACCGAAACTGTAATCGGTTTCGAGGGTAGCGACTGCGGTATGCTCAAGCGCCTCTCCTTGCCACTCGTCCTGATCAGGTTCAAACCAGCTAAATTCTCCTCTTACCCCTGCACCTTCAATATCGCCGGCAAAGCCCGCACCTATCACATTATCCAGCAGGGACTTTCCGGCCAACATCTGATAGTCCCAGCCGTTGTGATTAAACAAATAGCGCCCGGCATAACTGTTTAGGTCGCTATCTGAGTTTGGGTTGAAGACCAGATCCACTGAGCTGGCAAATCCTAGCTTACGGCTGACCATCACCGCATCGGATCCAGAGCGCTCTTCATAATCAAAGTCGTAGATAGAGTAGGAATTGAAAATATCATTCGGATTCCACAACGTTGCCATTGCCCAGTTAATACGGAACCGCCCACCACGTACCTGCCAGTCATCACGTTGCCAATTCACATACAAGCGGTCAAACTGGCTATTACCCACCACCCCTTTCTTATCCAGCCAGTTTTTCGACAGATCCATATAACCGGTATCTATCGCCACCAAATCGCCGTAACCGGGTATGTCTGCGGTATCACCAAACAATAAACGGTTTCTCATACCTACGTTAAATCGCAACTGCTCATTGAAGCGATATTCAAAATTGAAACGTTGATGAATTAAGTGATCGAGGCCATTGGAGCCACTATCAGGCAAAGTTCCTGTTGCCATGTATTTCACGTAGCCATTAAGATCCCAATCTTTTTCCGGCTCTAATCCCGGGATCTGTGCATCTACCTTCGGGGAAAAAACGCCCAATAAAGCCAGTAGCAGCGATACGTTTCTGATCGGGTACCTAGTCATGGCTTTGGAAAGAGCATATTGATAACTACTCACTGCCGGCGATCCTCTTTCAGCTGCCCGTCTTCAAATACAATCACTCGCTTGGCTCGTCTTATCACCCTAGGATCATGGGTGGAGAAAATAAAGGTTGTCCCTTCTTTTTCATTCAGTTGTTGCATGATATCAAGCAGCTCTGCGGTACTTTGCGCATCAAGGTTAGCGGTCGGTTCATCGGCCATGACAAAACGCGGACGAGGAGCCAGCGCCCTCGCCACCGCAACTCGCTGTTGCTGCCCACCAGACAGTTTAGCAGGACGCTTATACTGCTGACTTTGTAGGCCAACCTGAGCCAGCAGCTCACTGGCCCGCTGGCGACATGTCGCTTCATCATGCCCTTGCAGCTGCATCACGAACTCGACATTTTCCAACGCTGTCAATACCGGCAACAGGCTGTAATCTTGGAAGATAAAGCCAATGTGATCACGGCGAAAAGCAATCAGTGCCTTCTCATCCAGCTGGCAAATATCGCAATCATCAATATGGACGCTGCCTGAACTGGGAGTATCAATACCACCGATCATATTGAGCAGGGTTGTTTTTCCTGAACCTGATGGCCCCATGATCGCGACAAACTCCCCTTGCTGGACCGTTAGATCGAGATCTTTGACAGCGTGAACAGGGAAGTCACTATCCGGATTATAGGTTTTGCACAGTTGGTTTATTGAAATAGTCATCCGTTTCTCGCTATCGTTGCTGATCTGTCAGTTCGTGCCTATCAGTGTTTTTCTGCCATGGCATCAACAGGGCGTTGCTTGAGAATTTGCCGCGCAGGATAAAGCGCCGCAAGAAGGCTTGCCGCAACGACAGTTAAAAAAATCATGAGGTATTCGGCAAAAGACACATGAGGGTATAGCAAGGTATCAACACCAAATGCCCCCAACCCTTCCGCCATCGCCCCTAACGGGATCCCGGTGTACTGCAGCACACTAATCAACAGGATACTTGCTAGCAAGCCAAGTCCAGCCCCGGCAATCCCTAACCATGCAGTTTCCAGCATAATCAGTACAAAGACCCGATGTTTTTGCATGCCAACAGCCATCAGCACACCAAACTCCCGCGTTCGCTCAAAAACCGACATCAGCATAATATTAACGATACCAAAGCCCATTGCGACGACGAAGATACCCAACATAATGGCATTGCTCAGTCCCTGCTGATTGATAATCGAGGCCAACATCGGCTGTACCTGCTGCCAGTCCCTGATGCGGTTTCCAATATATTTGCTAGTGTTCTGATTCATCCGATTATTCGTTATCAATAGCGCTTCTTTCAGCCGTTTAGCTTGCACCATAGCGGCGTTATCACTATCGAGCAAAATGGCAATCTCGTGGGCACCATCAATACCAGCAAGTGCGGTTAAGTCCACTCGGCGGACAAAAACATTACCATCGTCGAAACTAGTTGAAGGGGTCTTGAACATCCCCCTTACCCTGAACGCTGCCCCACCGACCTCGCCGACCGCATCGGTAAAAGTCAGCACCACTTTGGATCCAATACGCAGCTTGAGGCGAGATGCTATTTTCTCTGACACTAAAACCGGATTTCTCCCCTCTTCGCTTAGCCACTCACCTTGGGTTATGTTCTCTGCCAGTGGGGTGACTGTTGATTCGGTCTCAAAATCGATGCCATTGATTCGCACACCACGATTACTGCGCGCGGATGCCACCATGCCATCGGCCACAAACCTTGCTGACCAACCTTTCAACCCCGGTAAGGTCGCTATCGCTTTTTCAACCTCGGCCAAATCAACAACCGTATTTTTAATGTCAGGATCATCGAGATACAGCTGATTTTGGATTTGGATATGGCTGGTTTGCCAAGCAATGGCATTGTGGACCATGCTACCGTACATGCCAGAAAGGAAACCCATCATGGCGACTACACCCATCAGGCCAAATATCATTGCCCCCATCATGATCCCGGTACGTAATTTATTACGCCAAAGGTTACGCCACGCCAATTTGAATAACATATCAGTTCGCATGGCTACCCCCTTTCAAGGCACTCACCACATCCAAGCGGCGGATCCGCCACATCGGGTATACCAGGCAAATAACTAACAGCACCAAGACAATGAACACTTGGTCAAGCATCAGTAAAGGATCCAGTGCCATCGGCAAAATCGGCTCCCAGCCCATTTCCATTACCAGTTCGGCTGTTTCCCCAGTTAACGCAATCGGGTTGAAGTAGAACCACACCAACACAGGCAAGGTGATCACCATACCGACCACAACACCCAGTATCCCTATCATCAACGACTCCAACCCAATCAGCGCGATGATCTTGCGTTTGAGCATGCCTGTGGCGAGCATAACGCCAAATTCACGCTGTCGCTCTAAGGTCATCATCAACAAGGTGGCGAATAAGCCAAACCCCACCACACCGTAAAGCAAATACATAATGAAGATACCGCCGGCCTTATCCATTAATATCTGCTGAGCCATCTCCGGCGCCAGATCCTGCCAATCCCTGACATTCACCTCGCCTTTATAGTCATCACTCAACTGTTTGAGCGTCATGGGTAATTGAGCCAGTGGCTTAACATCCATCACCCACGCCGTCACTTGCTCTCCTGTGCTATAAAGGGTTTGGGCAAGTGCGATAGGCATATACACCAATTGGTTATCGAGTTGGGCCACAGGAAAATCTAGGATCCCTTTTATCCGATACAAGCCTGCAGCGGTTTGCCCCCGGTATCCTTGCCCATACAGAACCAATTCATTACCGACATCCAAACCGAAATAACGGGCAACACCTTCGCCAATCAACACTTGCTGATCATCAGGCGCCAGAAACTCCCCCTTCGCCAAGCGGTTGGAAATACCTGAATAACGGTCTTCTGCCATAGTATCGACCCCAAGCACCATAACTCCTTTGGACTTATCCTCTGAGGCGGCCAAGGCAAACGACTCTATACGCGGCAAGATACGGGCTATGTTCGAATGAGACGCTGCAGGCTGAAGAAAAGCATCATCCATCGGCAACAAGTCATCAATGCTGTGACTTTCGGCGAACTCTGGGTGCTGAAGCTGAATGAGTCCGGTATAGAACCTCGCCGCATTTTCAATGTTATTGGCATACGTACCTTCTTGCAGACTGCGCATGAACAACGACAATGCCAACGTCAGCGCCAGAGCAGACGCGGTTAAAATTGTCCGCCTCTTCTGTCGCCAGATATTACGCCAAGCCAATTTCAGTAACATGGTCTTTCCTTGTGAAAATCACATTAGTCACGCAGGGCCTTCATCTGGCTTTGGGAGAAAAAACTCTCTTTGATCGGAAAATTAAACTGGGCCTGATGGGTAATGATCTCGGTTTTGTTTCCCGGTTTATCGGCGGGGATCATTTCCATTCGTGAAGCAACCTGGCGCCCACCCAACATCTTCACATCGTAGGTATTCATAGTATTGATAAGCTCATCGAATTCATCGTAAAACTCCACCTTGCGTTGCAAGTAGGTCTTTTGTGAAACCCATAATCTCACCTTGCTCCAAACAACGGGTGCGTTCGGCTTTGCTTTAGCATCTATCACCCAACTCGGATCGTTATCGAACACTTCTTTACCCACCATTTTATGGGTGTAATCGACCACGATGGATGACTGGTTGATCAAATCATCATTGGTGAAATCCGAGCCCATCCACGACTGTCCCAACATCGAAGGGGCGATTTTAACGACTCGCTCGATACTCGGTAACCAGTTCCACATTTCTCGGTATCGCTTGAGGGAGGCACTGCCTTTATCTTTGGCTGGAGCGGTAATCAACACCAGGGACAAGTCCTGCCCTTTGGTCCAGCTTTTCATGCTCATGGTACGGGTCCAATCCGGACGGACAATTCGCATCGTTGCCTCGGTATAGCTTGAATCACCGCGCATCTGTTGATCAGATTGAGTAATAATGGATGTCGCCGTCTCAGCCGAAACCCAAGCCGGAAAGCTCAGCAAGATAACCAGTAAAACGGTAAGTAATCGCATCTCTAATCCTTTTATCAAACTGAATATTAATCGGTGAACCACGCATGTAGCTGTTCGTCATCAATTAAAGGCATACTGCCTGCTTCTGCCCCTACCATTCGCTCTAGAACTTGTTGTGTCGCTTCCACCTCTTCAACTACACCATCAAACAGATCTTGCATCTGCTCGGCTTGAAGCATTTTTCGAGTGAGCTCTTCAGAAAAACCGTTAAGAACGGTCACCATTAACCTAGCCGTCACCGCAGGCGAAGGTACATCGAATACCTGCTCTTGATTACCTTGGCGGAGGATGGCCTCGTAATAACTGGCCAGTAAGGCACTCACTTTTTGCATAAAGCTATGCTTCAACTGAAGGTTTTCATCCAGGTTGATGATTTTTACAAACCCCAACATGATCTCTTTCTGGCCAATTTCCCACTGGTTGGTTCGGCGCAACAGAAGAGTCCATTTGGTCAAAGCACTTAAACTGGGATCATCCACCAGCCCTCCAATCATCTTGCGGTATTGCACCAGCATGTCATTACTCCAGGCTTCCAACACGGCTTGCTTGGAATCAAAATGATGATAGAACGCCCCTTTAGACACACCGACATACTGAATAAGATCATTGACCGAGGTATTGGCATACCCCTTGGAGAAAAACAGCGCATTGGCCGCCGAAATAAACTCTGCCCGCCGCTCTTGCGGTGATTTAATCACTCTGACCATCACATACTCTGCCACAGACCGACCGACGGTCGGTATGTATATACCTTATGCCTTACCCATAAATATCTCAAGTTTCAAGGCTAAAGCTTATTACTTGTTTTGCTACAGGCAATTTCTTTTTGAGCGCTCAACGTCCATCTTTTTTAGTCCGCTTACATGCCTGCCTTTACATAGCTTTGCACTTCAACGGATCACGTTGACCTTGGCTGATTTACACTGCTGCAATAGCCTAACTTTTCTTATCACGATGAAACCAATCAGACCTAATTTAACCAACTATGATGTCACTCGCCTGCTTGAGCGACACCTTGCTGAAATGGAACGAAGAATGTGGCGTAGAGTAGTCATGACGCTCGTTCTCGTCGTCAGTTTATTCTCGGGTGTGAACTACCTTATCTATACTGATCTGAAGAAACTATCTACCGACGCTATTCGCTACTCTATCGAAACCAAGCATCATCTTCTTCTTATTGAACATGTGATCAGTGAAGAAGGTGGTAACACAACAATGTCAGGGTAAGTTGTCTGAGAGGTTTACATGACATTCAAACAAGCAAGTATCGCAGCACTCATGTTGTCTGCTAGTTCGTTAGCTTTTGCTGATATCCGCATTATTGATACCCAAGCAGGTAGTTGGGTCAAAGTGATGGAAGATGGCAAACCCGCGGCCAACGCAAGGGTTAGTGTTAGCAATCCTTCCAACCGCGGCAAAGTGTATAAAACCAATGAACACGGTGAAGTCTTTATCCCTTTGCATACCCACAATTCCAGCACCTTAACTTATTCAATACTTACGGAAGAGTGGAATGAATATACTCGCCTGAGTCTGCATACTGATAGCTTTGATTAACCGGAAATGAGCACTTCTAAGAGCCTCAATGAGAAAAGCCAGCTCTATTGAGCTGGCTTCATTTTATGCATCAAGCAACTGATGATCAGTTCTTAAAGAATTCACGATAAAGCATATACATATGGGCTGCACTCCACGAGAAGTTAGTTGCGCCCTGGACAGCGCCAGTTTCTGGGTTGTAGTTTTCACGAATCGCGCCGTCTTCTGTCATTCCTTCGGCGTTAGCAAATAGCTCATTGGCCATATGAACCGCTTCGCTGCCATAACCATATTGTTCCATCGCACGGACACCAAAGTAGAATTGGTCTAGCCATACTCGGCCACGCCAATAGATATCAGCATGATAAGCAGGGTTCGTTTGTGATGCCGTCGGAAGCGAAATCCCCTCGCCGATATACTTTTCAGATGTATTGAACTCTTCTGGATTCATCATGGTTTGCGCCACTTTATCGGCCAACTCTTGAGTCGCAGCGCCGTTGAATAATGGTCCCCACCCCTCAGGGCCACGTCCACGTTCAACAATTGGCTCACCCGCACAAGCAATGCCATTTTTCATTACAGGAACTGGTGTGCCATTTGAGTCAACATTCATGTGAATATCGTAGAAGAATTCCGTATCAGCATCGAACATACAGGTATTAATGTAGTTCTTGATATCTGCAGCGCCATCCAAGAATTCCTGGCCGCGTTGCTTACCTGGGACACTGCTTGAGACAAGGGTCGCCATTTCTGCCAAGTACTTGTTGTCAGAATACATGTATGACGCTTGGTCGACTGACTCCTGCAACATAGAGAAACCTAGCAGTTCATCATTACTACCGCGGTTCTCGGCAAAGCGGACTTCCCAGTCTTTCTTCGCCGCTTCTACATCACCGTTATGGTTAGCATCAGCGTAGTCTTTCAGTTGTTCTGCAGAGATAAAGCCAAAGCGGGCAGCGTTATCCATACCCGACTCCCAGCCAGCCGCTTCCTGCGCGCCGACATGCAGCTCTTGGTATATAACGTCATCCAGAATGGTATTGTAGTTATCCATTCCTTTAACTTTGTATTCATCGCCATCTTGTTCAAGGATATTCTCTTGGCCAAATTTAGCGACAAGATCTTCTTTTGTCGTCACCCACACATACATGTGGCCATCTTCGGTATTATGCGCCGGATCAACCGCTGCACCATATTCCGGCACACCGTTATTGTTATGATCACGGTTAGTCAGCCACCAGTCATGGTAGGCCACCAACTTAGGATACATCTCATCAATCCACGCTTGGGCATCTGCTGGGCGGTCAAACTCATGCTTCAGCGCATTATAGACTTCCATCACCGACCAAGCTGCCAATGACGGTTTTGTGTTCCGTTCGTTCCAGTTTTCTGAGCCAGCACCATCACGGCTTTCCGGTAAGGTATAGGTCACTACATCGAGCAAATAACCTTTATCTTGCGGTCTGATAGGATCGCCTTCCTGTACTTGGTATTCGAATACCGTACGAATATTGTCCATCGCGACATCAGGGTTGAAGTGCGCCATGGCATAAGCTTGTTTCCACGTATCCCAAGGCCACGTCAAGTTACCAGAGAACCAACGTGCCGTTACCGATGGTGTGACTGTTGCTTGATGAACATCCCCAGCCGCAGAGCGCCAGTTACCGTTCAGGGTCATAATGGCTTTTACGCCTACCCGGGCCTGTGCATCCGTGGCTTGGTCGTTCACCATCCCAGAATTGAGGTACCCTGCCCAACGCTCATCCGCCGCAATCATGTAAGGCTGAGGATTAGCGAGGATATCAGAAATCTTGGCTTTCTCTTTGCTGACTTCGTCGCTGTTATGCAAATGGGAGTAAGTGGTGTAAATACTCGCGGTTCCCTTTGCTGCTAGGGGCTGTTGAGCCACTGAGGCAAACGAAATCTCGTTAGGCATCACGTGGGTTTGGGTGCTGACAGAACGGGCAATACGGAGCTCACTGTCATCGTCATTACGGATCGCCCAGTTGCCTTTCATATCACCAAAGGTGATGGTTAAGCCGTTATCCGTGGTGTGGATCTGACGGTTGTAGTCTGGGTACATTTGTTCAACCGTTTGTGTTTCATAACCTTCTGTCGAGCGGGCTTTTTGCAACAGTTCACCATCCCACAACAACTGCAGATCCATCTCTTGCGCTGTAAGGTTGGTCAATGTGGTTTCAACTAACGAGGTACGATCGGTGACAAAACGCAGTACCATTTGCACTTCAAGCTTGTCAGTCTTAAGGATCTGCACCAGTGCGCCTGGCGTGCTATACACCTTGGCGTCAGCAGAAGATAAGTCAATGACCTCACCGCTGATAGTATCTGTGATATGAAGTTTGTCGAAAGTCTGGCCTGACATGAAGTGAGCATATTCTTGGGTCACCTGCATGATCCCACCAAACGAACCGTAACCTTGTTCATCAGCAGGTAGCAAATGACCATGCCAAGCGCCGTTATCGACAAACGCATTAAACTTCAAATTACTGTATTGATCGTAATCACGCAGAAATTCTGGCGAGCCACTGCGGTCTATTACATCAATGAACTCACTGCTTGGTAGCCCTGCTACTTTTTCGTTCGTACTACTGCTGCTATTACATCCCGCCAATGCGAAGACAGAGCCCATCAACACGGCTAAACACGTTTTACGAAAAATCATTAAAAAATCCCCTAATGCCACCCGCCGCCGTGATCTGTTTGATTCTTGTATTGGCTGACAGGCGCTATTTTTATTAAGACATAACAAGCTTGTTTATTTTCAAGAGGGATAATAAAGAGTAAAGATTTAAGTAAAACAGATCGCCATCACAGTAAATTTTTTTAGTAAAACAATTAATCACATAAACTTGAATAACCATCCGTAACCCACTGAAAAATAATTCACAAATGCACCATAAACACGGAATCAATATCACAGTTAATATTTTACTAACTTTTACTTTATTGAAAGCAGATCACTGTTGGTAAAACAGTTTATTTGTTACCTAAAGAAACGCTCCAGTTTGGGCAATACTGGTAAGGTTGAGCTTAACATCACACAATACTACTTGTTCATTATCATAAATAATCGAAGCACTATTTATTCGGGTAACAATCTCAACAACACTTCATTGCAAATGTAACGCCAACCTTGCTTATGTAACAGTGGAAACAACGAAAACACTAATCAGTACGAGCAAAATACAGGCTGTATATTTATGCAGTCATCAATAGATGACAATCTACACATCAGCTCCCGCCCTCCCGTAAAAAGGACATAAAAAAAGCCAGCTCTATTGAGCTGGCTTCTCTATATTAGTTGGCTATGTAATTTAAATTATTACTCTGCAAGCATGCGGCGAGCAGCTTCAACTACAACCTTGATTGAACGCGCTTCTGTTTCTTTCAACGTCGCGTGATCTGGTGTTTCTTTCTGAGTACGGTTGATAATAACGCCGGCAACACAACCCGCACGTAGACCAGAACTTGCACACATAGTTAGCAAGGTTGCTGATTCCATTTCGAAGTTCAGCACGCCCATTTCCTGCCATTCTTTCATTGAGCCCTGGAAACGACGAACAACGCGACCTGAGAATGTGTCGTAACGTTCTTGACCTGGGTAGAAAGTATCGCTTGATGCTGTCACGCCAGTGTGAACTTTAGCGCCATCGGCAACACAAGCCGCTTTCATTGCTGTTGCTACATCGAAGTCAGCAACTGCAGGGAATTCCATTGGTGCAAAGTGCAGACTCGCGCCATCTAGGCGAACAGAGCCTGTTGAAACAATCATATCACCTACGTTGATATGTGGCTGAATTGCACCAGTGGTGCCAACACGAAGGAAAGTACGTACACCCAACTGTGCCAATTCTTCAACAGCGATAGACGTTGATGGACCACCGATACCAGTAGAACAAACAACAACAGATTTGCCATCTAACTTCGCGCGGTACACCGTGTATTCACGAGAGCTTGCAAGAAACTCTGGGTTGTCCATTAGGTTAGCGATTTTTTCCACACGAGCAGGGTCGCCAGGAATAATCGCTAGTTCTGCACCGTTAAGGTCCGCTTTGTTCACACCCAAATGGAATACTGCGTTGTCAGACATAATCATATCCTTTCTATCTTTGCCGCCTGATAGGGAGTTTGAGGTCAGCGGCTGGTTAGTTTTGTTTATACCTAAATAATTTCAATACGCTGTTTTAACAGCTTAATCAATATATTGAAGTCACTTGGGTATAAACACATACTCATAAAAGAGCTCGTAGAACACTTAATTACGATAGCCGATAAAAAAAAGCTTTTGAGTGATCACAATCACACTAAGAGAAATTGAAGTAATTTCACGTTGCAAGTATTAGTGACGCAGATCACCAAAAATCGTTTGCTCGTGCGGCTTATCACACTATTTTTTATTACTGAGTTAAACGATAATAGCCCCTTATTTTATCTATTTCCCACACTGCCCCGTCAGTATAGTTAACTGCAAGGACGTTATTTAATGATCGACTTCGCCATATTGGCTGTTTTTATTCCCACTTTCTTTTTCGTCTCAGTGACACCTGGCATGTGTATGACCTTATCGATGACACTAGGTATGACCATAGGGGTTCGCAAAAGCTTGCCCATGATGTGGGGAGAGCTTATCGGGGTGGCGCTTGTATCCATTGCCTCAGTAATAGGTGTTGCAGCCATTATGCTCAACTACCCCGCCGTGTTCTTATTCCTAAAATATATCGGTGGCGGCTATCTATTCTGGCTGGGCATTCAGATGTGGCGTTCTCGGGGCAAGCTGGCTATTCCTGATAACCTTGATAATGAGGTTGATACCTCACCAATCGGTTTGGCGATTCAAGGCTTTGTAACCGCTATCGCCAACCCTAAAGGCTGGGCGTTTATGATTTCGTTACTGCCCCCTTTTATCAATACTGACAAAGCATTAGTGCCGCAGTTATCAGTACTGATCACCATTATCCTAATCACTGAATTCAGCTGCCTATTGCTTTATGCCAGCGGTGGTCGAACATTACGCCGGTTTCTGCAACAGCGTGGCAATGTACAGATGCTCAACCGCATCGCCGGCTCACTGATGATGGGCGTCGGGATCTGGCTAGCGGCAGGGTAACCCCGTTTAGGTTTGGAAAATGTAAGGCGTGGTTTTGGAGATAAAGACAAAACCACGCTTTTCGACTATCGGCCGGCTCATCTCTGATGCATCGATAATCAGATACTGCTTACCTCGAGCTTTTGCCTCATTGATCCGCTTATTGAGTAATAGTGAATAATGTCCTCTTCCTCTATAAGCTGCTACGGTACTACCGCCCCAAATCCCAGCAAAAGGGCTATTGCCATTGAATACAATCCAAGCGGAAGTCACTGGCTTGCCGTCGTCATATACCACGTAGATTGAAATATCATCGGGCGATTGGGTTTTCATGTTCAACAGGTGGGTATATTGCCAATCATAATTCCCACCCCATACATGCTCCTGCACGCTGACAGCATCTCTGATCCCTTTGGCGTCAAAGACCTCAACATACAGGCTTTCATCAATCTTATTTTCAGATACGGTTGAGAGGTCTAATGCCATAAATGACTCGGGCTCTTGTTCTATAAAGCCACTTTTTTTCAATAGCTCACCGATATTATGCGGTGAATCGGTACAATATGTTTTCCACTCGAACGATTGGCCGTGCTCAATAAAATAAGCCTTCTCCCGCTCAATGACAGATTTTGCATTTTCTTCTGTCACAGAGAAAAAGGAAACATAGCTGCCCTCAGGATTATCTGCGACAAATTTAACGACGTTGTCAGTCGCAATCACCGTACCGTCTATCGGCTTTATGATTTTTCTTTCATACTTGTTATAAGCATGCATTACGTCCATTGTATTCATGATGCCCTAATCTTAACTAACCCACTGAAATTGTTTGTTTCTATCTACCCTTTGTATTTGCTTATCATACCAACCATCCAACACGGAAGGAGACACCGACCAGTACAAACAATACCGAGATCACTGTCACGGGAATAATATGCCAAGCCATATCCCATAAGTTAGCGGGGGACAGTTTTGGGATCACCCTGAACCTTGCGTCCAGCGCAAAGAGTACGGTCGCTGCCAGCAAGAGTAACTTAGCCATGATTCCATGGGCCGGTGGAATACTGGTATCAAACCACAGCGTGATATCTGGCAACATGCGATAAGCCAGCATTAACCCCGTTACAACCTGAACGATTAACGCAGGCATACCGATTTTTTCATATACCTGCTCAAAATCCGTTAATTGCTGTGGGTTACGATTTTTTAACACCGACGGAAGGATCACCAGCGACAACACAATATGCCCACCAGTCCAAATAGTTGCAGAAATAATGTGTAATGAAAGTAACAAGCCAAACATGCTTTCTCCCTAAATGATCATTGACAGTCATGATAAACTCATCATAACATGCATTCAGAATACAACTTAGTTAAGTTATCACCCAACAGCATCAGGAGAGAAGTCGAATGGCTATTTCATTTACCAAGATTTTTAAGAAAGACAACGAGAAATCCGAAGATAAAAAACTTGTGGAGCATCCTGCTTCAAGTGAAGTTCAGCAGGCTGAAGAGACTAAACCAGCGAAGAAACATGGTGAACCCGGTTTTTGTTGCGGTTCTTGCTCGTAACCACGAGTGCATACAGGGATATTTCATATGATGCTTGCATCAACAGCATATATCCCTGCCGCTTAATCAGTTCCACCGGCACGACAGTATACGAAGCAATAGCATCTTTATTTTCCTGACTTTCCCTTCAAACCAGAATGTAATGCCTTCGCTTTGGTCTTGGTGCCATCCTGATAAGCAGTAAAAACATCAACATCCTTTTGACCTGATAGGTATAACCAGCCATGTATCAGCGACGTAAAAAAGGAGATCACGATAATAAATATCGGAACAATACCGAGTCCACTCACATTAAATGTCGCGAGTCCTATAAGAAAAAAGAGCGCTGAAATTATGGCGATTTTTTTGTTTCTTGATGATTTCATCATTGTTAGCCTCAATTAAAGATGAGAAAGAAACATAACCCTTTTCTGCTACGCACTTTATGAGGTCAATAACAATTAGATAAAATTAAACCTTATCCCGATCGAAACTATATTGCCTTTTCACTTCAACCACTTGTACTGTATATGACTGATACCACTTCTCGCGGCCTAACTGCTGGGCCACTGCATGCTGGCTGTCTTGGTGCCAACGCTGAATATCGGCTTCCGTTTCCCAGTAGGAGATGGCAATTTCCTGCTTGCCTTCTGTTACGGCAATAAAATCCAAACACCCATATTTTTCAAATGCCAGCTCACGCATTACAGCTACCATTTCTGAATACTGGGGATCCTGAATACCGGCTTTCGCCCTGAAAATAACCGCAAACATTAACCACTCCTTGGTAATAGATATTTAGAAATTCGTATACCGGTTGCTATATCCAACGCCGAACCTGATGGCAGTACTGGCTATATTCCGAGCCAAACAAGTTAGCCAACAAACGCTCCTCTGGAAGGATTTGAAATTTCGTGAGATAGCTAACAAACCCAATAACGGCCAACACTGCCGTTACCGCAGAGCCTACAATTAACCCAACACCCAATAGGGCGATAGCCATCGCAAGATACATTGGGTTTCTTGAATAGCCAAACACACCGGAAGTCACCAAGGTATTCACATTATCAAAGCTATAAGGGTTGACCGTTGTTTTAGCCTGTTTGAACGTCATTGTCGCGACCAGCGCTATACCGACCGCTACACTCAGTAATAAAGCACCGGTAAAGAAGCCCAAGGTATTCAATGCGATAGGATAACCTGCAGGGACTAAAATCACCGCAGCAAAGATATTAAACAACAATAAGGGGGGGATTTTTAACTCAAGCATACGGTCTCTCCTTGGCTTATACCGTTTATTGCACTGGTTACTACTGCTACTATCGACATCCACCTTGATACCTTTATTGCCTGTACATCTAACCTGCAGTGATGGATTTCATCTGTTGAAATTCCGAACTACTTACTGGTTTATTTCGTGCCAGTTAACACTTTCAACTAGGCTGCAAAAAGACACCCAAAGATGCCCGTCAGTAAATTTATCACTTTATCTAGCTTGTGAAGACACTTCAAAACGATCAACTAATTGATGCAATCGAATAATTGAATTTTTGACCAAAGTGGTTCGGCGCGTCAACTGCTGTGAAGACACTTCCAAGGATGACATACTGCTCTGCGCTTTTTCCGCGGTATAGCTATGACGTTCACTGGTAGATGCAATAACGTTAATAGTGCTAAACATTGACTCTACGGCCTGTTGAAGCGTGTCACTTCGCTGGCTAGCATCTAAGATTAACGAGCTTTGCTCTACATTTTGAACCCCTTGTTCCATATAGCCCACGGCAGTTTTAGATTGCACCCGCAATTTACTAACCGTATCTCCAATATGGTTAGCCGCTTGTGATGTCTTCGTCGCTAAGTTTCTAACTTCATCGGCCACCACAGAGAACCCACGCCCGTGCTCACCCGCTCTTGCTGCCTCTATTGCCGCATTCAGCGCAAGCAAGTTTGTTTGCTCAGTAATTTCAGAAATCAACCGCACAACCTCTTCTATATGCTTCATTTCATCGTTGATATCATTCACACTATTTGCGGATGCTTTCACGATATCTTTGATCTCTTGAGTATTACTTACCGCTTGCTGATACTCTTCTTGTGCGGAATCGACCATATTCTGCATCAATTCTTGTAACTGCTGCGCTGATTGCTCTGCTTTATGGATTTCAGCTTGCTGATGGTGGGTTAATGTTAACAGGGAGTCGATAGAGCCAGAGGTTTGAACGGTACAATCATCCACCACACTGCAGCGGCGCAGCATTGAATTACTCACCTGTTCAACTTCACTGGAGGCAAAGATAATGCCGCCGACCACTCCCTCGAGGTTATCAATGAAGCTGTTAATCCATCGGCCTAAATCACCCGTCTCATCGGGATGAAATTGCTGGCTATCAAGTCTGCGCTTTAGATCCCCATCACCTTCCGCAATGGTTTTTATCACCCCTGTCATTTGCTCAAGCTGCCTTACCATAGGCATTGCGACCATATACTTGAACACGCCGTAGCCAATCAGCAGTGACATGACCATCATCAGGCCTAAAGCTGGGATCCTCAATGACAGAAAGTGCGCGAGAAATAAAGGAGGCACAACGGTAAACAACCAAATCAGTAAGTACTTATTACTCAATTTCTTGGCAAGGGAACGGTGACGGTAGACTTCTTCAAGATCGGCCTCGCACATCATCCCCCAGCGGTCGGGAGAGCCACGAAGCTGGAATGTCACCCCCTTCCCTATCACCGGAATATGGCGATAGTCGGAATAACCAGGATATTCAACATACAGGTTTTCACCTTTGGCAATTGTCTCCCTGACGCCTGGATGCAGCTTCTTGGTCGCCGGATCGGTGAATACAATTTCAAACTCGGTATGTTTCTCTATCTTGACCGCCCCCCAATCAGTTCCAATACCCGATTTCAGGTTCTCGCCATGAGAAAACGTGCTGTCTTCAAAACGTGAACGAGAAAGGGCAATGCCAGGCTGAATTGACGGTTCGAACTTCGAATCAACCATGAATATGTAGTTATCACCCGACTCACTATAGATATGCCCGGCTTCTCGCTGGATCAGATCCCCCAGCACATCATTCGGAACGCGGCCACATAGGCAACCGATGAAAGTGCCAGACACTTCTATCGGCTGATAGAACATCAATGTGACTTCATCGTGGAAACTTGAACTTGAAGGGCCCGGTGCCAACGTCTGCTTATCGATATACGGCCCATGCAGAAATTGCTTTTCACGCCCTTGAGCCAATGCGTCTTGTTGGCGATGAACTTGACCAGCATGAGCGGGAAAACTGCTTGCCGTGATCATGCCGTCGGCATTAACAATAAATAGTTCTGAAAAGTCATTATTTCGTTTTAGCAATTGACCCAGAACATTAGGCTGCTCTTGTGTGGGTTTTGTCGCGAGGTAGAACATCGCATCTTGCAGGAAGTCCCACTGTGTTTCTGTCCAAGTATGGAGCAGCCTTACCCGCGTATTCGAAATACTGTCGAATGTCTCTTCAAGGTAAGAGATCTTATCTCGGTTTAGCCAACACGCTTTGCGCATCGCCAGCTTACCATTAGGGCCAAAAATTGGGAGCCAGTTCTTTTCTTGCTGTGAGAGCTGCATTGTATCCATCCATATACATCATCCTATTGTTTTAAATGCAAAAAAAATACCAAACTCAACAATTTGGTATTTTATGGTTTGATAGTGGATCATAGGGATAACACACTGAGATAAATGATAAAAAACTTAGCATGACCACTTCCAGTCAAAATTGGTGCATCACATTGAAGTGTTGCACCAATTTTGGGCGAATCATTCCAAGTCAATCTATTCCTTGTAGTTGAACTTCAACAGACGCAGTGCATTAAGGGTGACTAATGCCGTTGCTCCGCTATCGGCCAATACCGCAACCCACAAGCCTGTCATACCCAGCAAAGTGGTAATCAAGAAAACCCCTTTCAACCCCAGTGCCAAGAATACATTCTGTTTGATGTTGGCCAAGGTAGCTTTCGACAGCGCGATCATCATAGGTAGTTCAGCGACCCGGTTATGAGTCAACGCTGCATCGGCAGTTTCCAGTGCCACATCGGTACCACCGCCCATCGCAATACCAATCGATGCCGTTTTCATTGCAGGCGCATCGTTAATACCGTCTCCGACCATAGCGACATTGGTACGCTGGTTGGCCAACTCTACATGCTGTACCTTGTCTTCCGGTAACAAGCCTGCTTCAAACGCTATACCGATTTCGCCAGCAATTGCGGCTGCAGCTCGCGGGTTATCACCCGTTAGCATCACCGAGTGGATCCCCATTTCTTTGAGCTTCTGTACCGCTTTGGCACTGTCTGCACGCAAGTTATCACGCCAAGCAATGAGCCCTACTGGCTGCAAGTTCCGAAGCGCAACCACCAAGGTCTTCCCTTCTCCCTCTAGGCCATAAGCTTGCTCTGACTGCTGCGCTGTTAGCACGACACTTTCAGGCAAGCGATTTGCGGCTACCAGCATCAAAGTGTCACCTTCGATATTCCCCTGAATACCACGTCCAGGTAACGCTTGTCGTTCTTGTGCTTCTTCAACTAACAAGCCACGTTCTTTGGCAGCATTGACCACAGCCTGTGCCAACGGGTGGGCAGAGCCCGTCTCTACCGCTGCTGACTGACGCAATAAGCGCACTTCATCACCATCCCAGCTGACAATATCTGTCATCACAGGTTTACCCTCAGTCAGGGTACCGGTTTTATCAAAAGCAACGGTGTCGATTCTTCCTAACTGTTCAAGCGCTGCACCGCCTTTAATCAAGGCACCACGGCGCGTTGCCGCTGCCAAGCCAGATGTAATCGCCGCCGGAATCGAAATAACCAGAGCACATGGGCAAGCAATCAAGAGTAGGGTTAAGCCTTTGTACAACCATTCGTCCCAGTTTTGCCCGAATAACATCGGTGGGATAACGACGACCAAAGTCGCCAACACGATCATGGCAGGGGTATACCAACGGCTAAACCGATCCACAAAACGCTCAAGTGGCGCTTTGCGCGACTCCGCATCCTCGATCAGGTGCAAAATACGATCAATGGCATTCGCGCCCTGCTCTGAAATTATACGCAGGCGCACCACTTTATCTGCCACCAGAGCGCCCGCCATTACCTGCTCACCAGGCAAGCGTTCAACCGGTACGGATTCGCCGGTTAATGCACTTTCATCAAAACTAGCCGCCGTATCCAATAGCTCTACATCCGCGGGCAAACGACCACCCGGTGCCACTTCGATGACATCACCCTGTTGAAGCTCACTGGCCGACACTTGCTCTTTGCTCCCATCGGGCAAAATACGGCTAGCTGTTTCCGGCACCAAGGCCATCAGCGATTTCACCCCACTGCGCGCTTTTGCTGAGGCATAGCCTTCCAATTGCTCACCGATAAGGAATAACAGCAGCACCATGGCCGCCTCTGCGGTTTCACCCAAATACAGAGCACCAATGGCAGCCACACTCATTAGGGTCTCGATAGAAAATGGTGACCCACTTTTTGCCAGCCTGATGGCCTTGCGTGCGATGGGCAGTAACCCTACCAGCGTGGTTGCCGTAAATGCCGCTAACCCCATGGTTTCAGACTGCCTGCTAACTAAAAATGAAATCAGCATCATCGCCGCAATCATCAGAACAGGCAGGTTTTCCTTGAGTAAGCTTGCAGGCTTATCTTCTTCTGATGCGCCACCAGCGGTATAAAGCGGGAACCCCGTTTCTCGGCTTTTAGCTACAATATCGTCCGATATTGCAGCAGATTGACAATTGACGACCAACTTTTCAGTGGCAAACATCACTTTCGCGGAAGCAACACCATCAAGACCATTAATGGCCTTTTCTAATTTACTGGCGCAACTTGGACAGTCCATACCGCCGACTTTCCAACTTAACGTTGTACTATGAGGGGCAGGAGGAACATCATCGGTCGTATTTTCTTCGCTCGCTGGACTGCTACAGCCACCAGAGCTACAACACGACGATTCAGCCGCTACCTCTGCGGAAGTGATTTTATTAACTGAAAATCCTGGAGAGGCACCGGAAGCAGGATCGTCATCACCCGACGATAGTTCCGATTCTTGCGAAATTGATGAGGCTTGCGTTGACGTTGATTGGCAACTGCCTGATGTGCAGCACGAATCGGGGCTGCTGTTTTCAACCACAACCGAAGACTGGCCTACGCTGGCCGCTTTCACAGAATGAACATGTAACTTCTTATTATTGCATTGGGCACACATGGCCTTCTCCTTGTTTTTGTTATCTATGGTTTGCTTACCATGTCTATAACTATAAACCTTGGAGCTAAGTCTAAGGTCAAGATTCAAAATGCAGTTCAACGTTTAAACCTACTAAAATCTCCTCTTTTGAGTCATAGACAATTACTACAAGCACTTTATAATCACGCTCCTTACTCCTAATGAATGCTCACTATGTCCCGTAAACCCGATCGCCGCACGGCAATGCTACAGATAATCGAGCAAGTTAAGCTTGAGCTGCCACTTTATGATTCAGATACTTTTGTCTGTGGCCCTGATAACAGTTGCATCGGTTGCCCCAAAAAACTGATGGAAATGTTGGAATCTGAGGTTTCTTACTGGGAGTGTTCATTAGAGCGAGGCGATTCGCCGGATTTCGACGACATTTCTCGCTTTGGCAAAATGTGCCGGAACATCAAGCGTGGTTTGGTTAGAAATAATATTGTGGCTGCCTAGACAAGAATTTCATATACAAAAAAGCAGGCTGTGCCTGCTTTTTTGTTTTATTTACGTCCTTAACTCAAACGCCTGAAAACTACACCATTATCAAGGATCTCCATCCATGGCTGGTAATCCATCCCCATATCAAAGATATATTCGGTGATAAGGCTGCGTGCTGTCGTCAGCAAGCTATCGGCTTTCCAAGGCTTTTCGAAATAGCTTTCGATACGAGCGCGGTTAATCGCCACGATCGTGTCTTGGTGTGTTGCCTGACCGGTCAGCAAGACCTTCTTGGTTTTGTGAAAACGGGCATCCTGCGAGATCTCTGTCAGAAGCTCTACACCAGTTTTACCCGGCATCACATGATCTGAGATCACCAACGCAATGAACTCGCCTTCGGCATCCAGTTCGTCCATCAATTCAAGTGCTTCGTCCGCTGACTCACAATCTTCAACATGGAAGAAATCATTCAACGGTGACAAATCTTTCAATACAGCGCTGAGTACTTCCCTTTGATCATCTACACAGATAATGTTTAGTTTTTCCATGAACCATTCCCTTACGCGATTGGCAATTTAATACGAAATTTCGTTTTTTCCGGGTCACTCTTCAGTGCAATGGTGCCACCATAACTGTTGACGATCCGTTGTACTATCGAAAGGCCCAGCCCTAATCCGAACGACAACCCACCTTTTTTGGTTGTAAAGTTAGGTTGAAATACTTTGCGCCGTGTCGCTTCATCGATCATCGGCCCGTTGTTGCTAATCGTGATCAACAAACGGTTTTTAGAATGCCGCGTTATGATCTCGATATGCGGCTCACCGGTATGCTCCATGGCATCACACGCATTCTTGATAATATTGACCCACACCTGCACCAGCTCAGTGGTACTGGCGGTAATGGTCGGCAGTACTGCCGGGCGCAAGACCACATTGACCCGCCTTAAATTACTTTGTAGCAAAGCCAGTGACTTGTGGATTGTATCGTTAACATCAACCTCAGGCTGGCGTGCATTGTCTGTCCCACCAAGCTGCTTCACCGAGCGGACAATACTGGCGGCATGTTTCGAGGCCAGCCGCATATCGTGCAGATCACGTCCGATATCCCAATACTGTATGGCCTCATCGAGATTCTCGAGCCAGTAAGCTGGTACTTCACCGTCTGGCACCGCACGAGCAAGCTGTCTGGCCGGCTCCCTTTCAAGACCAAGATCTTGCTGTAGCTGTTTAGCGCGTTTGCGGGCCTGTGCCGAAGTCACAGCCTGACCATCGCAAATACCAAGATCAAGAAACGGACTGACTTCCGGTTTGTTCTCTTCCAGAAAGCGGCAAATGCCGTGCTGTAACCCTTCAGTTTTACTGCTCAAGACCCCGACCGCATTATTGAGCTCATGGGCGATACCAGCAGCGAGTTGACCCAAAGTCGTCATCTGCTCAGCCGCATAGAGCTTTTGCAGTGCCTTTTCTTTTTCGATCGCCTGCAGTCCAGTCATCATTTGCCGCTGGGCCAGTTCATGGACCATGACGGGCATAAACTGCTCGGCCAGAGAACCAAACGTTGTAGGTTCAACTGGTTGGGTTTTGAGATCAATCCACGCGATTTCGCTGTCTTTTTCCGCCACAACCGTTGTCGACGCCATCAATGTTTGGGCAAAGAAGCTATGAACCCCGAAGAACATCCCTTGCTCGACCCTAAACACTTTTGCCGTCACATCAGCGTCGTTCTTGAGGTAACCAGACAACTCACCCTTTTTCACCCAATACAGTTTGTCGTTGTAACCATCTTGTACCAACACCTGTGTCCCGGCCTTGACCGCTTCAGTCCTAGCTGGGTCACAGAAGTACACATCGATGATCCGCTGCATGGCTTTTGGTTGATGCATGGTGTCTCTCTTAAATATGGTCAATCAAGTGCAACAGCCAAATCATGACAAAGCTCAGCAGTACACCCACAACGCCAATGATCACCCCAACACGGGCCATCTGGTTACTCTGCACATGACCGGTGGCATGGGCAAGGGCATTCGGGGGGGTACTGATAGGCAACGACATACCCAGCGATGCAGCAAAAGTTACAACTAGGATCAAGGTAATCTCGCCACCCAGCGGTACAAGCGACACCATAGACGTACCTAATGCGGCCATAATTGGCATCAACAAGTTCGCCGTCGCGGTATGGGACATAAAGTTAGCCATCACCAAACATAGTAGCGCTGAGCCAGCCAGTACGATATATGGCGAGAAGCTATCGAACGGAATGCTGTGCACCATCAACCTTGCCAGCCCTGTTTGATCCAAGGCTAAACCAAGCGCAATACCACCCGATACCAACCAAAGCACATCCCAGGAGATCTTTTTCAAATCTTCCTTATTAATAATGCCGGTCAGTGAGAACACAGCAACCGGGATCAAGGCAACAGTGTAAGAGTTCATACCGTGGGATGAGCCCATCAACCACAGAATAATCGTTAGGGCGAAGGTGACATAGACGGTGATTGCCTTCGGCGTCATCAAGAATTTGCCCTTGATGGTTAGCTCTATTTTTTCCTGCTTGGCAGGATAAAATGCATTGATCAGCACCCATGCAAAAACCAGCAGCACTGCCACAAACGGTACACCGAAGAACATCCACTCACCAAAAGTGATCAAGTTGTCACCGGTCAGATATTTCAGTGCAATCGCGTTAGGCGGGGTACCGATAGGAGTACCAATACCACCAATGTTTGCCGCTACTGGAATACACAGAGCAAACGCAATTTTACCTGGATCCTTGGCACCAAATAGCGCAATAACCGGCGCCAAAATAGACAGCATCATCGCTGTGGTCGCGGTGTTCGACATGAACATAGAGAAAATCGCGGTGATCAACATCAGTCCGAACATGACATATTTCGGCTGGGTACCAAATGGCTTCAACAACACACGTGCCAAGTTGACATCAAGGCGGAATTTGGTTGCCGCCATTGCGAGAAAGAAGCCCCCCAAGAACAGCATAATGATTGGACTAGCAAAAGTCGCCATAATGTCGCTGTAGCTGAGCAATTCACCAAAATGCGGCTGCCCTTCTGCCGAGCGGAACAAATATAGCCCTTTATCGGAGAGCAACATGAGTTCCAATACGATAATGACAACGGAAGTTGCATAAATAGGTATCGGCTCCAACACCCAGCACAAGGCCGCCAATAAGAAGATCGCGATGACACGCTGCTGGACAATAGTTAGCCCTTCGACGGGAAACGCTGACGCTGGTAACATCAGAATGATGAGTGGAATGAGAACGGGTATGATCACCCTTAGATATTGACGCATGTTTACATTATTCCCTTAAAAACACAGAATCTTTGTGTCTGTCACTGCTGATAGAGATACTTCATCAATGAATTAGCGCAGCAGGATCAGCGGTACCGGTAGCGCTTCTTGTCTACCGGTAAAAATCTAGATTGGGTAATTGTGCGTCTAAAGGTAGGAAGTTTCACCGAAACAGATCAATAAACCAGTGAAATATAACTCTTTTTGATGGTTGACATTAACCAAAAAAAATCAAACTTTGGTTTCTGTTGCGAGCGTCTCTTCAATCACGTCTTCATGCCCCATATAGGTCCGTGATGAACAGAACGGGGTTAATGGCACACTTGGCTCGAGAATATCTTGCTCTTCCAGTTTCTGTTCATGCTCAGTGGCCATTTTTCTGACCTGATTAACCACTAACATACCGCTAATAATCCCGAACACTATGGTTCCCGCAGCCTGACCTAACAATACCCCTTCGGCTCCGCCAAGTTTTCCGCCCAGCCAGACAAAAGGAATCGTCCCCAAGGTCGCTTTGCCCATATTGAGTGCCGTCGACCATGTCGGCCGATTGAGGTTATTGAAGGCCGCATTGGCGACAAACATTGCGCCATTGAAAATAAAGGTAATCGCAACATAGCTACAAAACACCGACAGTATGCTGGCAGCATCGCCTTGCAAACTAAATGCTGCTATCAGCCAATCCTGCGAAGACCACAGTATGATAGACACCAGCACGCAGTAACCACTCACAAATAACAACGCATCTGATAGTGAGCGTAAAATACGATCCCAACGCTCGGCACCAAAGTTTTGCCCAATGATAGGGCCAATTGCGCCAGAAAGAGAAAAGACCAGAGCAAAACTCACAGGCATGATACGGCCTATAACAGCATACCCAGCGACATAACTCTCACCAAACTGCGCAATGTTGCTGGTTACGATGGCATTACCTATCGGTGTCGCAGTATTGGTTAGTATCGCTGGTAAGGCAATGGCAGATATAGGCAACAAAGAGGAGAAAAATGCTGATACCTTGGGACGTGCGACCAAGTTATGATGAACAATAATGGCGTATAAGGAGAACACCATTACCGCAAGCCTAGCAAAAACGGAAGCTATCGCGGCCCCTTCAACCCCCATCGAAAAGCCAAAGATGAACAAGGGATCAAGCACGGCATTCACACCTCCACCGATCAATGTGGCATACATCGAACGGCGAGCGTCACCGATACCACGCAATGCCGCGCCAGCCGACATGGAAATCGCGATCATCGGCGCGCTAGGCAACAAAATGGTCAGATAATCCGTTGCGGCTTCCGCTACTCTTCCTTCAGCCCCAATCATAGATAGCAAAGCCTGAAGATTAGACATCATTCCATAGACAAGAAGAGCGCTGAAAATAACGGCAAATATCATTACGTTGACCGTAACCAAGCGGGCTTTATCCCGTTGGTTGGCCCCCAAGGCCCGAGATACTAAGGCCCCCATGGCAATAGAGGTGCCGATAGAGGCGGAGGTAGAGAAAAATATCAGGGTACCTGCAAAGCCAATCGCCGCCGCTAATTCAATTTCACCAAGCAAACTGATGAAGAACATATCAAGCAAATCGACCAAGAAAAGCGCCATCAAGCCAACCGCACCAGTACCGGACATCACTACGATATGCTTCATGGTAGATCCGATGATGAATTTAGCGTCTTTAGGATGTGATTTGTTCACATCTAAAGAGGGACGACGGGGATGTTTGGCCACAGGTTCTCCTTGCTGGTATTCAGGCTACCCCTAACGCTAGGTATATAAGAAAGGCGCCCATGGCGCCTTTTCTATTTTAATTTAGTCGATAGCTGTTAAACAGGGTGCTTGAAACAGTCACCAATTTGATTACTAATCGCCGTTAGCACATCACGTCGAGTAATAACCCCTGCCAAGCGACCGTTTTCTACAACAGGGTAGATTTTCGGTTTTTGTCCAGCCATTGTATCTGCCAGCTCAATAATAGAATCTTCAGGAGATACAGTAAGCACTTCAGAGTGCATACATTCTTCAACCGTATGGGTGTCCTGACAGTAATACCCTACCTTGAGGAGTTTATGAATCATGTCCTGTTCAGACAGAAAACCAACCACTTTTCGAGTTTCATCAATAACCGGCCCACCGATCTGCTTTGCTGAAAGTAGCTTGTCCAGAGCTTTGGAAAGAGACATTTTTGGTTCGAATGTCACCGGACGCACATTCATATAATCCTTAACCTTCAACGACTCCATACATCCCCCTAATTCATGATCGCCGGACAACCCACTACTCTGCTGATTGCCCTGACTATAACTTTTTAGATTGGCTCTCCCACTCCGGGAGCACCTCCTTTTGATATAAGTGTCGTCTATTTCCTTGAAATTACTAAATTGAAATAAGCGATTTTATCAATAGAGATTACCTATCATCATACCAAAACACTTTGATAAGGCAGTTCTCTGAGGGAAATAGAAAACAAAAAACCGCCGTTGGAAACGGCGGTTTTTCATTATGGAGGTCCAATTGAAAGATTACATGAATAACATAAACAACATAGCAAACGGCAGTTGGTCACCATTGGAGAGGATCACCTTGTCACCTTCAATCTTCATATCCAATAGATAATGGGTGGCATTGCGTTCCACAATCGCACTCTGCTCCAGCATGTCAACACGCTCACTCAGTAGCGGATCTGCTTCAACTAAATCTACAGGCAAGCTAAGGTGAATATCACCACCCAGTTTCTCGGCAATTTGACCGATATTTTGGGAGATATTGCTGATACCCGGCTCGACAGCCATGTTCAAACTGCTAGTTACCTGCCCTTCCGGGGCTAAAACACTTAAATCACCAATAGAAAAGGTAAGTCCTTTAGCTACCAACGAATCCAATGCTGCAGACACTTCCATTGCTTGTTGTTCAGTCAATGGTTCTTCCAAATCATCAGTCATATCTCCCAATAGACTCAACGACGGGTAATCGAGCTCAGAGAAAGCCATTTGGAAGTTGAAGTTTTGGTATTCGCTGCCGTCCAGCATTACCAGATTACCCACCTGAATATGGTTTGAATTAGAAAGCTGAAGTTCAGGCTTTTCTTCTCCCTCCGGAGTTTCAGGCTGAATAAGCACATTTTCCATGCCAACGACGAGCTGCGCCACATCCACACTCTGATCGGAATTCAAATCGCTAAAGCGCACTTCATCAAGGCTCAGAGATTGGTCACCAATCCAGAACTGACCGTCGAGATATCCTTTACCGCCCCCTTTTAAGCCTTTAAGCACCATCTCTTCATGCGCTGTTGTGGTGAGGTTCGCGGATGGAAGTTGGTATTGGAATTCACCCGCGCCTTTCGCATTGACCGTTCCCTGCATAACAAACGATGACAAAGCAACATTGGTTCCGCTAACTTCTGTCTCTTCGATAGGATTGATCTGGAAAGTAAAGTCCGTTTTACGGGTCATCGCCGTGTTGGTCGTAAAGGTAACAGGTGCAACACCCTCACCCCATAATGTCTTCACCATTGGCTTGAGTTTATCATCCACCAGCAGCTCACTCGTGGAAGAAACACTCATAAAGCCATGGCTTACGTGGTGCTTAACAAACCAAACGGTTGGTAAGCCTTCATCTTCAAAAAGAAATTTCAGCTCATCTTTTAGCTCAATTTTAGATACCGCTTCGGATGTTAGGTATCCGCGCTTATAGGTGTCATTGGACACGGCAAGATACGGGTTTTCATATTGACCAAGCGTATCAAGATAAATGCGCTCGCCAATTTGCCCCGTGGCAAAAGGCCAGCACAGTGCCACAACCACAGCACCGCCAACCGCACCGATTTTTCCTAGCATTATTATTAGGTCCCAGATCTAAAGATGAAAAACTCAGTCTATCATAGCTTGCTGAACAATAAATTTATCAATATTCATTGATTTAGAGAGCATTGTTGTCAGTGCTCCCGCAGATTAGTCCACAGTCACACCTTGGATCATCTGCAATATTATTCTCACACGATTGCTAGATGGCTCTCAGTCAGGAGTGTTGAATTCTTATACACTTAATACAAAGTATCTAATCATAACAGCAACATAGCAATATTTTGACGTGAAGGGTGTAAAGGTGAATAGTTTTGCGATTGTCTGTTTGGACGACGACCCGCTTGTCGTGGAAAAGCTCAATCAGGATTTAGCGGCTTTTGCCGACCTGTTCGATATCTATAATGCCTACAGCATTAACGAAGCCAACGAGATACTGGCTGATATCGAAGCTAAGAATCAGCGGGTTGCGATGGTGATTTGTGACAACGAGCTGGGCGATGACAGAGGTGTCAACTTCCTGGTTTCACTCGACCAGTATCCAGCCAGCAAGCAGGCTCGCTCAGTGCTACTCAATGATATGCCGCAGCTTGATGTCATCATGCAGGCGGTCAACGAAGGGCGTCTGCACTATTGCCTTACCAAACCGTGGAAGCCACAAGAGCTCAAACAAGTCCTCGTGAAAGAACTCACGCATTTCGTACTGAAACATCCGGATGAAGACTGCCTCAAGTACAGCCAACTGCTTGATCACCGTAGGATCCTCAATGCCCATATAGAACGACAGATGTCGCGATTCCGCTCAGGGTTTATCCAGCATAGCCACACCCTCGACGATACCACCCTGGCCACTCAGGTGATCGATGCCCTGCATGATTTCTTTGCCAGCAACGATGACACCCGCGCTTGCCGCAGCTACAGCGCCAATCATATCCTTACCCAGGAAGGCGAACCCAATGACTTCCTCTGGTTCATCACTTGTGGCGAGGTTGCGCTATATAAAAAGGATGAGCATGGGTGTCGCCATGAGGTGGTAAGGGCAGGACCCGGCCATCTCGTCGGCGGGATGTCGTTTATCTCTGGGGAAACATCATTTTCAACCGGCGTGACTCTGTGCGGCACCGATGTCATCAAACTTGACAGGGAGCTCTTTAATAAAGTCATGAATTCACGCAGTGAGTTACTTCCCCTGTTTACTAACCTTCTCATGCGCAACTTCAACCGCCGCCTGAAAGGGAGCATTCAAACCGAAATGCGGTTGCAACAAACCCTGAAATCATTGGATGAAGCTTATCACCAGCTGATCGACAAAGAAAAAATGGCGATGCTCGGGCAGTTGGTAGCAGGTGTGGCCCACGAGCTGAATAACCCCGTTTCTGCAATCTTGCGCGGCAGTGATACCCTCAAACAAACCATCGGCAGCATTACCAAAACCACACTCAGTCATGAGAACCAAGATCGTGGTAACGACATCATGCAACAGGCAATGCTATCAAGACCGCTGTCTACCTCTGAAGCCCGGCAACGTGCCAAGCAATTAACCGATGTGCTCGGTGATAGGCAGCTTGCCCGTAAGACGGTACAGATGGGAATTGATGACGACGACCATATTCGTCAATGGTTACTCCCGCAAAAAGGCAAGCTTCCAGAAGTACTTTCCGAGTGGGAGAATTACTATCAGATGGGTAATTTCCTGCGATCTATTAATATCTGCGCGCAGCGGATTGCCGATCTGGTCAAAAGCCTGAAGAGCTATGCGCGGCAAGATGATGAGTCCGTACATTCTGTTGACCTCCATGAAGGGCTGGAAGACACCTTGGTGATCTTCGAAAACAAACTCAAGCGTCACCAATTAATCAAAGATTACAGCTCGCTTCCGCCACTGCATTGCCAACCTATCGCATTGCAACAAGTCTGGACTAACCTTATCTCCAACGCGCTTGATGCCGTTGACGAACCGGGACAAATTAAAGTCACCACCCGACAAGTCACACTTGATGATCCCGCAAAACAAGCGATTGAAGTCATGGTTGAGGACAATGGCAAGGGGATCCCGCCAGAACAACAAGACAAAATTTTCGAACTCAATTTCACCACCAAGCGAGAAGGCAACTTCGGCCTTGGGATTGGATTATCTGTCTGCCAGCAGATCATCCACCAACATAATGGCAGTATCAGGGTCGAATCCGAACCCGGCCTTTTTACCAGAATGATAGTTACTTTGCCTTTGGGCGAGGCACTTAAGGAGAGCCTATGAACAAATACCTGATCCTTTGCGTAGATGATGAGCGGGAAGTACTCGATAGCGTCATCAATGATCTGCGCTCGCTGGAAGAGCATTTCGTTATCGAAGCAGCGGAATCGGTTGACGAAGCCAAAGAGGTACTCGCCGATACCATTGCCGATCATATTCCGTTAGCACTGATCCTGTGTGACCACATTATGCCAGGTGAAACAGGTATCGATTTCCTCATTGAGCTCAAGCACCAGGAAGAATCCAGCAATGCCCGAAAGGTGCTGCTTACCGGGCAAGCAGGCCTTGAGGAAACCGTGCAAGCAGTCAACAATGCCAGCTTGGATTACTACATCGCCAAGCCTTGGAACGGTGACCAACTCAAACAGATCGTTATTGATCAGCTGACCACCTTTGTGATCGACAACGAATCGGATACGGGGTTGATGGCATGGATCCAGATCCTTGATGCCAATCGGATCATGGAAGCACTGAGCCATCGCAGGTTATCGCTGTCTGACGTATAACCCTACAAATTTAATTGTCATACAAACCTTTTCGGGATAGGGCAAAAAGTGTTATCTTGGTCACAAAACAACAAGATCAATTACACTATTCCAAGGCTTATGCCGAGGTAGAGTCAACCCGAAAAGGTGATCCATGAAAGTTGCAGTCTTCAGCACCAAAAAGTATGACCAAAACGCCTTCGAACTGATTAATCAACACTATCACCATCAGCTCGACTTCTATGATTTCCGTCTGACGCTACAGACTGTCAAAATCGTTCAGGGCTATGATGCAATCTGTGCCTTCGTTAACGATGATTTAAGCCGTCCGGTGCTAGAAGCCCTCGCGCAAAACCAAGTGAAGCTGATCGCAATGCGCTGTGCCGGCTACGATAAGGTCGACCTTGAGGCAGCAAAATCATTGGGCATTCAAGTTGTCCGCGTTCCAGCCTACTCCCCAGAAGCCATTGCCGAACATACACTGGGCCTGATGCTGAGCCTCAACCGCCGGATCCACCGCGCTTACCAGCGTACCCGCGATGCCAACTTCTCGCTGGAAGGCCTGACAGGTTTCAACTTCCATGGTAAAACGGTCGGGGTGATCGGTACGGGTAAAATAGGTATTGCAACAATCCGTATCCTAAAAGGACTCGGCATGAATATTTTGGCCTATGACCCATATGAAAACCCAATTGCTATTGAGTTAGGCGTGGAATACACCAGCTTGGAAAAAATATACCACCAAGCAGATGTCATCACTTTGCATTGCCCGATGACCGAAGAAAACTACCATATGCTCAATGCCGACGCATTTGCCAAAATGCGAGATGGAGTGATGATTATCAACACCAGCCGCGGGGAGTTACTCAATTCCAAAGATGCTATCGAGGCATTGAAAAATAGTAAAATTGGCTCTTTGGGCATTGATGTCTACGAAAATGAAAAAGATCTGTTCTTTGAGGACAAGTCTAATGACGTAATCAAAGATGATGTTTTCCGCCGTTTATCAGCCTGCCATAATGTTCTCTTTACTGGGCACCAAGCCTTCCTGACCGAAGAAGCCTTGGGCAACATCGCGGATACCACGCTGAGCAGTATGAAGCAGTTTGAGAGTGGACAGCGTTCAGGTAACGAGCTGGTGTAGGTGTTCACCGTTACAACATGCACGGATATAAACGAAGGGTAGGCTTACTCTTGCCCTTCGCCCCATCATTACCATCCCATGGGGACTGATCACATAATTTTACCAATTTTGTCGGCTTTTATGTTCAATACTTTAAAAACAAGACAGCAAAATTCTACAAAACTGCTATGAACACTCGCTTATGTCTATTAAAATAGTTCAATTATTTTTAGCCCATTGGACTAATTTGTCATGCGTAAAACCCTAATTGCTTCAGGTCTTGTCCTGGCATCTGTTTCAGCGGTACAGGCGAATGCCCAGCCGACAATGAGCAACTTCAGCTACGACTACGCTGAAGCGCGTATTGGTATTAGCCCGCTGACTTACGGTGCTGGTTTCAGCACTTCAATCCACCCGAATGCCCACATCACCGGTAGCGTCGACACTGAGTTCGAGAGCGATTGGGATGCAACACTCGGTGTAGGCTTCCATGCCCCCGTTAACAACTGGGCAGATATCACCGGTGAACTCAAAGCACGCAGTGCTAAAAACAAAAGCGCACTGAAAAGTTCAAGCGGTAAGTTTGGTGTTGAAGTGAACTTGGGTGTTCGCCAGTGGCTAGGTCCACAACTAGAAGTTGGCGGTACTATCGGGCACATTAACATTGACGAGTTCGAAGAAGTCACTGGCAGTGTTTACGGCCGCTTCCACGCCACAGAACTATTCTCTGTCGGCGTTACCGGTCGTTTCAACGAGCTTTACGGCGATCAAGTCATGCTGTCAACGCGATTTAAGTTCTAATCTTCCATATAGACACAGACAGATTACAAGCGCCTTGCTAATGCAGGGCGTTTTTATTTGTGAAGGTTAATACCAACCTGGATATGTGGGCTGGTATAAGTACTACTGCACTTCACCCAGCCAATCGATAAACGCTTTCACCCGAGGTGACGTCGCCATCTCGTTACGGCACACCAAGAAATAGTTTTGAGGTGAAGATACCGAAAGTGTAAAGGGTGTAACAAGCCGTCCGGATTCGAGCTGCTCGGCGATGAACGACGCCCGCCCGATAGCGACACCAATACCCCGCTCCGCAGCCTGCAGAGCCAAATCAGCCCGGTCAAAAGTACACCCGGCCTCCGGTAGCACCACACCATTTTGCTGTGCCCAGTATTGCCATTCATCGTTTTTTCCTGCTCTAGCCCATGGCGCAGCATCATGCAACAACATGCACGAGGTCAATTTTGCAGGGTTACCGTATAAACAATGCTGCTGGGCATACTCATGGCTACAAACAGGTACCATGCTTTCGTCCATCAGCTTGACCACATGCAGTCCAGTGTATTTCCCATTACCAAAATAAATAGCACAATCGAAAGACTCGGTATGGAAGTCCACTAGCTCATTTCGGGTTCGCAAGTGAAAGCGTAGTGCGGGGTATTTTTCCAAGAAACTACTCAGTCTTGGTAACAGCCAACGCTGGGCAAAAGTCGGCGGCACAGACACATTGAGATCGCCGCTTAACTCAAGGGTACGTAAATCCCTTAGCTCATTGGCTATATCGCCAAAGTTAAGTGCCAGAACTTCCTTTAACCGTTTGCCTTCATCGGTCAGTGTGAGCTTTCTAGGCTGGCGGATAAACAACTTTACGCCTAAAGAATCTTCTAAATTTTTGATCTTATGGCTTACCGCACTTTGCGTCAGGCATAGAATCTCCGCCGCACGAGTAAAACTCATTTGATCGGCTGCAATAAGAAAGCAATGGAGCCCAGACAGCACGGGTCCAGTCAAACGTGGTAGTCGCATATATCTTTAAACAACATGGATTTATCAACACATGATATACCTAAATGTCCTGAGATTCCTCCCTCGACCCATCAAGAGCATAAAGACAAAAGCCACTGCTTATGGCAGTGGCTTATTTATCTTTTAAAATTAATGGTTACAACTTATTGAACATCACGTAATAAGCGCTGCTTCTGCTCTTCTTTCAGCAATGTCCAATGACAACCGTCAATGGCTCCGGCAAACATCCACAGCAACTTCACATCAAGATCTTTACCATGGCTCTGTCGGACTTTACGAAAAACCTCTACGGCTCCCAATGAGAGGAAGCTACTGACATCCGGAACGCCGGCTTTTTTCACCATTCGCTCCAGTGTCAACCGCATATTAGGCAAGTCCCTGATTCTTTTGCTTTTATCAGACATTTTATAACATTTATCAGAGGTTGAGATGGCAATTGACTCCTTGACCAAGCCCGAACAAGTCTCTGAATCTGTTTTGTATATATGGGTAATATCGTAATAGTTTACAACCGCAGTGGTGCTACGTTTGATGTGCCTGAACTTTTCGCAACCGAGCAAAGTAAAATGTTGGTCGAGATTGCTACCACCACGAAGGAATATAGCCTCATCGTTGATGATTGCGTACATTGCACTCTCTATAAAGATACCTGTACCACCGAACATGGAACGTTTTTCAAACCCACCAAATTCGCGCAAATAATTAAAGATCTCTTCCCTGAACCCTAGCAAAATTTATCTCCCATTAATTGTTAATGGCTTATTTTTCCTGAAGCGCCGCACTGCATAGCGTCATTAAATTGACTTTGACACACAAAAATAATATTCGCCACATATGAAACAATGAACACTTAAAAGTGAGAATTCAGACATATTACGGAGCAAAAAATAAGCATCTTGTGGCAATTTCGACCGTATTTTTTGGGGTGAAAGTTGAACGAATATCCCAAAATATACAGTAGACACTATCTTTATTCTTATCATCATCATGCTCGTATCAGGTATCCTTATTAGGCAACATCATGAATGAAATCGCCCTTTATCCATCCAGTATCCATCTACTGCCAGGTGGCAGGGCTGCATTTACCCTGATAGAAAGTCGTTACCTGAGGATGCTGAAGGAAGCGTTAGCTCATGCGCCTCCCTTTGCCGTTTGTATGATTAACGAATCTGAGGCTGAGAGCGAACTCAAACAAATTCCAGCTATTGCAACCCAATGCGCCATCATCAACTTTGATCAGCTGGAGTCCGGCTTATTGTCTATTGTTGTTGAAGGGGTCCAGAAAATTCGTATTCATGACATTCACCTCGAACGAGATGGATTGATGAAGGGCAACTGCACACTTTATCCCAACTGGGAAAGTGCATCGTTGGAACTCCAGCATGAAGAGTTGGTTGATAAGCTACAACTCTTTTTCCAGTCCATGCCAGAGATCGGCTCCCTGTATCCGTCGCCACAGTGGGATGATATATCTTGGGTTTGCCAGCGGTGGATTGAAGTACTCCCACTTGAAGTCCACTACAAACAACTGTTGATCACGCAAGATAATGCAAAGTTAACCACCCGTTTTCTTCACAGACTGTTTCACTCGCCTGATATTTAACCAGATAAACATCCTGTAATGAATTTGTGCCATCGCTACTATCTATCCCCTCTCAGTCCCGATAGAATAGTCGTGTCCAGACTTTTCATAATACAGTAATGACTCACGTATCTTTTTTTTGGCTAAGCCCTGAAAACGACAAGATAATCAAGGGGTTAGAGTCAGAGTTTTGCTCTCTAGTTAAATCAGCCGTGCAAAAAAACCGGCTTATCCTTCCCCCTATCCCGTCCGTTCTCAGCAAACTTCAACAGCTATGCAATGACGACGAAACAACCGTCCGTGATGTTGCCGATCTACTTATCGATGATCCCGGTATCACCGCCTATATCGTCAAAATTTCAAACACCATGATGTTCAACCGGCGCAATGTCATTTGCCATGATATCTACAACGCAGTCAGTCGGTTAGGCATTTTTAGAGTAAGGGATATCATTACCGCAAAGGCCATCGAGGAGCTCAAGCTACGTTATCACTTCAGTAAAGAGTGTAACCAGTTACTCAAGCAGAGTGCCGTGCGCTCGCGTCAACTCGCAGCCACCATGGCATTGATCAGCCATGACTTGGCCAATCACGAGGAGTTTCCCAAAGAGCTAGAGCCGGAAAAAGCGCTGCTCGCAGGACTGTTTGCCGATATTGGCCTATTCAGCCTGATCCATGAATACCAGTCTTATCTTGATAGTGGCAACTATCTCGATATCGATATCGCCAAGTATGTTTTCCAGCATAGCTGCCAAGAAGCCAGCAAGGTGATCCTTAAGCACTGGGGGTTCGACGATGATTACCTTGAAGTCGCAACCAACCAACCTCTTAAACACCCAACGCTAAATGACAATACTGGCTATCTTGATGTCGCACGTATGGCCCATCACCTCCTGATGTTTAAAAGCAACGACGACGCTATCGACGAGCACCATGTCGAGCTAGATCTTGCTGGTGCCGAAGTGATGTATGATTTAACCAACCTTCCTCCGCAAGAATTTAATCTGCGCCTCAAAATGGTCATTAGCAATAGCGGCCTTTAGCGCTCTTACAGGTTCTGGCCCTGTAACTCTTCCTCCAACATACCATACCTACATAAATTGGCTGAGAATGGATATTGACCCGTTCTCAGCCTAGCTGATAAGCTGCTGAAAATAGTGATGTTGATCACCTGCTCATAAAATCGGGTTTATGGATAACCCCGTCTAATGCCCCACCGACAATAAAAAGGACCAACATGTTCTCTGGCATGCTCTATATTTTCCTGCCGCTGATTATCGGCTACTTCATTACCGTTAATAAGCCTACGGTACTGGCGTTTATCAACACCCAAACCAGCAGACTGATCTTGGTGATCCTGACCCTTATGGGACTCAGCTTGGCCGGACTGGACAATATTGGGCAAAACCTTAACCAAATCATCACTTACACATTTGTGTTTTTTTCGGTGATCAGCGCCTGTAATCTGCTTGCCCTACCGCTGCTAGACAAATTGATGCCAACCGAAACCGCACATGGCCAACAAACACTGCCCCTTCGCGACATGATTTTAGAGTCAATGAAACTCATTGTGGTGGTCGCAGGGGGGTTAATTGTCGGGCTCTTAACAGGTATTGAACTAGGCTGGGTCGATCAAGCCAGTGAAGTAATATTGCTATTGTTACTCTTCCTCATCGGGATCCAGCTCAGAAACAGCGGGATGACGTTGAAGCAGATTCTGCTCAACAAGAAAGGCATGATCATCGCCTTAACGATTATCGCAACCTCTCTGCCCGGTGGCTTAATTGCCGCATGGCTGCTTGACCTACCCTACAACCAAGGCTTAGCGATGGCGTCCGGATTTGGCTGGTACTCACTGGCGGGTATTTTGATTGGTGACAACCTTGGCCCTGTTATGGGGGGAGCTGCTTTCCTTAACGAATTATTGCGCGAACTGGTTGCACTTAGCCTGATCCCTATGATGATCAGCCGCTATCCAAGTACTGCTATTGGCTATGCCGGAGCCACCGCCATGGACTTCACTCTACCGGTGATCCAGAACTGCGGCGGAATCCGCTGTGTACCGATTGCGATTGTCAGCGGGTTTATCCTCAGCCTATTAGTGCCTATATTGATGCTGTTTTTCTTGTCGTTGTAAGAGTTGGCTATTGGCTATTGGCTATTGGCTATTGGCTATTGGCTATTGGCTAAAAGAGTTTAAGCAAAGCTATTTTTGCGTCAATTAACTCAGATCCTTGTTTACCTAAATGAGGGTACCCAAAATATCAGGTATCCTCTTTTACTCTTATCAATGCATTCCTATAACACTAGCCAATAACTGTGTGCCTTAGGCTAAGTCACTTTACTGCCAGCCAGTAGTGCCAATCTCTTTACCACTAGCCCATGGCCTAGCGCCTCTAGCCAAGCTCTTAAAAGCAAAAAGGGAGCCGAAGCTCCCTTTTGAATTATGAATTAGTAATTCGTATTAGTTGTTACGAATCCACTCATCCATGTCAGATTTCAGGTTGTCAGACTTAGTACCGAAGATAGCCTGAACACCGCCACCAGCTACAACCACACCGGCTGCACCTAGTTTCTTCAAGCGATCTTGGTCAACGTTGTCAACGCTTGCTACAGCAACACGTAGACGTGTAATACATGCGTCAAGACCTGTGATGTTGTCTTTACCACCGAATGCCATAACTAGGTCTTTCGCTAGCTCAGTACCTTCAGAAGCAACGCCTTCGCCAGCTTCTTCTTCTTCACGACCAGGTGTTTTAAGATCTAGCTTAGTAATTACAGTGCGGAATACTACGTAGTAGATTGCAGCGTAAATTAGACCAACACCAACCATTAGAACCATCTTCTGTGCGTGACCAGACAGAACTAGGAAGTCGATTAGACCGTGTGAGAACGATGTACCGTGTACAAAGCCAAGCGTGTTAGCAACAACGTATGCAGAACCTGCTAGTAGAGCATGGATTCCGTACAGTACTGGTGCAACGAATAGGAAAGAGAATTCGATTGGTTCAGTAATACCTGTTAGGAATGAAGTCAGAGCAGCTGACGCCATGATACCCATTACTTTTACGCGGTTTTCAGGCTTAGCACAGTGAGCAATTGCGATTGCAGCAGCTGGAAGACCGAACATCTTGAACATGTAACCGCCCGCTAGCTGACCGAAGCCGTTACCAGCGATACGAGAAGCTTCATCAGCAACTAGGTAACAAGTAAGAACGCCGTTCTGTGTTTCGCCTGCAGCGTTAACACAAGTACCTGCTTCGAAGAAGAAAGGTACGTTCCAAACGTGGTGTAGACCGAATGGGATCAGCGAGCGCTCAACGATACCGTAGATACCGAATGCTACTGTTGGGTTCTGGTGAGCAGCCCAATCAGAGAATGCACCGATAGCAGCACCGATTGGTGGCCAAACGATAGACAGCAGGATACCAAGACCGATAGCTGAGAAACCAGTGATGATTGGCACAGCACGCTTACCAGCGAAGAAGCCTAGGTATTCTGGAAGCTGGATACGGAAGAAGCGGTTGAAAGCCCAAGCCGCAACACCACCGACTAGGATACCACCTAGTACACCTGTATCGATTGACTCAACACCCATCACACCAGCCATTACGCTTAGTGTTGCAGTCATGATGCCGTAGCCAACGATAGCCGCAAGACCTGCAACACCGTCGTTGTTAGTAAAGCCTAGCGCTACACCAACAGCAAATAGAAGGGCCATCTGGCCGAATACTGAACCACCTGCTTGTTCCATCAGGTTAGATACGATTTCAGGGATGAAGCCAAGGTTGGCAGCACCAACCCCAAGTAGGATACCAGCAACCGGAAGTACTGATACTGGCAGCATCAGCGACTTACCGACTTTTTGCAGGTTTGCAAAAAGGTTCTTAAACATAATGTGCTCCTGAGTGAGTGTTTTATTTAGATTTTCAGTCTTTATCAGCGGCCTACCCCCGTAGCCATCTGCTGATAAGACCGTCATTTTTAATACAGGTTAAGTATAAAATGTGGTGCTAAATATAACTTGATGGCCGTCAAAATTACCAACAGGTCATGAAATATAATTTCAAAACTCAATATAGATCACAGTTGAAATTTCGACTACTAAAGACGCGAAATAAATATAAACAACTGAAATAAAAAAGAAATAACATCAAAATCAACACCTACAACAACCTGTAATTATCTTTCAGTAATGTAAGCTGTGTTACTTTACGTTACGAAGTTAACTATCAACTTTTTTTAGTGTTTTTTTCTTTTAATTGCAGGATTAATTTAATTATTTTGAATTATGTATGACGGGGAGACAAATAGTATAAAAAAAAGGAGCCTTAGCTCCTTTTATATCCCTATTCACCCTTAACTTCGTTTTGCGTGCGAAAAAAGGGTAAAGAAGTTGTTGGTGGTTACCCGTTCGACTTCATCGACCGAAACACCTTTCAGCAGGCCAATATGTTCCGCAACTTCACGCACATAAGCCGGTTGATTCTGTTTGCCGCGGTATGGGATCGGGGCAAGATACGGTGAATCCGTTTCGACCAGCAGGCGCTCCAGTGGCAACTGACTAACGACATGCTTAAGCTCAGAGGCTTTGTTGAAAGTAACAATACCCGAGATCGAAATATAGAAACCCAACTCGATAGCAGCCTGCGCCATTTCAAGGCTCTCGGTAAAGCAGTGCAGTACACCGCCACACTTTTCGGCTCCTTCTTCGCGCAAGATCTGCAAGGTATCTTCACGGGCCATGCGAGTATGAATAATAAGAGGTTTATTAAGCTCAACCGCCAAGCGCACATGCTGACGGAAAATCTCTTTTTGCTGCTCGGCAAGCTCTGGTTGGTAATGGTAGTCAAGGCCAGTTTCACCGATAGCTACCACACGCTCGTGCTGGGCAAACTCTTTCAGCGTCTCGAAATCAAAGCCTTCTTCAATATCCAGAGGATGGACACCGCATGATGCAAATACATTGTCATGCGGCGTAATCATCTCCATCATGGTTGGGAAGCTTTTCAGCGTTACACCAACCGACAGGCAGTAATCAATGCCACGGGCTTTTGCCTTGGCCAACACATCATCAATCCCTGTATGAAGTTGTTCGTAATCCAATTTATCCAGGTGACAATGCGAATCAACTAGCACGTTTTTTTCCTTAATATTCTATAAAGTTACGATACCTCTCTAATAGAGGTACTATGTGTGGTTCATGAAACCTGTCAACCACTCGACAATCAAGAGCTCAGCATTCAGTCCCGGATGGCGTTCCAGTTTCTGATACAAGGTATTGGCTTGTCTGGTTTGCTCAATCAGGGTCATGGGTGCAATTGCCCCGGCAGCCTGCTCGACCAATGGCAAAGATTCACTGTGGACCAAATGCGACGTCACACCCTGCTGCCACTTCATGCAATCAACAAGGAAGTAACTCAGCCATTTCAGGCTGTGGTGGCCTTCTTTGGTACATAAACCAGCGACATCATATAAGCCGAAAAAGGGTGGGCGCAAAAATTCAGCAAAGGCAGTCAATAACTTCCCATAACGGATGTCTTGTCCCTGCTCGATAAACTGCTGGGTCGCAATCGGTGCTGAGCCATTAAGCCTAACAGTCTCCAGTTTGATGCTTTGCATCAACTGCTTTTCCACCCAACGCTTGGTTTCCTGCTCTTGCGGCATCGCCAACCGCCATTTGTTACAGCGGCTATTGATGGTAGGCAACAAGTTATCCAGCGATGATGCCAACAAAACAAACTGGCAGCCCGATGGAGGCTCTTCCAAGGTTTTCAGCAGTGCATTTGCCGCCGCTTCCCCCATGGCATCCGCACCATCGATCATGATAATCCGCTCACCACCAAGCTGTGAGGTTTCAACAGCCCAGCGGTTACATTGCCTGACCGCGTCAACGCCGATCTGCTTGCCTTCTTGCACAGGGGCAATTACATGAAAATCAGGGTGGGTGCCAGCTTCAAACAACTTACAGCTATGGCATACACCACAAGACTCACCACCAGCTCCTGCTGCCCCATTCTGGCACAGCACGGTTTTTGCCAAGTGTCTAGCGAGCGCTTCTCGTCCGCTACCGTTAGGCGCCACAAGAAGGATAGCATGATGCATCCGTCCCTGTGCCAGTAGCTGTTGCCAACCTTGCCATACGTTTTCCTGCCACGGATAAAGCATGTTACCGCTGCTCCAGCCAGTGTTTTACCGCACCGCGAATATCAGCCGTAACGACTTCTAGCGACTGGCTAGCATCGATAATGACAACACTAGGATCGGCTTCTGACAATTCCAAAAAACGGGCACGAGCACGGTGGAAAAAGTCAATATTCATTTTTTCGATACGATCCAACTCGCCGCGGCCACGAGCGCGCTCAAGACCAAGTACCGGGTCAATGTCCATATATATAGTAAAATCAGGACGAAAATCTCCCAGCACCGTATCACGGAGGCTCTCCATGACGGCACGGTCAAAACCACGACCACCACCTTGGTAGGCTTGAGAAGACATATCATGGCGATCACCAACCACCCAACGGCCTTGGTTCAAGGCCGGTTTGATCACGTTTTCGACCAATTGCGAGCGAGCGGCATAAAGCAGTAACAGCTCCGCCATGTCTGTCAAAGGCTCATCAGGGTGACCTTCCTTGACCAAGGCTCGCATTTGCTCGGCCAGCGGTGTACCGCCCGGTTCGCGGGTCGACGTAAACTCTTCGATCCCCTGCTCAGCCAACACTTGGGTCACTTGCTGGATGGCAGTGCTTTTCCCTGCGCCTTCCAGCCCTTCAATTACGATAAATTTACCAGTCATTATTATTTTCTTAATGTTCTTAGATATTCACGCACAGCACGGTTATGTTCTGTCAGTGTTCTCGAAAATTTATGGCCGCCTTTGCCATCAGCCACAAAGTAGTAATAGGTACTGTCATCCGGGTTCACGGCAGCCAGCACAGACGCTTTGCTCGGCATAGCAATCGGTGTTGGTGGTAAGCCGAAAATGGTGTAGGTGTTATACGGTGTCGGCTTACGCAGATCACGCTTGCGGATATTCCCTTCATAGCTATCGCCCATGCCATAAATGACCGTTGGATCCGTCTGTAGGCGCATTCCTTTATGGAGGCGGTTCATAAATACCGATGACACTAAGCCACGCTCATCATCAACCGCAGTTTCTTTTTCGATGATCGAGGCCATGATCAATGCTTCATAAACATTCTTCAGTGGAATTTCGGCATCACGCTCGTCCCAGACGGTACCCAGTAAGCTTTGCATATCACGGTACGCTCGGCGCAGAAGTTCAAGATCTGATGTACCTGCAGTGTAATGGTACGTTTCTGGTAGTAAGAAACCTTCAAGTTTTTCAACGTCAGCGCCCAGCGCCTTGGCGATATCGGCTTCACTCATACCTTCGGTTGCATGGGTCACATGAGGAGCCTGCTGTAGTTGAGCAAGCCAATCAACGAAACGTTCGCCTTCAACCAACGTGATAGCAAACTGGTATTCGCGCCCAGAAGCCACTAAAGCCAACACGTCTTTCAGTGTCATTGCAGGGGCAATTTGGTAGGTACCTGACTTCAAGTTTGCCAGTTGCGGTTCTAGCCTTGGGATCCATCGCGTCCATGGCGACTCAACTATGATGTCTTGGCTAGCCAACTGATTGAGCAATCCACGGTATGATGTTCCGGCTCTTACCGTCAATAAGACTTCTTGTTGGTTTCCCACTTGTACATCAAGTGATGACTTCACTTGCTGATACGACCAACCCAGTCCACCGGCAGCCACTAGGCCCAGCAGGATTACAGCAATCGCCAATTTCTTTAGCACGAATACAACCTCTTGTTCAACTCACCCAGCAAGGTCTGCTGGGTAAATGTTATTCCATTGATTTCATTAATCGGCACTAACGCCATAAGGGCATTAGTAATAAAGACTTCATCAGCACAAAGCAAGTCATCGAGCGGCGAATTGACAATTTCTAAACAATAATCCAGTTCAGTTACCAACTGTAATATATGCCGTCGCATCACTCCCCTCACCCCAGACAGTTTTAAGCTTGGTGTATATAACGTGTTGCCTCTGCGCCAAAAGATATTCGAAGCAATAGATTCCACCACATTGCCAGTGACATCCAGCACCACGGCATCCAACCACTGGTTCTGCTCTGCCTCCCGCTTGAGCAGCACTTGCTCAAGCCGATTAAGGTGTTTGTACCCAGCGAGCATCGGCGAGTGCGACAAGCGTTGCTGGCAAATTCCCAAGACAATACCGTCTTGCTGCCACTGTCGGTAATGTGTGGGCCACGTAAACTCCGACACAATAACTTGTGTATCAGCACAGCCAGAAGCACTGTAACCTCGGCCACCGCTTCCGCGGCTTATCAACACCTTCAAACCACCCTTGTCCGGGTAATGGGTTGCAAGCTTATTGACGGTTACAGCTAATTCATCCCAGTCAGGCTCGGTAATATCCAGTAACGCGAGCGTTTCCTTCAACCTTTCGAGGTGAAAGAGCCACAACCGGATTTCACCACTTTCTACCAGCATAGTCGTAAAACAGCCATCACCGTATTGCAGCGCCCTATCGGTAACCGATACATGGTTGTCAGATTTTCCGTTGATCAGGATCATCAAGTTTCCTGCTCGATTTATTCAAAAGATAGATAAAAAAAAACGGCCCGGTGCATAACACCAGGCCGTTCTATGATAACAGGTTATCGCTAGATTTTCTTGAACAGCAATGAGCCGTTTGTACCACCGAAACCGAACGAGTTACACAATGCGTACTCAAGGTTAGCCTGACGCGCTTCACCTGGTACATAGTCCAGATCACAGCCTTCATCAGGATTTTCAAGGTTGATTGTAGGCGGAACAACCTGATCAATCAGCGTCATCGCCGTGATGATAGCTTCAACAGAGCCCGCAGCACCCAGAAGGTGACCTGTCATAGACTTAGTCGAAGACACCAACACTTTGTCAGCCGCCGCACCCATTGCACGCTTGATGCCAAGCGTCTCAGCCACGTCACCAGCAGGGGTGGATGTACCGTGTGCATTGATGTAGCCGATCTTATCAGCATTGATACCCGCGTCACGGATACATGCTTCCATTGCCAATGCGCCACCAGAGCCATCTGCGCTTGGCGATGTCATGTGGTAAGCATCTCCACTCATGCCAAAGCCAACAAGCTCAGCATAGATTTTCGCACCACGTGCTTTTGCGTGCTCGTATTCTTCAAGCATCATCATACCGGCGCCGTCGCCAAGTACGAAACCGTCACGGTCTTTGTCCCACGGGCGAGATGCACCCTGAGGATCGTCGTTACGGGTAGATAGTGCTTTCGCAGCTGCGAAGCCACCCATACCTAGAGGTGTAGATGCTTTCTCAGCACCACCTGCTAGCATCGCATCGGCATCACCGTATGCGATCATACGTGCAGCATGACCAATGTTGTGAAGGCCAGTTGTACACGCGGTAGAGATTGCGATGTTTGGACCACGTAGACCATGCATGATCGACAGGTGGCCAGCAATCATATTTACAATTGTTGATGGAACAAAGAATGGGCTGATTTTACGCGGGCCCTTTTCCATCAAAGATTGATGGTTAGCTTCAATTAAGCCAAGACCACCAATACCAGAACCGATAGCAACACCCACGCGGGCTGCATTTTCTTCAGTAACTTCAATACCAGAGTCATTTAATGCTTGCACGCCTGCTGCAATGCCGTATTGGATAAACAAGTCCATTTTACGGGCATCTTTCTTCGTCATGTATTCTTCACAATTGAAGTCTTTGACCAAACCAGCAAAACGAGTAGCGAATGCACTAGCATCAAAATGTTCAATAGTGCTGATACCGCTAGTACCGGCTAGAAGTGCTTTCCAAGATGATTCAACAGAATTACCTACCGGTGACAGCATACCCATGCCAGTAACAACTACGCGACGCTTAGACACGATTTATTTCTCCGGGAATTGAGGATAAAACAGATTTCAATAGAAAAAGTCAGGCGGTCATGGTGACCGCCTGGGGGGAGTTCTTTAATTACTCAGAAGCGCCAACAACGTAGTCGATTGCAGCTTGTACTGTAGTAATTTTTTCAGCTTCTTCGTCTGGAATCTCAGTGTCGAATTCTTCTTCAAGAGCCATTACTAGTTCAACTGTATCTAGAGAGTCAGCGCCTAGATCGTCAACGAAAGATGCTTCGTTCTTAACTTCAGCTTCGTCTACACCTAGTTGCTCGATGATGATTTTTTTTACGCGTTCTTCGATGTTGCTCATTAATCTATTTCCTTAAAACAAGAATTCGCTAATGCGATTTGCTGTAGTTTATTCAATACTGCAAAAGTTGCAATACTCAAGATGCTGGTCAAACCACGATTTTCAGTGAAAACAAGTTGAGTTTGACTTGCATCATCAAGTTATGCAACTTTTTTGATTAAATCATGTACATGCCGCCATTGACGTGCAATGTTTCACCGGTCACATAACCAGCATCTTCAGAGGCTAGGAAAGCCACAGCGGCTGCAATTTCACGCGGATCGCCAAGACGGCCAGCCGGAACACCAGACAGTGTCGCGGCGCGCTGATCGTCTGTCAGAGCCTTGGTCATGTCCGTTTCAATGAAGCCCGGAGCCACAGCATTTACTGTAATGCCACGAGAAGCCACTTCACGAGCCATCGATTTGGTAAAGCCAATCAGACCCGCTTTAGCGGCTGCATAGTTAGTCTGACCTGCGTTACCCATGGTACCCACAACCGAACCGATGCTGATAATACGGCCATGACGCTTTTTCATCATTGCGCGCAATACCGCTTTAGACAGACGGAAGATAGACGTCAGGTTGGTATCCATGATGTCCTGCCACTCGTCATCTTTCATACGCATCAGAAGGTTATCACGGGTAATACCTGCATTGTTAACTAGGATGTCAACATCACCGAATTCTTCTTTGATCTGCTTAAGTACAGCTTCAATAGATTCAGGGGAAGTGACATTCAGCGCAAGGCCTTTACCATTGTCACCCAGATAAGCGCTGATCGCTTCTGCGCCGCTCTCAGAGGTTGCGGTACCGATAACTTTCGCACCGCGTTCAACCAAAATCTCGGCAATTGCACGGCCGATACCACGGCTCGCACCTGTTACCAGCGCAATTTTTCCTTCCAGGCTCATTGTTAATCCTCTTTGATGAAATTGGTTACTTGGCAGCGTCAAGGCTAGCGATGTCGTTGACCGCTGCGCTGCTCATTGAACGATTAATTCGTTTGGTTAGGCCAGTCAATACTTTGCCAGGGCCAAACTCAAGCAGAGACTCGATACCCTCACCGGCCATGCGCTCAACAGACTCGGTCCAGCGTACAGGGCTGTGCAGCTGCTTAACTAGCGCAGCCTTAATTGCCGCAGGATCCGTCTCAGTCGCCACGTCAGCATTGTTGATAACCGGTAGTACTGGTGCTGAGAAAGTAATGCTCTCCAGCGCTTCTGCCAGCTTATCAGCAGCAGGCTGCATCAGTGCACAGTGTGAAGGCACAGACACAGGCAGCGGCAACGCACGCTTGGCACCTGCTTCTTTACAAAGTACATTCGCACGTTCAACAGCGTCTTTGTTACCTGCGATAACAACTTGGCCTGGAGAGTTAAAGTTTACCGGTGAGCACACCTGATCTTGCGCGGCTTCTGCACACGCCTTTGCAATAGCGTCGTTGTCCAAACCGATAATGGCAGACATTGCACCAACACCCGCTGGTACTGCTGCTTGCATCAACTGACCACGTAATTCAACCAGTTTAACCGCATCTTTGAAATCGATAACACCAGCACATACTAATGCTGAGTACTCACCAAGGCTGTGGCCTGCCACTACTTCAGGTTGGGCACCGCCAACCTCCTGCCATACACGCCAGATAGCAACTGAAGATGTCAGCAGCGCAGGTTGGGTGCGGTGAGTTTGGTTTAGGTCTTCAGCTGGGCCGTTTTGTACCAATGCCCACAGGTCATAACCTAATACTTCAGATGCCTCAGCAAAAGTTTGCTTAACCACATCATACTGCTCAGCCAATTCAGCCAGCATACCTACGGCTTGAGAGCCTTGACCCGGAAATACAATCGCGAACTTAGACATTCGAGAATCCTTATTCTATGTAACTGAAAACTCAGTTTTGCTAAATCGGGCGAGATGGCAACGCCAATCCGCCCAAACTAAATATAAAGAAGGTGCTTAGAACTTCACTAGCGCCGAACCCCAGGTGAAACCACCACCGAAGGCTTCAAGCAGCAATGTCTGGCCACGCTGGATACGGCCATCACGTACCGCTTCGTCCAGTGCCGTTGGCACGGTTGCCGCCGAGGTATTACCGTGACGATCAAGGGTGACAACAACCTGATCCATCGACATCGAAAGCTTCTTCGCTGTCGCTTTGATAATCCGCAGGTTAGCTTGGTGCGGTACCAGCCAATCCAGCTCGGACTTATCCATGTTGTTGGCTGCCAAAGTGTTTTTAACCAAGTTAGATAGTTGGGTTACAGCTACCTTGAACACTTCGTTACCGGCCATGTATAACCACTTATCATCACTGAAGTCTTTACCGTGCTCAGGCAAGCCAAGGCTTAACAGCCCACCAAAGTGGCCATCAGCATGAAGGTGGGTCGAGATAATACCCGGCTCTTCGCTGGCACCGATAACAACAGCACCAGCAGCATCACCAAACAGGATGATCGTCGAACGATCATTTGGATCACAACGATGCGATAACGCATCAGCACCAATCACCAGGACGTTTTTCGCCATACCTGTTTTGATATGCTGATCGGCAACACTCAACGCGTAGACAAAACCAGAGCAAGCAGCAGCAATATCAAACGCCGGACAGCCTTTGATATCGAGCATGCCCTGAACCTGACAAGCCGCCGATGGGAACGCGTGGCTCGCACTGGTCGTCGCAACGATGATCAAGTCAATGTCATCTTTCTCAATGCCTGCCATCTCAATAGCATTCAATGAAGCCTGATACCCCATCACCGCGACAGTTTCGTCTTCGGCGGCAATGCGACGCTCTCGGATACCGGTGCGAGCGACAATCCACTCGTCATTGGTTTCGACCATGTGTTCTAAGTCGGCATTAGAACGTACTTGCTCTGGCAGATAGCTGCCAGTACCTAAAATTTTGCTATACATGAAGACTAATAATGCCTCTCGAGTAAGACTTCTTCCAAACGATCACTGATTTTTGTCGGTATTTGTCGTTTGACCTCGTGTACCGCTTCACCAATCGCATTAGTAAAGGCGGTTGTATCAGCACTTCCGTGGCTTTTCACCACAATACCGCGCAATCCTAACAGACTCGCGCCGTTATACTGGTCGGGGTTCAACTGTTTCAAGCTGTTAAATAGGTCACTAAATAGCCACCTCGCTATCAACCGTTTCAGTGGATTACCGTAAATAGCACGTTTAATCGCACCAATAAATAGGTTTGCCACCCCTTCACTGGTTTTAAGGCTGACATTGCCTACAAAGCCATCACAGACAATAACATCGGCTTTACCACTGTAGAGCTGATCCCCTTCGATATAGCCGATGTAATTGATATCCGGTGACTCGGCCAGCATCTCAGCACAGCGCTTGACGAGATCGTTACCTTTGATCTCCTCTTCACCGATATTGAGCAACGCAACCCGGGGGGGCGTCACATGGCCTTGTTCAGCAAGCACCGCCCCCATTACCGCGAACTGGAACAAGGTATCGGCATCGCATGACACATTGGCCCCTAAGTCTAGCAGCCAGGTCTTGGTCTCGTTCTGAGTTGGAATAGCAGACACCAGCGCGGGACGATCCACTCCGGGTAATTGCTTGAGGATATAACGAGACAAAGCCATCAAAGCCCCGGTATTACCAGCGCTGACACAGGCATTAGCAGTGCCTTCGGAAACAGCTTCCAAAGCGGCGCGCATGGATGATCCCTGACTCCGGCGCAAAGCCTGAGAAGGACGGGTATCGTTTGCGATGACGTGATCGCAATGGACAATGCGAAGACGAGAGTGATTCGTTTGATTCAGGAGGGATAGTTGGGTAGTGATCGCACTTTGATCACCAAATAATATGACTTTGAGCTCAGGGAATTGCAACAGTGCCTGCACGGAGGCAGGCACTGTTACTTGAGGACCGAAATCCCCACCCATTGCATCAAGTGCAACGGTTAGACCATTCAAGGCTCAACCTTACTTGTTGATAACCTTGCGGCCACGGTAGAAACCGTCAGCTGTCACGTGGTGACGTAGGTGAGTTTCACCACTTGCAGAATCTACAGACACAGCTGCAGTTGTTAGTGCATCGTGTGAACGACGCATGCCACGTGCTGCACGTGATTTTTTGCTCTTTTGTACGGCCATTAACCCTACTCCTGTTAAATTACTTACTTAGATTTTTCAATACTGCAAACGGATTCGGACGCTCATCAGCAACGGGGATCTCACCAAAAGTCATGTTTCCGCTGGCTTTGCAGTCAGCTTCCTCATGCATAGCGACTTGAGGTAATTCCAGAATCAATTCGTCTTCGACGATTTGAACCAGATTGATCTCACCATTTTCGTCGACATCAGCCGGCTCATAAGCTTCCGGTAAATCGTCTGCTGCCTCTGGTTTGAGGAGCGGACTGTAACAGAACTCAACACGATATTCGTGTTTGAATCCTTCCTGACATCTCTGACAGGTCAGCATCACTTCAACATCTGCGCTACCGCGCATAAATGCGATTCGACGCTGATCCAAGTCAAATGACAAGGTGACGTTTGCATCACGTGTTACGCTCTGCGTTGACTCGGTCAAACGCTCAAGTAGTTCGGCTTTGATGATGCCATCATAGTCGAGTTTTTTTTGAGCAGCGCGAACCGGGTCAACCGTAAGCGGCAATTTTACCTTTTGCATAGGGCGCGAATATTAGCCTTGTAATCAGTTTGAGTCAAAGGAAATGTGCGTGAATTAACAGCATTTAGCCAATTCGTATACTCAGTGTCAGATACAAGCACTGCAGCACTGCCACTTCCACCATTTTGTCTGTTATCTGCCTATCCACCAATAACTTGTGCGGCAGTAAATATCAGCTCAAATAACACACAAAAACTGGCGAAAACCCAACCGATAGACCTGCTTTACCTACCATTATAACGTAGCCATCGCAAAGCAAGGTGCGTAGACTATCACAACCTAGCATTAACCCGGTAATAGTCATGCGCCAACCTTTACTCTTGGCTTCAACCTCCCCTTTCCGCCAATCGTTATTGCAAAAACTCGGCCTTCCTTTTACGACAGCCAAGCCTAATACCGATGAAACACCACTCCCCGGCGAACAAGCACAGCAGCTCGTCAGCCGCTTAGCCCAGGCCAAAGCCATGGCATGTGCCGGCGAGCATAGCAAGCACCTCATTATAGGCTCCGATCAGGTCTGTGTGATTGATGGCGCGATCATCGGCAAGCCCCACACGGTTGAGAATGCCTGCCGCCAACTGAAGGCTGCTAGTGGTAAAACCATCACCTTTTATACTGGTCTGTGTCTGCACAACGCCAAAACAGGCGAGAGCGAGGTGATCTGCGAACCCTTCCATGTCCACTTCCGCCAGCTCACTGATACCGAGATCCACCATTATGTTGAACGCGAGCAACCACTCAACTGCGCGGGAAGCTTTATGTGTGAAGGACTAGGTATCGCCCTGTTTGAACGGCTTGAAGGCCGAGATCCTAATACCCTTGTCGGCTTGCCATTGATTGCCCTGCGAGAAATGCTTGCCAAGCAAGGTATCAGCGTACTATAAGCATGGTTAAATAAAGGCAATGTTGTAGCCCCACCATCACCGCGAACAAAAAACGGCAGGAAATCCTGCCGTTTTACTGTATTGAACTCGCGTTATGGAAAAAGTTACACCTTTATTATTACACCTTACTACTGCGTAACTTCTCCACTGCCAGCTGAAGCTTTCGCTCCATCGGCGCACTGATGTCCATCAGCTCTTCGCTTTGCGGGTGAGTGAACTTAATGTTCGCTGCGTGCAGGAACAAGCGGTTCAAACCTACCTTTTTAGTAAAGGCATCAAAACGTGGGTCACCATAGCGATCATCCCATGCAATTGGGTGACCGGTATATTGGCAGTGCACGCGAATTTGGTGGGTACGGCCCGTTACCGGGCTAGCCTGCACCAAGGTCGCTTGGTCAAGACGCTCCAGTACCTTAAAGCGAGTATCGCACGGCTTACCATTCGGGTTGACCCGGACGATACTGTTCACCTCGTTCTTCAGAAGCGGCGCAGTCACTTTCTTGCAGTTCGCCTTCCATTCCCCCATCACCAAGGCAAAGTAGTACTTCTGTACTGTCTTATTACGGAACTGCTCTTGCAGCTTGCGCAACGCGGAGCGTTTTTTTGCCACAAGCAGAATGCCTGACGTATCGCGGTCGATGCGGTGTACCAATTCGAGGAAGCGTGCATCGGGACGCAATGCACGCAATGCTTCGATAGCACCGAACTTCAGGCCGCTCCCACCGTGTACTGCCGTACCGGATGGCTTGTTGAGGATCAGCATGTGGTCATCTTCATAGATAATGCATGCTTCAAGCTCTGCCACTTTATCCAACTTGGTGCTGATCGGTGCTTGGTCTTCTTTTTCCGGTATCTTTACCGGAGGAACCCGAACCAGGTCACCGTCCTGCAATTTGTATTCTGGTTTTATACGTTTTTTGTTCACTCGCACTTCGCCTTTACGCAAAATGCGGTAAATCATACTTTTTGGTACATTTTTTAGCCGTGCACGGAGAAAGTTATCGATCCGCTGGCCTGCAAAGTCATCAGATATTTCGATGAAGTGCACTTTTGGTTTATCATCTTTCATGGGTTTCATTCTAACATGCATGCAAAGCAGATTGCCGCAAAAAAGTCACCCTGCTATCATTGGCGTGCACAGGTAGGAAAATTTGCCTACTTTGCCGACAGGGTGAACAGAATAACACCCGATTGATGACTATATATACCGCTCTGATGAAAAACGCAGCATGTGGCGTAAGACGTTTAATTCTTCGGAGTGTTTTTTTAGTGTCCTTTAGCAACGAAAAAATTACTGGTGTGACAGATACCGCCGTAACCATCGGTGAACCAGCTGTGCATTTTCAGATCTAAACATCTTGGTACAGTTGGATGATACGTGTTGCCACATAGCACCCCTGAATTCCAGCCGTGAGGTTGCATTTAAGATCAGACTTGGGGTCCGGCACCACCAGTAAAGACACGTAACTAAGTGCACTAGCACATGAAAAAAAACGAGTACAATATAATGAAAAGAATGTTGATTAACGCAACTCAGAAGGAAGAGTTGCGCGTCGCATTAGTTGACGGGCAGAAGCTGTTCGATCTTGATATCGAAAGTCCTGGCCACGAATCTAAAAAAGCAAATATCTACAAAGGACGCATCACACGCATCGAACCAAGTCTGGAAGCAGCGTTCGTTGACTATGGTGCCGAACGCCACGGTTTCCTCCCTCTTAAAGAAATCGCCCGTGACTATTTCCCTTCTGACTACTCTTACCAAGGCCGACCGAACATTAAGGAAGTGCTGAAAGAAGGTCAGGAAGTAATAGTTCAGGTTGATAAAGAAGAGCGAGGCAACAAAGGCGCCGCCCTTACTACCTTCATCTCTCTAGCAGGTAGCTACCTGGTACTGATGCCGAACAACCCACGTGCTGGCGGTATTTCCCGTCGTATCGAGGGTGAAGAACGTACACAGCTAAAAGCGGCACTTAGCACGCTGGAATTGCCTCAGGGCATGGGTCTGATTGTACGTACTGCCGGTGTTGGTAAATCAGCAGAAGATCTGGAATACGATCTTAACTACCTACTTAGCCACTGGGAGCGTGTAAAAGACGCTGCTGACTCGGCTGCTGCGCCTTTCCTTATCCACCAGGAAAGTAACGTCATCGCCCGAGCTATTCGTGACTACCTTCGCCGTGACATCGGTGAAATCGTTATCGACAGCAAAAAAATCTTTGACCGTGCCCGCGATCATATCCAACAGGTTCGTCCAGACTTCCTGTCACGGGTAAAACTATACGAAAACAGTGAAACACCACTGTTCAACCATTACCAGATCGAAAACCAGATTGAGTCAGCGTTCCAGCGCGAAGTTCGTCTGCCTTCTGGTGGTTCTATTGTTATCGACCCGACTGAAGCACTGACGTCTATTGATATCAACTCCGCCCGTGCAACCAAGGGTGGTGATATCGAAGAAACAGCACTACAGACCAACCTTGAAGCCGCTGACGAAATCGCGCGCCAGCTTCGCCTACGTGACCTTGGCGGTCTAGTGGTTATCGATTTCATCGATATGACACCAGTACGCCACCAGCGTGAAGTTGAAAACCGACTACGCGAAGCCGTCCGCATGGACCGTGCACGCGTTCAAATCGGTCGAATTTCTCGCTTTGGTCTATTGGAAATGTCGCGCCAGCGCCTAAGCCCATCGCTAGCTGAAGCCAGCCACCATGTGTGTCCTCGCTGTACGGGTACAGGTGTCATTCGTGACAGCGAATCACTATCACTTTCAATTCTTCGTCTTATTGAAGAAGAAGCGCTGAAAGACAACACCTCTCAGGTGTTGGCAATAGTGCCTGTGGCGATTGCCTCTTACTTGCTCAACGAAAAACGTCGTTCTGTACAGTACATAGAGAAATCGCACAATGTACGTGCAATCATCGTACCTAACGCCAGCATGGAAACACCTCATTTCGAAGTGGTCCGTGTCCGTTCTGGTGATGAGCACGATGCGTTGTCTTACAACCTGCCAAGCGCCCTAGAAGCACTGCGCGAAGCTGAAGCGGCGGAGTCTTCTGCACCGCAAGAGCGTGTGACGAAGAAACGTGAAGAGCCTGTTCTACAGGGCTTCAGTGCGCCAACTCAAGCGCCTGTTACTCCGAAAGCTAAGCCTCAGCCAGCAAAGAAAGCGGCTGCACCGGCACAAGCTGTCGAAGAACAGCCAGGTTTCTTCAGCCGTATTTTCTCTGCCATTGCGAACTTCTTCTCAGGCCCTGAGCAGGAAGAGCAGCCAAAAGAGAAGAAAGAAGGCAACCAGCGTAACCGTCGTGACCGCAAGGACAACCGTCGTAATCAAGACAACCGTCGCGGTGAACGTCAGGAAGGCCGCCGTGGAGATCGCCAGCAAGACAATCGTCGTGGTGGCAAAGATAACCGCCGTGGTCGTCAGGAGCGCCCTGACCGTCAGGAGCGTCAGGATCGCCAAGAGACTGATAACAAAAAGCAGCAGGTTGCTGAACAGCGTGAACAACGCCAAGCTCGTCGTCGCAATGAAAAAGCGAAAGACAAGCCAGAGCAAAACGATGAGAAACCAACCCAGCAGCAGCGTAAAGACAAAGATCAGAAACGCCAGCGTCGCGACCGTGATGATGTCCAGGCTCAAAAACCTCGTCGCGAACGCGATCAGGAGCAAAAAGCCAAAGCTGAAAAACCGGTTGTTGAAGAGCAACGTCAAGAGCAACGTCAAGATCAGGAAAAAACGGTCAAGGTGAAACAACGTCGCCAGCGTCGTGAAATGCGTAAAACCGTACGTATTACTGATAATGCAGAAGTGAAAGCAGTTGAAACGACTCAACCTGCTGTAGCTGAAGCACCTGTTGCTAAGTCTGAGCTACAAGAGCTTGGCACTGCCATGGCTCAGGAAGCGAAGTCTGTGACTGATAATGCTGAAGAGAAGAACGGTGAGCAAGAAGGCCAACGCCGCAACCGTCGCTCTCCTCGCCACCTTCGTGCAAGCGGCCAACGCCGTCGCCGTATCCGTGATACTCGCCCAGAGAAGGGTGAAGAAATGGAACAGATGGTAACAGAGGCTGTTGGTCACGCCGTTGTTGAAGCGACAGATACGCTTAACGATATCGAAAATGTTGTTTCTATCGTCGAGAAGCCTAAAGCGATTGCTCGCCTGAAAAGCGGTGTTGCATCGCCTGAAATGGCAATGGGCAAAGTATGGCCTTCTGCAACTAAGCCTGCCGTTGTCTCTATTGACACGCCAGTAGCAGACGTTGTTGAAGCAACTGAAACTGAAGCACCAGCTGTTGCTGAGCAAGCAACTGCTGAAACTGCTGCAGTATTGGGTGGTGTTGCCATGCCGGAGCTAGCAATGGGCAAAGCCTTCCCGCTACGTGCTGATGTTGCAGAGGAAACAACTGAGCAAGCGCCTGTTGTTGAAGCTCCAGTTACTGAAGAGCCAAAGGTTGAAGCACCTGTTGCTGCTGAATCTGCTGAAACACAATCGGCAGAATCAGACGTAGCCGCCGCTATCGCAGCTGCTCAAGCCGCAATGCTGGGTATGCAGACTCAACAAGCGACTGAAGCAGCACCAGCTGTAGAGGTTACTGAGCCTGAAGCACCTGTGGAAGTGACTGAAACCAAAGCGCCAGAAGCTGTTGTAACTCGCGCGGAAACGGTTGTTTCGAACGTTGAAGCGGCTGCTCAGGTTTGTGCAACGTCTCCGAAAGGGCTACATGCTACTGCTGCGATGGCTAAGGCCCCCGCTCCAGTTGAAGCCGCTAAGTCGACTGTGGTTGCTATTGCACCACTTCGCGATGCTCGCTTTGCTGCTCGCCAGGCCGGTAGCCAGACGGCAACCAACCACGCGACAGCAGGGGCAAAATCGACGATGCCAAGCGCTGAGTAAGTTAACGCTTGCAATCTGACAAAAAAGCCATGCATAATTGCATGGCTTTTTTTTACCTTTCATTCAGCCCTTAAAACTGCATTCCTTGCAACTTCTTCTCTTTTTCACTAATAACATTACTGACATCAAACTTTCTTACACTAAGTAACAAGCGCGATGAATAATTCAGCTTGAAAGTTGAACTAAGTCACAGATGTCTGTAGGATCCGCGACTTTGTAGCGCCTTAGTCGCCTAGCGGCTCCAATCAACCACCATAGTCAGAACAAACCTATAAGCATGTTTGAATTCCCACAATTTTCAAGACAATCCGTCAAGAATGACGTTCTTTCAGGGCTAACCGTTGCCCTTGCCCTAATACCTGAAGCGGTTGCTTTTGCCTTCGTTGCAGGTGTTGACCCAATGGTTGGCTTGTACGCTGCCTTCATCGTCGGTTTGGTCACTGCCGTGCTTGGAGGGCGTCCGGGAATGATTTCTGGTGCTACAGGCGCAATGGCTGTTGTTATGGTCAGCCTTGTTGCCGAACATGGTATCCAATACCTCTTTGCCGCCGTCATGCTTGCCGGTGTCTTGCAGATCCTTGCCGGTGTGTTCAAGCTCGGTAAGTTTATTCGCATGGTACCGCACCCGGTAATGATTGGTTTCGTTAACGGCTTAGCTATCGTTATCTTCCTGGCCCAGCTAGGTCAGTTCAAGGTGCCAGATGCTTCTGGTGCCCTACAGTGGATGCAAGGCTCTCAGCTCTTCATCATGCTGGGCCTTGTTGGCCTAACCATGTTCATTATCCATTTCCTGCCGAAACTGACCAAAGCAGTACCCTCTTCGCTAGTTGCGATTATTACGGTAACTGTACTGGTACACGGTCTTGGTCTTGATACCCGTACCGTCATTGATTTCGTTCGCACCATGAGTGGTGATGCTAATGCCACCCTCGCAGGTTCACTACCAACGTTCGCGATCCCTGAAGTGGGTTTCAACATGGAAACCCTGCGTATCATCCTGCCATACTCTTTGATTCTGGCAGCAGTTGGCCTGATTGAATCACTACTGACACTGACTGTGATTGATGAAATGACGGGTACCCGTGGTCAAGGTAACCGCGAATGTGTGGGCCAAGGTGTGGCAAACGTCACCTGTTCGGTGTTCGGCGCTATGGGTGGCTGTGCGATGATCGGCCAATCGATGATTAACATCAACTCAGGCGGCCGTGGACGCCTATCAGGCATCACCGGTGCTGTCGGCCTGCTGTTGTTCATCCTGTTCGGCTCCTCACTGATTGAAGTCATCCCGCTAGCTGCTCTGGTTGGTGTAATGTTCATGGTCGTGATCGGCACGTTTGAGTGGGCTAGCTTCAAAATGGCGCGCAAAGTACCAAAACACGATTTCTTTGCCATCATTCTGGTCACCGGTGTCACGGTCGCGTTCGACCTTGCCTTGGCGGTTATTGTTGGTGTGATTTACTCAGCACTCGTCTTTGCCTGGAAACATGCCAAGCATATCTATGCGTCTAGTTACCTCGATAACAACGGTTCAAAGGTATATGCACTTGACGGCCCGCTATTCTTCGGCTCGGTGGCAAACTTCCTAGAACTGTTTGATGCCAAGAACGATCCAGCGGATGTAATCATTGATTTTGCCAAGTCACGCGTCGCTGACCACTCTGCGATTGAAGCCATTGATACCATCGCTGAACGTTACGCGACCCAAGGCAAGACCCTGCATATCCGCCACTTGAGCCCGGAGTGCCGTTCTCTGCTTAAGAAAGCGGGTAACTTGGTTGAGGTAAACATGATGGAAGATCCGACCTATAAGGTTGCGACCGATACCCTAGGTTAATCTGCTGTATTAACCCTCGAGCTCAGTTAGCATCAGAAACAAAAACGCCCGCACCTATATATAGATGCGGGCGTTTTTTGTAGAGTCAATCACTGCATTTATAGCTTATCAAGCAATCCCTCAGAGGCTTCCTCGACTAAATCGAGTACGTAGTCAAAGCCACGTTTACCGCCATAATAAGGGTCAGGGATCTCCTCGACATCTGGACGGCCATACTCAAGAAAGAGTGCCAGCTTACGGTGCAAATGAGTTGGGCAAGCACGTTTCAAATCGCGGAGATTATCATTATCTGCCGCCAGGATCAGATCAAAAGCGTCGAAGTCCTCTTCGGTAACCTGTCTGGCTCGGATCCCGTCGAAGCTATACCCACGCGCCTCGCCAGCGGCTCTAGCGCGGTGATCCGGCTGTTCACCTTGATGAAAACCTATGGTTCCGGCTGATTCCACCTCAATATCAAGTTTACGCTCGACCACTTTAGCGCGCAGAACAGCCTCAGCCGTAGGCGAACGGCAGATATTGCCCATGCATACCACTAAAATCCTTTGTGTCATCATCACTCCTTAATCTGCTTGTTTTACAGGACGCTGTCTTCGTTCTCTTTGGCAGTATAAGCGGTCAAACGGATGAAATAGACAATATCTTGGGTAAATCGGTCAACTGTCTCCTGAATTTGGTCGAAGCGTAACATTTCTCGATCATTTTCCAGAACGTCTTTCGCCAATAATACACTGACTCGTTCCGCTAAAACTTCATCGCTCTGACTATCAACCAGCTGTGATTCAACCAGTAACCTGACATTTCTATCCCGTGTACCAAGCAGTGCCTTCGCTCCACCAATCAGTGCACCATATGGCAGGACTTCGGTAATTTTCAAATCTTCCATATCCGTACTGGCGTGGCTGATTTCCACTCTCAGTACCGCCGTCTTCGGGCCAGCTCTCTCGACCACAGGGACACCGTCGGCTAATTCTTCGACTAAGCGATGCTGAAGCCTTGTCGATATTCGTTCCAGTACGGCTGGCGGAATCTGATGCACGGCCTGCGTCCGTTGGTGCAACCCAATAGGTTCAACCATAATTTGCTCATAATCAGATAACTCCAGCTCTGGAGAGACCCACTGCAACCCATTGGCATCTTTGACATAGTTCACTTCAACCAAGTTACGGTTATTTACCGCCTTCGATACCGCCCTTTCTTCTTCGGTCGGCAAACGGCTTGAACAACCCGCGACCAATAAACAGCCTATCAAGACCAAACTGCGCATTTTCAACTCCCTTAGTATATTAACAGTATGATATACGTAAAAATACATGCATTCTACCGCTGACATCACTTTCCGGGTAGTGCTTGGCTGGTATCTTCTGACTAATTGAAGTAACGTATTGTTTTTAAGATTTTTAACGCAAGGCCGCTTACCATGAAGGTGCATAATCATATGATTAAGCAGCAGGGGCAGATTTTCCTAATTGCACTTGGCTTTTTTACCCGTATCCCGATCCCAGCCAACACGCCCTATTCCCCTGAGCTACTAAACAAGGCAAACCGATATTTTGCCTTGGTGGGACTCATTGTTGGCTTTGCAAGCGCAGCTTGTTTCTGGCTATCACAGCTTGTGTTACCGGCTTCTGTCGCTGTGATCATCGCAATGGCGGCAAGCCTGCTGCTCACAGGAGCTTTTCACGAAGACGGCTTGGCTGATGTATTCGATGGTTTTGGTGGCGGTTGGCAGCCCGATCAAAAACTCGAGATCATGAAAGATTCCCGGCTCGGTACTTATGGAGCCTCAGCATTGTTTGTCGTACTTGCAATCAAATGGTCCAGCCTAACAGCCTTGGCTGAGATATCGCCACCATTGACAGCAATGGCACTTTTCTGCCTTCATGGCTTAAGCCGTGCAGCTGCTGCCAGCCTCATATTCAGCTACCCATACGTTCGCCTCGATGAACAAAGCAAAGTCAAACCACTGGCTAACCAACAAAGCCAACAAGATTTGTGGGTTTTAATTATCACCAGTTTCTTTATATTACTGTTATTACCACTGCCAATGGCACTTTTGCTCACTGTTGCCCTGCTACTTATTCGTCATGTTTGTGGTCGCTGGTTTACCCATCAGTTGGGTGGCTATACTGGAGATTGCCTTGGCGCATGCCAGCAACTTGCTGAAGTAACAGGTTATCTAATCATATTGGCAATGGTTGCCCAACAATAATAAGGATCATCATGGTAGATCAAACCCAGAAAGACAGCCGCTATAAAGCACGCCAGCAAAAGGTCAAAGCGGAAATTGATGCACGTGTCGAATCAGCACAAGAAGAGAAGGGCCTTTTCCTCATCATCACCGGGAATGGCAAAGGAAAATCAACGTCAGGATTTGGCACCATAGCCCGTGCTGTCGGCCATGGCCAAAAGTGCGGTGTCGGCCAGTTCATCAAAGGCACCTGGGACTGTGGTGAGCGTGCTCTACTCGAGCAGCACGATGTCGACTTTGCCGTCATGGCGACCGGCTTTACCTGGGAAACCCAAAATAAAGAAGCAGATACGGAAGCTGCCCAAGCAACATGGGCGGAGTGTAAACAAATGTTGGGAAATGATCGCTATGATGTCATTCTTCTCGATGAGCTGACCTATATGGTGACCTACGGCTATGTAGAGCTTGAAGAGGTCATTGAAGCCATCACTAACCGCCCGAATACCCAGTCTGTTATCGTGACTGGCCGTGGTGCACACCGGGAACTTGTTGAAATAGCTGATACTGTTTCCGAAGTTCGCAATGTGAAGCACGCCTTTGAGAGTGGTGTCAAAGCCCGTAAGGGTGTTGATTGGTAAGCTGTCGGTAAACGATGATTTCCCAAGGTAGCCACTCGAATTACAGCAGCGGCTACTTTTTGACCTCGACCTTTGTCACATTTTTTACTTGACCCTTGGTGAGAAAAAGCCAATATTTGGCTCATAACAGGTCTTCGATGAAAGATCGATTACAAGTCTTACAAGGGACACTAATGCCTTCACATTTACCAAAGAAATTCAGTGAGATATTCTTAAAACTGTTTCATATTCTCGAAGCTATCTTGTTGGTCGCTATTACCTTGGCAACCTTGGCTGCCATGATCAATGAATTCATTGTCATCTATACCAACCGCCAAATCGCGCTAACAGATATCTTGCTGATGTTCATTTATCTTGAAGTGCTGGCCATGGTTCAGCAATTCGTCACCAATGGTAAGATCCCGGTTCGCTACCCGATCTACATTGCGATTATGGCTATAGCCCGTTATATCACGCTGGGAATGAAAGAACTCGACGGTGCCTATATTGTATGGCTATCGGTCGCTGCCTTTATCTTGGCTGCAGCAACCTTACTTATTCGCCTTGGCCACCATTACTGGCCATACGAGGATGCTGATGAACCCGGCTATCGTAATTCGCACGACTAAGCGTGATCTCTAAAAAGTAAAAAGGGAGTGAATGATCACTCCCTTTTTTAAATGCGATATTATTCTCGATGTGATTGAGGCTTCTTGGATTTGCCCAGCTTATTCTTGTAGTAAGCCTCTGCTTTTTTGACGATCTTCGTATGCATTTTAGCTCTGAGTGATTCAAAGTCTGTCGTCGTCAAAACCCGCTTTAAACTGTTAATTGCTACCTCTCTAATACTCTAGATTTTCTCAACCATCACAGTACGGTTAATCAAAACCGTTAATCTTCAACCAATGAAGATACTTTTCAATCAATTATATACTCAATAAATTGCTTGGTTGAATATTTTCACCCCAATTTACATAACTTTAATTATTCAAACGCAAGAATATATAAAAAAACCAGCAACCGTAGTCGCTGGCTTCGCTCTCAGAAAAAACTAGCTGCGTAATTCTACCGGCTTGCCAATGGCACTGCCTGCTGAGGACATTCTGATATATGACATAAGTTGGCATCAATATCTTGGTTGCCCAACAACCGAAGCCATAGGTTCGGGATCTGGGCCAGTCTAGCCTCTGGACTTTCAACCCGTACTGGCTCTATAGCCGTCCATTCGTTGCTGTTGTTTGCTAGGGCAAATTGGAAGGCGAGCTGCTCCCCCATCCCCAGCCGTAGATCGGATGCAACCAATTCGGATTGACGCTGTTCATAGCGGATAAACCCGCCGGTGAAATGTTCAAGCATCTGTTGGTGTTCGGACACTAACCCTTTTGGCCATGCGCCTAGCGGCTTTTCCAAAAAGTCTATCTCTGCATCACCATCCAGCATCGAGGATAAACCCTCAAGATAATAATGCTCACCTTTGACCACTATTCGCCAAAGCACAGTGTTAAGTGGCGTAGGGGTAATAAAAATAGGCTTTCCGGCAAGAGGGCTTCCTTCCAGTTGAAGCTCGACCCGGTTTTCGATCGTATTCATCGCAACGAGTGACCATGCGATATACAGCGATGAAATAGCCAAGCCAACACTGCACAGTTTTGCCATCCGCTCACGCCATATAACGCTAGCCAATACAGCTAACAATAATGGTACGGTGTAAAGAGGATCGATAATAAACAGGCTTGGAGTTGCTATGGGAGTATTTATCGGCCAAAACAGCTGAGTACCGTATGCCGTAAATGAATCAAGCAGCGGGTGGGTAACTAAACAAGCAGCCACCAGTAGCCAAAGGTGGCCGAAACTGAAACGGGTTGGCCGTACCTTTTGCCATAACCAACTCAGTAAAAAAGAAAACGGAATGAGTACAAACAACGAATGGCTAAACCCACGGTGCTTCACCATATCCGATACCGGGTCACCGTAGCTAATCAAAACATCCAGATCCGGCAGCGTGCCCAAAGCCGCACCTGCCAACAAAATCTTCGGGGAGCACTTCCTACCAGCCACCGCACCAGCGACCGCCGCACCCAGTGCCGCTTGTGTTACTGAATCCACAATGATTCCTTCTTCTTTTTTGAAGTCGCCACCTTAACAGAGCTATTAGTCGCTACGCAACAAGTTACAAACTTGTTTAAGTTCTTCGTTAATTCTGCAAAAACTAGGTTTTGCTCGCAGATCAGGTGCGCAATTTTCGCTACGGTAAATCAGGCAACACCCATCAACTTTGAATAAAAGGAAGATGCAATGCCAACAAAAGTCTCTGAATACATGACCCGCAAAGTCATCATAATCTCACCTGACACTGGATTAAGAGAAGCCTTTTTCTTGATGCGAGATGAAAATATCCGTCACTTACCTGTCGTTAATGATGAAGGAACGCTCGTCGGTATCGTGAGTGACAGAGAATTACGCCGTCCGGGCTGGGTTGATGAATCACCAGAGATCGGCCATGAGTACCACCTGACTGACGAGTGGCATATCAGCGATGTCATGATCCGGGATATTGTGCATGTTCGTACCTACGATACCCTCACCAAAGCCATCGGAACGGTATTGGACTTCCAAATTGGCGCCGCACCGGTGCTGGACAAAACGGGGCAATTGGTCGGTATGCTGTCGGCCATCGATCTGCTGAAAGCCTTTCAGGATATTCTAGAAAGCCAGAAATCCTCAAAAAAGAAAAAGCAACTAGTTTAACGAATAAATTCAGTGCCCTACCCCCCAAGTAGGGCCATCCAAACTGAGTCTTACCTGCTGCCCAATAAACCCTACTCATATATATCGTCTACCTTTACCAATGGATTCCTTTATTGAGAAAAGGGCTATGGCTTTAACAATAACCAAGTACGAGCAAGTATGGATTAATGGGCTAAATAGAGGCGATGTCTCAGGCGCTGATGAAGCCTTCGCTGCCAACAGCGTTATTCACATGGCGGGTGCGCCAAGTCCCAATCTATCAGTAACAGAATTCAAAGAGTTAGTCAGTGGGTTATTACTGGCTTTTCCAGATTTGCACCTGACCGTTGATGATCAGATTCTATCTGGTGACAAAGTAGCAACGCGTTGGACGGCCACTGGTACACACACTGGTGCTCTTGGTGAGATCAGTCCATCCGGTGAAAAAGTGCAGTTTGAAGGCCTGATATTAGATCATGTTGTTGATGGCCGAGTTGTTGAGCGGTGGGAGCAGTGGGATCAAATGGGCTTGCTACAGCAATTAGGAGCAGTGTGATTTACCATAAAATGGAAGAAGGAGAGCTGCTGCTCTCCTTCTTAGTCGCATTATAACCGGCTACATTAAGTGTTAATTAAACAAGCCTTTCAGCAACTTATCAGCTGCCTTCTTGATATCGTCATCCTTCGCCTTATCACCCAACAACTTCTCTAGCCCACGCTCAACTTCGCGCTGTGCCTTTTGCTCTAGCTCATTGTTTTGCTTAAGCAGCTGAGCAATATTGAGTGAGAAAGCCGGCTCGCTCCAGTTACCTTTAACATCAATCGGCACCGTGAGATCAGCAACTTCATCGGCCTCTTTACCACCCTGTCCCTTGCTGGTTGCAACCACAGAGGTATTTACTGCAAAATCGATGGTTTCATTAACCAAGCTAGTCGAGCCGTTACCGTTGATACGAAGCAGTGGTGAGTCGATATCAAGATTATTGGTTGAGGCGGCACCATTGCCTAACTTAATCGTTGAAGTCATCGCCGAAAAGTCGGTCTTCTTTTCTTCCTTAACGTATTCCGCTTTCTGGCCCTTAAGCGTCGCACGAGCCTCTCGGATCATTTCCGGAATATTGACACCATAAATTGCCCCATCAGCGAAACGGATATCAATCGTACCGGCAATATTTTCACGCATACGCTTCTCGGCAAGCCCTGTACCCGATACATTCACCGAGATATCACCGGTACCCGCCAAGGTATCATTTTGTGCTACATCCACCAGCAAGGGTTGGATCTGTACACCCTTGATTTGCTTAGTCGCCTTGTAGGTCGGTAATTCACCGTTGGCATCAATCCTCGCCGTGGCATGGATACTGCCCTGATAAAGGTTGGCATCTAACCCACTCATATCGAGAACACCATTTTTCACACTCAGAGCGAGTTTCACATTGCTCATGTGTGCATTGGCAGCTTTGAACTGCTCAATAGCCACTTTACCAACCAAATCGAGTGTCTTAAGCGCGCTAAGATCAGGCTCTTGATCCTTTGTTTGTCCACCTGCTGTATCTGAGCTACCCGCTTCAGAAGAGCCAGCCTCTTCGCCACCTTGCGATGCCGTCGACTTCTCTTCTGCCGTGCCAAGGAATGCATCCAAATCAATCTTGTCGGACGATAAGTCAAAACGGATCACCGGAATGTCAGCCGATCGGAAAGAGACATTACCCTTCAAGGCCAGTTCATCAACGGCAGCTTTCAACGTTGTTAATTCTGCTAACCCTTTCTCCAGGTTGTAGCTAACATCAGTTTCTAGACCAATCTTCATTTCAGGACGTGGCAGGCTGGCACCTTTAACATCGGCATTAAGCGTGGCATCTTTCAAGCTAATGAGTTTGATCTCCTCATCAACCATCAACTGCGTAGAGCCTTGGGTATTGAAGCTCAGATCCGGCATTTCTCCTTCAATAGCAAAATCAATCGTTGACCAGTCACCCAGCTTAAAGCTATCAAGCGAAATAGTGGCATTGCGGATATCATTAACTGCATCTTTGGCACTTGCTGTTAACGACAGGGCTTTAATCTCGGCACCATCTAGCTTCTCGGCAATTAGTAACTCTGATTGCCCTTCGGCACTGAAGCTCAACTCTCCGGCACTGCCTACGATATTGAACTGGGCAGCCGTCCATTCGCCTGGAGCAAATTGATCCAAAGAGAAATCAAGTCGGTCGACCTCAGTTTGGCTGCCCGCTTTATCGTCAATAATAAGCGCACTGGCATTGCTGATTTCAACCCCTGCCAAGCTGATCTGCCAAGCTTGTTGTTCAGCTGACGGTGGGGGTTCGCTTACAGATGGCTCTACCGGCGTTCCTGTTGACTCTGTAGCCTTCTGACCTGATAAGCCATCAAGGTTACTGGCACCATTTTCAAGGGTTTGAATAAAGACCCGCCCGCCCAGCAAACTGACATTGCCAATTTCTAGCTGCTGGGAAAATAGTGGCATCACCGAAACTGAAAGTTCAGCTTGATCAAATTGGGCCAAATTCGGCTCGGCAAATCCTTGCGGGTTTTTGAATTCTGTCTTGCCAATATCAAACCCGATACTCGGGAAAAAGCGCCAGCTAATGTCGCCTTCAATCACGAGGTCACGCCCAGTCGCTTTTTTTACCTGCTCAGCAATCATTGGCTTAAACTGGTTCGGATCAACCAGTGCCACCAAGGCAGCAATACCGACAACAGCAACCACCACAACAGCTAGCAAAGCCATTATTATTTTTTTCATTACATCCCCATCTTTTCATCCATGCTCATCAAACGAGCCTAGCGCCAAAGTTACCTGATCCCATTGTGGCATATAGTCCAACGACTTCAAGTGATTGAAGTCTATACCCAACCTACAGCCGCTATGTTTTTTTCAGGTAAAAAAATAGGCAGCGTAATGCTGCCTATTGATAATTAAGTGTCAGAACGAAGTATTAAGCACGTAGCAACTTGGCAATGTGTGCTTTCAATACGTCGATAGCAATACGGTTCTTACCGCCGCGTGGAACAATAATGTCTGCGTATTGCTTTGATGGTTCGATGAACTGCATGAACATCGGGCGTACTGTCTTCTGGTACTGCGCAAGCACAGATTCCATCGTACGGTCACGCTCAGCCACGTCGCGCTGTAGACGGCGAAGCAAGCAGATATCTAGAGGCGTGTCCATGAAGACACTTGCATGCATAATGTCACGCAGGCGTGGGTCAGTCAGCAGCAGGATACCTTCCAGGATGATCACCTTTTTCGGTGTCAGCGTGGTGGTTTCAGTCATACGCGTATGTTCGCTGTAGCTGTACTGAGGAACTTCCACCGCTTCGCCGCGGATCAACTGCTCAAGGTGATCACAAAGTAGGTCGTGATCCAAGGCATTTGGGTGGTCGTAGTTGGTCTTAACCCTATCATCCATGCTTAGGTGACTTTGATCGTTGTAGTAACAATCTTCCGTGATTACACCGATCTGATGATCGCCTACTTTTTCTTTTAGCTCTTTATAAACTGTGCTGGCAATCAGACTTTTACCGGATGCAGACGCACCTGCAATACCGATAATAACGCATTGGTGAGAGTGTTCAGACATATCAGAAAGCACCTGTAAAACAACGTGGCGTAGTGGACAAACCGTAATAAACAGACCACTTCCTATCACTCACTGTGTCAGGAAATGGCTTAAATAGGCATAAAAATAAACCGCATGATTATAGGCAGATGTAGGGGCAGATGCCAGTAAAAAAGCGGCATCGGCCACGTTTGCTCAGAAACTCTGCAGCTTTGACAAAAGCAATGGTTTACATTGTACGAATTGTGATCTGTTCGGCCACTGGCGTTCCTTGCCAATATAGGCGACTGGCGACAGAACCGGCTAATTGAATATAAGCCAGGGCTTGCTCAGAATCAGGTGACGCTGCCACTGTCGGCTTACCATTATCAATGTCTTCACGGATCTTGATATGCAAAGGCAGTTGAGCCAGCAGCGGTACGGCATATTCCTGTGCCATGCGTTCAGCACCACCAGTGCCGAAGATCGGTTCGTGATGACCACAATTGCTACAGATGTGGTAACTCATATTCTCGACCACACCCAGTACCGGTACATCAACTTTGTTGAACATGTTGACACCCTTTATCGCATCAGCCAGTGCCAAATCTTGCGGGGTGGTTACTACCACAGCGCCCGTCACTGGAATTTGCTGGGCTAGCGTCAACTGGATATCACCGGTACCTGGCGGCATATCAATGACCAAGTAGTCCAGGTCTGGCCACCAAGTCTCGGCGATGATCTGAGACAAAGCCTTAGACGCCATTGGGCCACGCCAGATAGTGGCACTGTCAGCTGGCACGAGATAACCCACCGAATTGGTATATAAGCCACAAGACTCAATGGGCATCATCATCTTGCCATCCGGTGACTGGGGCTTTTCCTCCACCGTACCGAGCATCATCGGAACTGACGGGCCATAGATATCGGCATCCAGCAAACCCACTTTGGCGCCTTGGGCCTGCAGCCCCAAAGCCAGATTCACTGAAGTGGTCGATTTACCCACCCCGCCTTTGGCAGAGCTGACCACGATAATGTTCTTTACACCATTGAGAGCCTGCTTGTCGCCAGACGCCAGCGGTGCGACACGAAAACCGACATCAAACTTGATATCACTTGCAATATGGTGGAGCTGTTGCTGAGTGATGATCCACTGCTCTAAAAGTTCAGCCACTTGGCCAGCAGCAAACGGAAGAGTCACCGAAATTTTGCCATCAACCGATACCGATACTACATTCGTCGTCTCGGCCCACTCGTCATGCAACCAAGGGTGTTCAAACTGGTTCAACCAAAGGCAAATATCTGCCACGCTTTCAAAACGGGTAATTGAATCACTGCTCATGATCTTTTAGCGCTCCACATTTATTGTTTCTTTACATCCTAACACCTATGCCTATATAGCGCTCCATTTTACCGTGATTTACAGCAGATCCTCCTAGGCAAGGTGCTATCCATCAGGTACTATTTACAGCTACGTTTTTATTACCCATCATGAGCGAAATAAGACATTATGGCTGCAAATCCAAGAAAAATTCTGGTGACCTGCGCCCTACCGTACGCTAACGGTTCTATCCACTTGGGCCACATGCTTGAGCATGTGCAAGCGGATATTTGGGTGCGCTATCAGCGCCTTCGCGGCAACGAAGTTCATTTCATCTGTGCAGACGATGCACACGGTACTCCAATCATGCTTAAGGCCCAGCAGATGGGTATGGATCCTGAGCAGATGATTGCCGAAGTGAGCAAAGAGCACCAGGCTGACTTTGCTGGCTTCGATATCAGCTTCGACAACTACCACAGCACACACTCTGAAGAGAACCGTGAGCTAGCGTCGTTTGTCTACACCCAGCTGAAAGACAATGGCTACATTACCAACCGTACGATTTCTCAGCTGTTTGACCCTGAGAAAGAAATGTTCCTACCGGATCGTTTCGTAAAAGGTACGTGTCCTAAGTGTAAGTCTGAAGATCAGTACGGCGACAACTGTGACAACTGTGGTGAAACCTACAGCCCAACTGAGTTGATCAACCCTAAATCAGCCGTTTCTGGTGCGACACCAGTAATGAAAGATTCTGAGCACTTCTTCTTTGACCTGCCTCAGTTCGAAGACATGCTGAAAGCGTGGACCAAGTCTGGCGCCCTTCAGGATGAAACAGCTAACAAGATGCAGGAATGGTTTGAGTCTGGCCTGCAGCAGTGGGATATCTCACGTGACGCACCTTACTTTGGCTTCGAGATCCCAGGTGAAACCGGCAAATACTTCTACGTATGGCTAGACGCACCTATTGGTTACATGGGCTCATTCAAAAACCTGTGTGACAAGCGTGACGATCTAGACTTCGATGAGTTCTGGAACAAAGACAGCTCAACCGAGCTTTACCACTTCATCGGTAAAGACATCGTATACTTCCACAGCCTGTTCTGGCCTGCCATGCTGGAAGGTGCGGGGTTCCGTAAGCCTGATAACGTATTCGTCCACGGCTACGTAACAGTAAATGGTGCGAAGATGTCTAAGTCTAAAGGTACCTTTATCAAAGCAGGTACTTACCTAGAGCACCTAGACCCTGAATGCCTACGCTACTACTACGCAGCGAAGCTAAACAGTCGTATCGATGACTTGGATCTTAACCTTGAAGACTTCACCCAGCGCGTAAACAGCGATGTAGTGAACAAGATTGTTAACCTAGCATCTCGTAACGCTGGCTTCATCGCCAAGCGCTTCGACGGCAAGCTGTCTGACAACTTTGCTGAGCCTGAGCTATACGCCGAGTTCGTTGCTGCAGCAGATCGTATCGCCGAGCTATACGAAACCCGTGAGTTTAGCCGTGCTATTCGTGAAATCACGGCCCTGGCTGACAAAGCGAACCAGTACGTTGACGAAAAAGCCCCTTGGGTTGTCGCTAAGCAGGAAGGTAAAGATCAGGAACTACAGGAAATCTGCTCTGTCGGTATCAACCTGTTCCGCGTTTTGATGGCTTACCTGAAACCGGTTATGCCTCAGCTTGCTGAACGTACAGAGGGCTTCCTAAACGAAACCCTGACTTGGGAAGGTATTGCCCAGCCACTAACTGGTCACGAAGTGACTAAGTTCAAGGCGCTATTCAACCGTATCGATGCTAAAAAAGTTGAAGCTATGGTTGAATCTTCAAAAGCGGATGCAGCAGCAGAAGCGGCAGCAAAAGAGAAAGCTGAAGCAGCAAAGACTGAAACCGAACTAAGCAAAGAGCCAATTGCAGACGAAATCGAATTCGATGATTTTGCTAAAGTTGACCTGCGTATTGCTAAGATCGTTTCGTGTGAAGCTGTGCCTAAGGCTAACAAACTGCTGAAACTTGAGCTTGACCTAGGCGGCGAAACTCGCCAGGTATTTGCAGGTATCAAATCGGCTTACAGCCCAGAAGATCTGATTGGCAAGCACACCGTAATGGTGGCCAACCTGAAGCCGCGCAAGATGAAGTTCGGCATGTCTGAAGGTATGGTGCTGGCAGCGGGCCCTGGTGGACAAGATCTCTGGATCCTTGAACCACACGAAGGTGCACAGCCTGGCATGCGCGTAATGTAATACGCCGTCTGACTAGACACAACACACAAAACCAGCCCAAGACGGGCTGGTTTTTTTGTATCCGAGAATGGGCTAACAGCCCCTTAATCACATCTTAAAGCAATTCTCAGGCCTTACGCCAATATACACACACCGCTTTGTTCAAAAAACAATCAAATTCACATTTTCATTTACATCCATTTCATTTACTTTTTTTACATGTGTTAAAAGACACAATAATGCCGATATCTTATTTTCCAGATTTGAAATTTGCCACACAGCTCGCAGAAAGAAAATAAAGTCACTATCGTAAATTTGTTCACATTCACCCCGAAAAAGAAAACACCCCTTAATAGTCAATGATTTATCCAATTTATTATTGTTCTGCAGTCTCTATCACCACTATCAACACCCATAATTAATCCGATAGATTAGTTCGAATTTCCCGATGTGATTGAAATCATTTGTTACAAATGGACACCGACTGAAACAAGACACCGATACCAAATAGGCTACATCAGCTTAACCTTAGTAACTGTGCTTTGAATGACTTGTCTTGGATAGACAAAAATCATTCAAAAGCGGGTCGAAAAATGAACAGGGGTAACACCCATCATTTAAACACTCATTCCCCAGGCAGTTATCAAGGTATTGTGATGCCACAGAGTCTATTGCGTTACACCAACATACTCAGCATTGTTGGTGATTTGATCAGGGTAGAAGTACCCAACCTCTCTTCAAGCAATTCGAAGGCCAAGTACGGCGATCTTGCGATGATTGAGCAAAACGGTGAAAACTACTCACTTGCTCAGATCATCAAAATCGACAATGAAGAAGTATCCCTCCAAGTCTTTGCTGGCTGTAAGGGTCTATCAACCAATGCCGCCGTTTGCTTTCTTGACCAACCAATGCAGGTCACCTATTCACCCAACATCCTTGGCCGTATCTTTGACGGAGCAGGACAACCGATTGACCACGGCCCAGAGCTAGAGACCGATCCCAAAGTCGAAATCGATGGTCCCTCGGTTAACCCGGTTCGCCGTACACTCGCCTCCCGTATGGTACGTACCAATGTCCCGATGATCGATGTTTTCAACACCTTGGTTGAATCACAGAAGATTCCGATTTTCTCGGTCGCTGGTGAACCGTACAACAAATTCCTTGCCCGTATAGCCATTCAGGCCGAAGCCGATGTGGTGGTATTTGCAGGTATGGGTCTCATTTATGATGACTACCATTTCTTCAAAACCCAGTTTGAAGAAGCCGGCGTATCATCGCGTACCGTGATGTTTGTCAACCAAGCCTCAGATCCAACCGTTGAGCGTTTGCTTGCACCGGATATGGCACTCTCTGTTGCCGAGCACTTTGCTGTTGATGAAAGCAAGAAGGTCTTGGTACTGCTGACCGATATGACGTCCTATGCCGATGCCATGAAGGAAATCGGGGTCGCAATGGACAAGATCCCAGCCAACCGTGGCTACATGGGCGATCTGTACTCACAACTTGCCAAGCGATATGAAAAAGCCTGTGACTATAAAGGCGCGGGCTCTGTCACCTTGCTGGCCGTAACTACCATGCCGGGCAATGATGTGACCCACCCAGTCCCAGATAACACCGGTTATATCACCGAAGGTCAATTCTACCTCCACGAAGGTGTACTTGACCCATTCGGATCCCTGTCCCGTCTTAAGCAGATGGTGGTAGGTAAAGAAACCCGTGAAGATCATAGCGCCATCATGAGCGTGATGATCCGTTTCTACTCCGACTCCGTGGAAGCCCAGCAGAAGCAAGCGATGGCGTTTGAACTGTCAGAGTATGACAAGAAGACCCTGAAATTTGGCAAATACTTCAAAGACAACTTCATGACACTGGATGTCGATATGAGCTTGGAAGATGCCTTGGACTTCAGCTGGAAGATCCTTGCTGAGTGTTTTGACCCGGAAGAAACCCTGATCAAAGACAGCTTACTGGAAATGTACTGGCCTTTCCCAGAGCAGTTGGATCTGGAAGCTGAAACTACAGAGGGTTAATCCATGGCAAAGGTAGCACTTAACAAAAGCTCGCTGAACAAGCAAAAGCGGAGTTTGAAAACCTACAACCGCTACCTGCCTGCGTTGGAACTGAAACGTCAACAATTGATGCTGGAGCGGAAAAAAGCCGAGCAAGCCCTGGAGCAAGCCAAACAGCGAGTCGCTGAATTGCGTGCTCTGGTTGAGGAAGCCATTCCCATGCTTGCCTGCAAAGAGATTAACGTCAACAACCTGGTGAAGGTTACCGACGTGAAGCTTGCCACCCAGAATATTGTTGGCTGCCGGGTCCCGATCGTCGAATCAGTCGATGTCGAAGTGACCCCGTACAGTTATCTTGCCCGTCCACACTGGGTCGATAGTGTGGTACGTCAACTGAAAGAAATGGTTCGCTTGCGTGTTGAATTGGCCGTGTGCCAGCAGCGCTACGAATTAATCAGTGACGCCACGCGGGTTACCAGCCAGCGCGTGAACTTGTTCTCGAAGGTCCTGATCCCTGATACCCAAGAAAGTATCAAGCGGATCGGTATCTACCTATCGGATCAAGAGCGCGCTGCGGTAATGAACGCCAAGCTATCAAAGCAAAAAGTGTTGGCGCAGCAAGAGAAAACGCAGGGAGGCCAATCATGAGTATCAAACAGTTAAAACGCTTAACGCTCGGTGGCCAAGCCTCTCGCCAGGATGAAATCCTGATAGCGCTACAGGCTCTGGGTTGCATGCACCTTATTCCTCTGAGTCAGGACGATGCCGATAGCAACCATGCTATTGCCATGCAGCAACCCACCGATGCCAGCGAAGCATTGGCATGGTTGAGCCGCGTCGAACGCAGACGCCGCCCGGTCAGGGACAAAGATCTGGTTGATGTCGACGAATTGGTTGCACAAATTCTCGAGAACAAACTGCATATCCGCCAGCAGCAAGACAAACGTGACTTGCTCAAGGAGCGCCTGCAGTTGTTACGCCCATGGGGAGAATTTGAGCTACCAGATATCAGCACCATCAACAATTTGCGCTTCTGGTTTTATCTATTGCCTTTGAAGAAACTCTCTGCCATGGCAGAAGTGGATCAGCCTTGGCAAGAGGTACATCGAGACCAGAAAAACGCCTATGTGGTGATAGTGTCTGAGTCTGAGCCCGATCCGGCCTTGTTACCTGTCGATCGTTCGCACATCGGTGGGAGTAGCCTGTCCCAAGTCGAAGAGTACCTTGAAATTGCCGAACAGCACCTAGAGGACTTGCTGGCTGAGCGCGAGGCGTTAACCCGCTGGATTTACCCGCTGAGCCAGTCACTGGCTGCAAGTCAGGATCATGCCGAACTGCTATTGGCCTCATCAGGGGTGCAAGACGAAGGCGAATTCTTCCTGATCCAAGGTTGGATGCCAGCCGATGCCCAAGATGCCGTTATCGAACTGGCCAACGTTTATGGCTCCGCCGTACTGTTTGAGGATCCCAAGGCCGATGACCAGCCACCTACCCTATTGGAAAACTCCGAGTTAACCGGTGGCGGCGCTGAGGCAATGGGCTTTTTCCAGACCCCGAATTATCGGGCATGGGATCCGGGCAACTTGGTGTTCTATTCGTTCTCATTGTTCTTCGCAATGATCATGAATGATGCTATGTACAGTGCCATTCTCGGTCTGATCATCCTATTCTTCCGTGACAAGTTCGATGCCTCTGAAGAAGGCAAACGACTGAAGAATATGGGCCTGTTCATGTCTGGATTGGGAATTTTCTGGGGCGTGCTTGCTGGTAGCTACTTTGGTGTTGCACCCGATGAGGGCAGTTTCTGGGACTTTTTCCACATCATCGACATGAACGATTACGGCGCCATGATGCGACTTTCGGTCTTTATTGGTGTCATGCACCTGATCATTGCCAACGCCATGACAGCTTATATCAACCGCTCACAAAACCGTGCATTTGCACCACTTGGTTGGGCAGCCCTGATGCTCGGGGGCATGTTGCTGTGGTTTGGTGTTACCGGTGCCATCTGGAGCTGGTTCGGTAAAGGGCTCGGCGGACTACTGATGCTAGGTGGTGCTGGTCTGGTCTGTGTTTACAGCAGCGACCGACCAATCAACAGCCGCAAAGATCTAGCCCTTCGGGTTCTCGACGGCGCCAAAGCGATTTACAACATCACCAGCGCCTTCGGTGACATCTTAAGCTACATGCGTTTGTTTGCACTTGGCTTATCCGGAGCATCGCTAGCGATGACATTTAACTCACTGGCAGGCCAAGTTGTTGAAACTCAGCCCGTTTCTGGGGTGCTGTTTGCCGGCCTGATCTTATTGCTTGGCCATATCCTGAACTTCGCGCTCTGTGTCATGAGCGGCGTAGTACATGGTATGCGCTTGAATGTAATTGAATTTGTTAACTGGGGTCTATCCGATGAAGGATACCCATTTAAAGCTTTTCGAAAGAAAGAGGATTAAAACATGGAACAATTTGTTATTGCACTTGGTTGGTTGGGCGCATTCGCTCCTGTTGCTCTGGGTGCTATTGGTTCAGCGATTGGCTGTTCGGTAGCCGGTCAGGCCGCATGTGGCGCCATGTTAGATGTCGAGTCTGGCTATGGTAAATACATTGGCCTATCAGCAATGCCTTCCTCTCAGGTTATCTACGGTATCGTGATCATGTTCTCTTTGTCAGCAATTGGTGTTAGCGCCGAGACAGCTGGCGGCCTATTCGGCGTAGGCTTGATGACAGGTTTCGCTTTGCTTTTCTCTGCTATTTACCAGGGACAAGCGGTTTCTGCTGCAATCAATGCGTCGAAGAACAAGCCTGAAGTATTCGGCCTGTCTATTGCTCCAGCAGCAATCGTAGAAGGCTTCTCAGTATTTGCTTTCGTCTTTGCGCTAGTGATGGGTGCCAACATCGGCGCATAAGGAACAGACCATGCCAGTAGAAAATCAAAAGACAACACCAGTTTCGACAGGGATCAAGCAGTTGGTTGATACCCTTCGCCAAGAAGGTGTAGATGCCGGTAAAGAAGCGGCAGATAAGATTATTGCAGAGGCGCGTGAAGAGGCATCGACCATCGTTGCCGAAGCTCGCGATAAATCAGGCCTTATTCTGGGCAATGCACGTAAAGAAGCCGACTTCATCTCAACAGCAGGAAAGCAAGCCTTTGAAATGGCTAATCGAAATGCCATTTTGGAACTGAAAGCCTTCTTGCAAGATGAATTCGCCAAGCAGATCAAGGCGACAGTTGGTACCCAGTTGACGGATGAAAAGCTACTACAGCAAATGATCCTCGAAGTGACAGGCCGCAGTGCCATCAAATCCGACGAACCGGTTGAGGTAATCTTGCCAACCCGTGTCGTCGGGGTGAATGATCTCAGTGCCAACCCTGAAGAACTCAAGGAAGGAACATTGATCCACTTCGCGGTAGCGCAAGCGGCTGAGATGCTGCGTGAAGGGGTAACGTTCAGCGTGAATGAAGATAACAAAAACGCTGTTGTATTCCGCCTGAAGGATAAAGACATCGAAGTAGCACTGTCAGACGACACTGTCACTCAGATGATGCTTAACCATCTCCAACCGCGTTTCCGCGCGTTGTTAGAAGGTATCGTCAAATAAGTACAGAGGCAGGCTTGCCCTGCCTCTCCTTTAACAAGGAACGTATATGTCTGATAAAGCATATCATGGCCTATTGACGTCACTGCCGCATATCGACTCTCTGTTTAACAGTAAAATCACGCCGATTTCACGTTACCAGCTAGAGCGCCGGTTAAGTGCCCTGTCATTTGATGAACGCAAGCACCTCAACATGATTGAGCAAATCATGCACTGGGATCGCACCAAGAATGATGCCGGTGATGCTGAGCTCATCAAGTTTGCGACCCGAGCAAGAAGCGAGGTGAAAAGCCAAGTGCTTCGTGACCTCATTGATTGGCGACTAGATATGCGCAGTGTGGTTGCGGCCCTACGCCGAAAAAAAGCGGGTGAAAAAGCACCAACCGGACCGCGCTGGAGTTTCGGGACCCGTTACGAGTTTATCCGTCGCAACTGGAGTGCACCCTACTTTAATTTGCACTTCACCTTTCCGTGGCTACCGGATGTCGCTCGGTACATGGAGCACGATCAGAGCCTTGAGGTTGAAAAAGCCCTACTCGAAGCTGTATGGGAGCAGCTTGACCGCATCAGTACCAAAGAGCGCTTTAGCTTCGAAGCCGTTGTGATTTACCTATTGCGCTGGAATCTGGTTTCTCGCTGGACCACCTACAACAGCGAGATAGCCATCGAGCGATTCGACCAACTCGTAGAAAACGCACTGGGTGACTTTGCCAGTGATCTACCGCATTAATTTTAAAAACAGGTTGTTCAATGAGCACGGAATTAATCAATAAAAAGCCGACTGCCCACGTAACGGCAGTTATTGGCGACACGCTGACCATTCGCCTTAATGTTGGCGATAACGGTCAACTGGTCAAAAACGAAGTGGTATATGTGCTACCTAGCCGCAAACAAACCGATGGCCTTGATGAAATGCTGATGGCCGAGGTGTTACGCGTGCGAGGCGACTCTGCCGATATCCAGGTCTACGAAGATACCCGCGGTGTTGCTGTGGGTGACAGTATTATCCAAACCGGCGAAATGCTGAGTGTGGATTTAGGCCCGGGGATTTTGGCTCAGATCTATGATGGACTGCAGAACCCACTCGAGCGTCTGGCGCAAATCCATGGCAAATTCCTTAAGCGGGGAGTTCAGGTTGATGCGCTAGATAAAGCCGACACCTGGGCCTTCAATGCCGTCGCCAAAAAGGGCGACAAACTTCGGGCCGGACAGTCACTGGGAACGGTGCAGGAAGGCCGCTTCACCCATCAAATTATGGTGCCCTTCTATATTAAGGGAGAAGTCGAGGTAACCTGGATCCAAGAAGGCAGCTTTACCATTGATACTGTTATTGCCCACATCACTGATAACCGTGGTAAAGAGCACAATCTTACCATGGTACAAAAGTGGCCAGTTCGCCAATCCATCGCCAACACCTTGACTAAAAACGGGGGTAAAACCCAACGTAAATTCCCTAACGAGCCGCTAGTCACCACCACTCGAACCATCGATACCTTCTTCCCGATAGCCCGTGGTGGAACAGGTTGTGTACCGGGACCATTTGGCTCGGGTAAAACCGTCCTTCAGCACGGGATCTCCCGCTACTGTGACGCCGATATCGTTATCGTGGTGGCTTGTGGTGAGCGTGCAGGGGAAGTGGTAGAAACCATCGAGGAATTCCCTCACCTGCCCGATCCGAAGCACGGCGGTACCTTGATCGACCGTACAGTGATCATTTGTAATACCTCATCCATGCCGGTAGCTGCTCGTGAGGCCTCTATTTATACTGGCCTTACGCTAGGCGAGTATTACCGACAAATGGGCTATAACGTGCTGTTGCTGGCCGACTCCACGTCCCGCTGGGCGCAGGCGATGCGCGAAACCTCAAACCGATTGGAAGAGATCCCCGGTGAAGAAGGTTTCCCGGCTTATATGGACTCGGCTATCAAGGGCGTCTATGAGCGCTGTGGTGTCGTCGATAACGAGAACGGTACTGATGGCTCGCTGACCATGATTGGCTCGGTTTCCCCGGCTGGCGGTAACTTCGAAGAGCCGGTAACCCAATCGACGCTGGGTACCGTCAAGACCTTCCTCGGTCTGTCCTATGAACGTGCCTATAAGCGCTTCTACCCGGCTATCGACCCATTAATTTCCTGGTCTCGCTATCTGGATCAGCTTGAAGGTTGGTACGCAGATAATCTTGGCCCCGAGTGGGTGCCGACGGTTAAAGAGATGAAAGCACTACTCTCCACCGGAGACAGCATTGGTCAAATGATGCAAGTAACGGGTGAGGAAGGGATTTCGTTGGAGGACTACGTGGTTTACCAGAAAGCCTTGTTCCTCGATATGGTTTACCTGCAGCAAGATGCCTTTGATGAGGTCGACGCGTCATGCAGTTTCGAACGCCAGCAGTTTATCTTCGGCAAAGTCGTTAATGTCATTCGTACCAATTACGACTTCACTGACAAAGCTGAAGCGCGTAAGTACTTTACATCCATGACTCGTTACTTCCGAAACTTCCATTACGCAAAAGACAATACTGCGGAGTATCACGACTATATTTCCCGTATTGATATGCTGCTGGAAGACACGGTTAACGCGACAGCATAAGCTTAATAAACAATACATTAAGCATAGCGGCCAGCATATCTGTGATCAGATTATGCTGGTTCGTTGTGCTTCGAATATCTCCCTGCCAAAACACGCTCGACATATAAATATGCAAATGCCAGGGCATGCCGAATATCAAACCAAAGTAAAACCTAAAAAGCAGCATCAACCACCATTGAAGTCATAATTAAACAGCACGTTTAACCTTGGTGTCACAGAATGTACTTTACAGGCATATAACGCCATGAAATCCTGCAAAAGACAATGTTAATAGAGGCTTTTTCTCCCTTCCAAAACAAGGGCCAAACTCGGCTAAACCTTAGCATATTTTCGCTCAAAACGATTTATCAGTATAAAAAACGCCCAAGAAACAGCCAATGCGTTAAAATTCAGTTAACAAACATGTTTTCAGGATATCGTTCTGCCTGAAAAAGTGTGATCTAAAACAGATCTTTGATTATTGCACAGCATTTTACTTCGCCTTAACACGTGAAGTGCTGTTAACCTGCTCCGCGCTCTGATGAAAGATTTACAGAGTGAATAATTATAAGGAGTGTTTTATTCATGCAAGCACAAAAGAGAAAAATGTCCCTGACCGGCCGAGTCATTCTAGGTATGGTTTTGGGTATCTTGACAGGATTCATTATTCGTTCGCTTTTTGCTGAATCATCTTTTGTCCACGAATATATAGTGAATGGCCTGTTCGAGGTTGGCGGTGCAATTTTCATCGCAAGCTTGAAGATGCTAGTTGTACCATTGGTATTTGTATCTTTGGTATGTGGTACCAGTACCCTGAAAGACATCAGTACACTGGGCCGCTTGGGCGGTAAAACGTTAGCGTTCTACCTCACCACCACTGCAATTGCTATTTCACTTGCCTTGATCATGGGTAACCTCTTCAAGCCAGGTGCTGGTGCAGACCTTTCTGCAGCAACCACATTTGCTTCAAAAGAAGCGCCATCACTGGGTCAGGTCATTATCGATATGTTCCCGACCAACCCAATCAGCTCTATGGCGCAAGGTAACACGCTGCAGATCATCGTGTTTGCGATTCTGTTCGGTGTTGCGATCAGTGCTGCGGGTAAACCGGGTGAGCGTATTGCCGGTATCTTTGCTGATCTCAACGAAGTGATCATGAAGCTTGTTGCCTTACTGATGAACATTGCTCCATTCGGTGTATTCTTCCTGATGGCAAAACTGTTCACCGGCCTAGGTCTGGACGCTATCTTCAACCTATTCGGTTACTTCTTGGTCCTAACCGGTACCCTGCTGCTGCACGGCTTTGTCGTCTACGGTTCACTATTCAAGATTTTCACCGGCCTGAGTCCGAAAGTGTTCTTAAAGAAAATGGAAGATGCGATCATGTTCGCCTTCTCCACCGCATCTTCAAACGCGACCATTCCTGTCACCATGGAAACCGCAACCAAGCGCTTAGGTGTTAAAAACCGTATCGCATCGTTCACTGTACCACTTGGCGCAACCATCAATATGGATGGTACTGCGATCATGCAAGGTGTAGCGACCGCATTCATTGCTCAGGCCTTCAACATTGACCTGACCATGGGCGACTACATGGCTGTTATCGTTACCGCGACATTGGCTTCTGTAGGTACAGCTGGTGTACCAGGCGTTGGCCTTATCATGCTGGCAATGGTACTGAACCAAGTTGGCCTACCTGTCGAAGGTATCGCACTTATCATGGGTGTTGACCGACTACTGGATATGATCCGTACCGCTGTTAACATCACAGGTGATAGCTGCGTAACTTGTATCGTCGCGAAGACAGAAGGTGAAATGGATATCGACCGCTTCAACGACCCGCATGCGGGTGAGAAAGAAGAAGAGGTCCACCTACACCCTATCTCTAACTCGTAGTCACGCGATTACAATTAGATAGCTCCCCAATTCAAAGGCTCCCTTCGGGAGCCTTTTTTGCACCACTTCGTATCACGCCTGCACCATTATCACGCTCGCCATAACGCTCTAATCAGCAACAAAACATAACAAACTGAAAAATAAAGATTAAATATTTCTACCATCTGCTCCACGATGGAATAATGCTTGCAACGTTACTCATCATAATCAAACTTATGTGATTGGAAGGGAGGCTGCATGTTATATTTTATTCTTACCCTCTGTCTTGTTGGCATTGTGCTTAGTGTCATCATTATCCGCTCCCGGCAGCAACGTGATCTGTTGCAAAGCCGCTTCAATCAAATTATCGGACTGCGCCAGCTCATCCACCTATTGCGTTTTCATCGCCGTCAGTCGCATCAAGCATTGAAAAACTCACCACCGATAACGGAAAACCTGAGCGAGTCTATTGCTATCAAAACCTTAATCCACAGCCTGATCAGCCAAACGGAAACCACCAACAAACCGATGTACCGTATCCTCAACAAACAGCTCCACATCATCTTAGATGAATGGCCTAAGTATTCTGTACAGCGCAACCAGTCCACCCACGGCAAAGCAATCCGCCACGTGCTGTACCTTATTGATGATACTTTAACCCAATGCTTGATCACTTCAGAAAAAGAGGAGCTGTTCAAACATTACCAAGGCACTTGGCCCGTCATGCTCAATGCCATCGATAGCCTGAGCCGTTTTCGTTATGCCATTGAAAACTACAAGTTGGGTAGTGACGTAATGGCTAGAGAGCTTGGACTTCATGTACAAATCCTCAAACGCAGAATGGCACAGTTGCATTTACCCGATGATCCTGCAGTACCGCCATTGATCATCGAGAAACTTTTTAGCCATTTTGAAAACATCGATTTGAACGCTCATGACAAAGAATTGGTCAAACATCAGCTCTATCAGTTCTCTTTGGAAGCCTCAGATACCCTTTTCCACTTGTTTGATTTAGTGCTTAGCCATATCGGAGGAGAATTGTCTATTAAGCTGCCGGAGCTGACAGCAAAGGAAGATAAAAAGGTGGTTCAAATAATTGCCCGGTACTGAGACCGGGCAATTGAAGGGGTTAGGAGCAGTGCTTAGAGCATAGTATTGATTAGAAAATCAAATGGGCAATCGCAACGATAAGTGGCAGAGTCACTAGTGTACGTAGTACAAAAATAGCAACCAACTCCAAGAAGTTAATTGGCACCTTGCTGCTAAGGATAACTGAGCCCGTTTCCGACATAAAAATTAGCTGAGTAACAGAAAGCGCCGCCACAACAAACTTAGTCATATCTGCATCAATGCTCGAAGCTGCAATGATTGACGGAACATACATATCCGTGAAACCAACCAGCACCGTTTGTGCTGCGGCTTGTGCCTCAGCGACATTCAGCAACTCAAGAAGCGGAACAAAGGGTGTACCGAGCAGAGAGAATAGCGGTGTAGTTTCTGCTACAACCAGACCAAGAGTACCAATAGCCATTACCACTGGAAGTACACCAATCACCATATCCAGCGCGTTATGAACACCTTCTTTAGCCACCGAGCCGAGGCTTTTCACTTTATCAGCACGCTGCAGGGCCAAATCCATGCCAAAGCTCATTGCCGACTGACCTGCCGGTACCAATTCGTCATCACGATTTGGAGCCGTTCCATCTATGTATAGGTCTTTTTTGTAACACAGAGGTGGCAGGAACTGAATCACCATCGCGGCAACCACACCAGACAAACAAATCGCGGCATAGAAAGGGACAAAATAGTTCTGCAAGCCAACCTGAGTCAGTACCACCAGCGAGAATGAAATACCAACTGGTGAGAACATGGTTGCAACCACTGCCGCTTCACGGGCGGTGTATTTCTTCTGCTCGTATTGTTTACTTGTCAAAATCACGCCTACCGTGCCATCACCCAACCAAGACGAAATACAGTCGATAGCAGCACGCCCCGGCAGTCTGAATACCGGACGCATGAACTTGCTTAGCATAGTACCAAGAAGCTCAAGTAGACCGAAATTAAGCAGCAACGGCAGTAGCAAACCCGCAAAGATGAAAGTCACAAACAACGACGGTAGCAAATCATGCAGTACCAACCCACCGGTATTACCGTTCCACAACATTTCTGGGCCAACTTGATACAAGGCTGCCAAAGTAAAAGCGGCACCTAGGCTACGAATAACTAACCACGTTGGGCTCAATACGAATAGGCGAGTAAGCAAAGGAGATTGGGTCACAAAAGTAGGCTTTGCTACACTGGCCACGACTGAAATTGCAGCAGACAAACAGATAACCGTCGTTACCGTCGGAAGAATTGCATCACCCAGTAAGGCTTTAAAGCCTTTGGCCATCAGGGCTAGCGGGAAGGTAAAGTCACCGTTAACGGTCAATGGTGCCAAGAAAAAGAACAACCCCAGTATCGAGGGAATGGCGAACATCAGCACATTCCGGCTGGTCTTGTAGTTGCTTTGGGCTAAAAGGGTATCTGTCATTCTACTGCTTCCTGAATGATTACACTTTCAATAAAAGTGCATAACTTTTCAATATTGCGATTATATCGAATATCAATGACGACACAAGCGCAAACTGACAAAATAATCATATTTATCGCATAAAAAACCACTCCACATCTTCAATGGCAGCTATTTCTGTTGAAAGCCATTGAAGATAGCTATAAAAAAACCCAGCCAATTGGCTGGGTTTTGGTATTTAGTAACAACGGAAAAAAATTAACCGATATGTGTTACGTTGTTCATGTACTTGCGAAGAACTTCAGGAATACGGATACGACCGTCTGCTTCCTGGTTATTCTCAAGGATAGCAACCATAGTACGACCAACCGCCAGACCAGAACCGTTTAAGGTATGAACGAGCTCAGGCTTCTTCTCACCCTTACGGCGGAAGCGCGCTTGCATACGACGAGCCTGGAAGTCACCACAGTTCGAACAAGAAGAAATCTCACGGTAAGTTTCCTGAGCAGGAACCCATACTTCTAGATCGTAGGTCTTCACAGCGCCGAAGCCCATGTCGCCTGTACATAGGATCACTTTACGGTATGGCAGGTCAAGCAGCTGAAGTACTTTCTCAGCGTGGCCCGTTAGTTCTTCTAACGCGTCCATTGAATCTTCAGGACGAGTCACCTGTACAAGCTCAACTTTATCGAACTGGTGCATACGGATCAGGCCGCGAGTATCACGACCGTAAGAACCGGCTTCTGAACGGAAACAAGGTGTGTGCGCAGTCATCTTAACAGGCAGATCTGCTTCATCAGAAATTGTGTCACGCAGCATGTTGGTTACAGGAACCTCTGCTGTCGGGATCAAAGAAAGAGTACGCGGCTCTTCATCGTTCACTTTCTCAGTCAGTGGTTGAGTGTGGAACAAATCAGCACCGAACTTAGGCAGCTGACCAGTACCGAATAGGCTGTCAGAGTTCACTAGGTACGGAACATACATCTCTGTGTAACCGTGCTCGTCTGTGTGGAGGTTCAGCATGAACTGAGCAATCGCACGGTGTAGGCGAGCAAACTGGCCTTTCATCACGATGAAACGTGCACCAGACAGCTTAACAGCACTTGCGAAATCAAGGCCGTCAGCCATTTCGCCTAGGTCAACGTGGTCTTTAACTTCAAAGTCGTAAGACTGTGGTTGACCCCAACGAGAAATTTCAACGTTTTCGTTTTCATCTTTACCTGCAGGAACTGAGTCGTCTGGCAGGTTAGGAATCGTTTGTACAATGGCATCTAGCTCAGCCTGAAGCGCTGCAAGTGCTTTTTTCGCGTCATCCAGCTCAGAGCCAAGGTTACCAACTTCAGCCAGGATACGCTCAGCTTCTTCGTGATCGCCCTTCGCTTTCGCTTGGCCAATGGACTTCGATCGGGAGTTACGCAATGCCTGAAGCTCTTCAGTTTTCACCTGAAGTGACTTACGTTTTTCTTCTAGGGAACGTAGTAGCTCTACATCAAGAGTATAACCACGGCGCGCTAATTTTTCGGCTGTTGCGTCCAGCTCAGTTCGAAGTAATTTAGAATCTAGCATGCTAATCCTGTGCTCAAATGGCTCTAAAGTGCACATTATTTAGCCAAATTGATGACCAAATAATTTTTAATTCATAAGGCGTTAGGCAACCTAACGCGGATCCCTAAACAATACCCAAAAAGCCCTATTATTGATAGCGCTTTGAAGTGCTTTTTGCATCTAAAGAAGCAAGATAATCTAACTTTTCGGAAATTTTGGTCTCTAAGCCGCGATTTGCCGGCTGATAATAGCGAGTGCCCGCCAATTCCTGCGGGAAATAGCTCTCACCTGCAGCATAGGCTCCCGGCTCGTCATGAGCATAACGATACTCCTGTCCATACCCCATCTCTTTCATCAGTTTGGTCGGCGCGTTACGCAAGTGATGCGGTACTTCATAGTCAGGATAGTTAGCGGCATCTAACTTGGCTTGTTTAAATGCGGTATACACTGCATTACTTTTCGGCGCACAAGCCAAATACACAATCGCCTGGGCAATTGCGCGTTCGCCCTCATAGGCTCCTACCCGGGTGAAACAATCCCAGGCCGAAACCGCCACCTGCATTGCACGAGGATCGGCATTACCGATATCTTCCGAGGCAATAGCCAGTAGGCGGCGGGCAACATACAAGGGATCACAGCCCGCCTGCAGCATACGCGCAAACCAATAAAGGCCACCATCCGGGCTCGAGCCACGAATTGACTTGTGCACTGCCGAAATCATGTCGTACCACAGATCCCCCTTGTTATCGAAACGAGCTATCTTCTCGCCCGCCACCTCAGCCAGTAAAGCGAGAGTGATCTGCTTATTGCCCTGATTGTCCTCATCCGCCATATCAATCAACTGCTCAAGATAGTTCAGTGACATCCGGGCATCGCCCCCAACCAATTCGGCAAGACGCTCTTTAACTTCATCGACAAAGATCAGATTGTTCTCTGCCACACCACGTTCGCTGTCTTCGAGAGCTTGTTCGACAACCTCAAGGATTTCGTCGGTGTCTAGGGATTTTAGCTTGTAGACCCGCGCGCGTGACAACAGTGCGTTGTTGAGCTCAAAAGACGGGTTTTCAGTCGTCGCGCCAATGAAGGTCACAGTACCATCTTCGATATGGGGTAAGAAGGCATCCTGCTGGCTTTTATTAAAACGATGGACCTCATCCACAAACAAGATTGTACGGCGACCAGCCATCTTATTGTCGCGGGCTTTATCGATAGCGGCACGGATATCTTTCACCCCCGATGTCACAGCCGACACACGCTCAACTTCAGCATTCGCATAGTGAGCAGCCACTTCGGCCAACGTGGTTTTGCCGGTACCCGGGGGTCCCCACAGAATCATCGAGTGCAAGTGTCCGGCTTCCAGTGCACGCCTTAGGGGCTTGCCTTCAGCCAGAATATGTTTTTGGCCAATGTATTCCTGCACGGTTCGTGGGCGCATTCTGGCTGCCAACGGACGAAAATCCGATGAAAAGTCCAGGCTGAAATTACTCAAAATCACCGCTCCTCTATAACCAAACCAAATAATCACTTATTCGGCGTGGTCTTAAAACAAAATTAGGTGGTACTGTCGTACCACCTAAATCAATCTAGTCCACTGTTTGCTATCGCCTAGATATATAATCTAATTCATTCGCTCTAGCTTAATTGCGCTGGTCATCCAGCTCAACCCCTTGCGGCGGGGTAAAGGTGAACATACTCGAAGCTGGCGTTTGCTTCTGGAACTTAGTCAGCTTGAAGTTACTACGCTGACCATCTTGTTCAACCACAGAGAAACTACGCACCTCACCCGACTGGGCCACGGTCACAACAAATTGCCCCATAGAGGATGCACCACTTTTTGGGGTCAGGGTAAAGGTGTCAGCCGTTTGTGACACATTATAATTTGCCCAGTCTGAGGCACTATTGCGGGTCAGCAGTACGAATGGCGTTTGATCTGTCGCTTCATTGAGCCACATCGCTGTCACCTGCTCAATGAACGGACTGTAATACCACAATGTCTTGCCGTCAGAGATCAAAATATTCTCGTCTGGCGTTTCCGTATTCCAACGGAACAGGTTTGGTCGTTTGATGGATACATCACCGGTGCCTTCCACCAGTAGGCTACCCTCTGGGCTCACTACGGTTTGGGTAAAATCAGCACTAAAGGCATTCACTTTACCGAGACGAGTACTCAGTTCCTGCTGTGGGTTTGCCAGTGCCTGACCTGCCAACAACAATGGGCTGGCTACCAACATACTCAAAAGCACTTTCTTAATCATTCTGTTAAACCTTTTCTGATGCCTGCTATTTGATCGTAGCAGGCATGGTAATTGCGGGTTGTCTTGTGTTTTTCACAATTAATCACGAGGGGGTGGCGGTGGTGCCAACACTTCACGGTTACTGTTATGCCCTGGCGCACTAACGATACCGTGCGCTTCAAGTTGCTCGACAATACGGGCTGCACGGTTATAGCCAATCTTGAAGCGGCGCTGAACACCAGAAACCGATGCTCGACGTGACTCAGCAACAAAAGCGGCAACCTCATCAAACAGCTGATCCAAATCGTCCTCACCACCAGATGATGCTTCACCAGGCAACAACCCTTCCGAACCTTGGTTCTCTTCCAAGATCCCCTCGATATACTGAGGCTTGCCACGGGCTTTCCAATCATTCACCACGTTATGAACGTCTTCATCCGAGGCAAACGCACCGTGAACACGGACGGGATGGTTACTCCCTGCTGGCAAGTAGAGCATATCACCCATACCCAGCAACGACTCTGCGCCACCTTGGTCGAGGATTGTTCGCGAGTCCGTCTTGGTCGATACGGTAAAGGCCATACGGCTCGGGATATTAGCCTTGATAAGACCTGTGATCACATCCACCGATGGACGCTGGGTCGCCAGCACCAAGTGGATTCCTGCCGCACGCGCCTTCTGCGCTAGGCGGGCAATCAACTCTTCAACCTTCTTACCCACCACCATCATTAAGTCGGCAAATTCGTCGACAATAACAACAATGCTTGGCATTTTCTCCAATAACGGCGGGTACTCATCCATACTATCGCCCGGCTTCCAAAGTGGGTCATGAATTGGATGACCCGCTGCAGAGGCTTCTTCCAATTTGGCATTGTAACCTGCCAGGTTACGTACACCACAGGCCGCCATTAGCTTGTAACGGCGTTCCATCTCACCAACACACCAGCGCAAGGCATTGCTGGCGTCCTTCATGTCTGTTACCACTTCGGTCAACAAATGCGGTATGCCTTCATAAATCGACAATTCCAACATTTTCGGGTCAATCATAATGAAGCGACAATCTTCTGGCTTACATTTATACAGCAAACTCAAGATCATTACGTTCACCCCGACCGACTTACCCGAGCCAGTTGTACCGGCTACCAGCAAGTGTGGCATCTTACACAGATCGGCTACCACAGCTTCACCAGCGATGTCGTAGCCCAATACAATCGGGAGCGCACCTTTTTTGTGCTGGAAGTTATCACTGGCAACGACTTCAGACATATAAACCGTTTCGCGGTTCACATTCGGTAGTTCAAGACCTATGTATGGCTTACCCGGGATCACTTCAACCACACGAACTGCTGATGCTGACAAGGCGCGCGCCAAGTCTTTCGCAAGACCTGAAATACGGCTTACTTTCACACCAGGCGCAAGATCGAGCTCGTAGCGGGTAATAACGGGACCCGGATATACCCCAACGACTTTGGCTTTGATCTTATAATCGGCAAGTTTCGATTCAACCAGCATCGCTGTCTGCTTGAGCTCTTCCTCGGTCGTCGATTGAACGTTTTGTTTCGGTGGGGCCAATAGATCGATGGTTGGCATCGGCGAAGTCGGTTTTGGCAAATCCGCTTCCCGTTTCATCAAGAACGGGTTATCCAAGCCAGCCGCTTGGGCTTGGGCTTTCTGGGCATCACGGATCTTCTTGAGGAAGGCTTCTTCATCATTCAAGCCTTCCCCGCTGCTGTTTTCGATGTGGTCCTCGCTATCGACAGGCGCCATTTCACGCTCAGCCCGTTCAAGCTCAGACATCCCATCCTGAACACCAATTTCAATATCGTGAGCTAACTCGATATCGTTTGGCGCAGTGCTATCAACCGGTACTTCTTGGCTACTTTCTACCATAGCTGTCACCTCCTGTTGAACTGGTTCATACATACCAGTTTGAGCAACATGAGGTTCTGTTGTAACAGGCTCAAAGTGAACAGATGATGAATTATCCTCTAACACTTCAGGAATAAACTCGTCATTATTAAATGACATGCTAGCAGAAGGCGTTGATTCAAACGCAGGAGCAGCAGCGGGTTCAAGTCCAGAAGCCGTCTGCTCTGCATTCATCTCAACGGAAGAGGCAATGCCTGAGGCAACGACATCTTCTTGTGGTGTTAATTTTCCTTCATCGACATATACAGAGAAGTTTTCATCGATATCTAGCTGCCTTTCAAGCTCGGCGATTGACATCCCCTTGGCTTGCTGGGTCGAATTAACCTCAACAATCTCTTCAGCACTCAATGCGGCAGTACTTTCTGATATAGGGCTTTCCGGCATGCTAGACAACGCAGATTCTACCGGGGTAGTCACCGATAGCTGTTCCGGCTCAGCTTGAATAACCGCTTGGCTAGGTAACGGCTGATTTTGAGCAGCTGACGCAACACTTTCCGCTTCAACAGCGAGATCGTTAACGACTGGCACTTGAATATTTGCTGCTTCGGCCATCGCCACATTGGCTACAGTTTCAGAGCTTGCTTCAGCACTGGCAGCAACCGCAGTTGTCACAGCAGCAGTGGCAATCGCGCTGTTACCATGAGCTTGGGCCTGGGACTGACGATGACGCTCAGGCATTACAATTTTCGGTTCGCTGGTATTCAATAGCGGATCGGCTTGCTCTGCAGCATGCTGAGTACCGCTCAGTAACGGATCATGCTGAGCTGACTGGTCAAAACTTGGCTCCTGACGGGCAAAGCGATGTCGTTCCTCAATATGAGGTGACGCTGTACGGCTACTCGAAGCCAGCAAAACATCGTCCGCATCAGGCTCTGATTCCGTTTGTTGCATCGCAAGCTGGCGACCGAACTCGGTCTGGTGCTCATCCGGGATATCTGCCGCAAATGGTGTCAATGTCTCTGATTTGTCAGAGCGCACCTTGTTTAACAGCCATGCCATAGAACCGAGTACCGTCTCACCAATGATGTCGACGATGGTCAGCCAAGAGATGCCCGTAAACAGAGTAAAACCCACCGCCCAGGCAAACATCAGGATCAGTGTGGCCCCCAGCAAATTGAACATTGGCAGTGCCATATTCGATACGACATCACCAATCACACCGCCGGAGGAGAAATACCAGATATCATCAAAGTTAAGATCAGCAAGTCCGCAGCTGGCGACAAAAATGCACAACAAACCAAGCAAGCGGGTACCATAAATCATGTAATCTAGCTTGAGGGGCTGCTGGCGCCTGCGGAACAATATCCAAGCAGCGAGAATAATCACCGCAGGAAGTGGGTAGGCAAGCGAACCAAATGCAAACAGCAAGGTATCGGCAACTAAAGCACCAAAGGCCCCTGCCTTATTTTGCACCGGCCCTTCCCAAGCCGTCTGGGACCAAGAGGGATCGGCAGGATCAAAACTTAACAGCGCAACCATGATGAAAATCGCCGACAGGATGCCGATGATAAGAAAGCTTTCCAGTAAGCGCTGTCCCCCGGAAAGACGCATTTTAGGCTGCTTCTTGCCCTTTACTTTCCTCAAAAAAACACTCCGATGTAACAAATTGCTTAATGCCCAACCCATTCTGCCTACAGGCAGATGCGTTGAATCTTTTTAACTATCAGAACAAGGACATCCCTGCTCGGTGTTATTATTATACCAATAGCTGATGGCGTGTCAGGCGCCAGTAAAAATAGGGCCTGATGACCTAACGCATATCTTATACTAAATAGCGTCAGTTTTTGCCATTTTGAAAAGGTGAATATAGGAAGGGGCGACAAAGTTTTCACAGGAAGTGCTGAAAATCCAAGCACCTTGAGTTAGCAATGACTAACACAGTATTGCATGGACATTATTTACTTTTCATTGGTTAGTCCGTAGAAACAAATCAAGCGGCTGAACGCCGCTTGATTGATATACCCAAAATCCTTGGGTATAGACCCATATAACCAGTGAAGCTTAACGTGTTTTGATCACAAGGTTGTTGGTCTGCTTCACTTCTTCCATCACCACGTAGGTACGGGTGTCGTTAACACCAGGAAGGCGTAGCAGGGTTTCACCTAGTAGCTTACGGTAAGCGGACATGTCTGCCACACGGGTTTTCAGTAGGTAGTCGAAATCACCGGATACCAGGTGGCATTCCTGGATATCTTCTAACTCTTGTACCGACGCATTGAACAGCTCAAACACATCTGGAGCACCGCGGTTTAGCGTGATCTCTACGAAAACCAACAGAGAGGCATCAAGATACTGCGGATTGAGAAGCGCTGTATAGCCACTGATGTAGCCCTGACGCTCTAGACGACGTACACGCTCAAGACATGGTGTTGGAGACAAGCCGACACGCTTGGATAACTCTACATTTGAAATACGACCATCTTTTTGAAGCTCATTCAAAATGTTACGGTCAATACGATCCAATTCCTTGGATGGTTTTTTCTTGGTATCTACCATTTTTTATTCCACCTTCTTACTTCCTTGCAAAAAAATATACTATATCTTTCTATTTTTTAGAATCAAATACTCTGTTAGTCAAACTATACTGCCATTAGATCTGCATTTACATCCTTGTCAATAGCCAATCATACTGGATGCCAAGGGAGGAGCAGCATGATTATTGGAGTCCCCAAAGAAATCAAAAACCACGAATACCGTGTTGGCCTAGTCACCAGCAGTGTCCGTGAGCTCACATCGCTCGGTCATCAAGTCTTGGTCGAAACCCAGGCCGGAGTCGGGATCGGGCTGTCAGACGCAGACTATGAAAACGCTGGCGCTACAATTATTTCTAACGCTAAAGAAGTTTTTACCAGATCAGAGATGATTGTCAAAGTAAAAGAGCCTCAAGCAGAAGAAAGAGCCATGCTGAATAAAGGGCAGATTTTATTCACGTATCTCCATCTTGCACCAGATTTTCCGCAAACAAAAGACCTGATTGACAGCAAAGCTGTCTGTATTGCTTACGAAACCGTCACCGATTCCTCAGGCAAATTACCGCTTTTAGCCCCAATGTCTGAGGTGGCGGGCAGAATGTCTATCCAAGCAGGAGCCCAAACACTAGAGAATTCTAACGGAGGACGAGGGTTGCTGCTCAGTGGCGTTCCTGGCGTAGAACCGGCCAACGTGCTGATTTTAGGAGGCGGGGTCGTCGGCTCCAATGCCGCGCGCATGGCGGTGGGGATGCGTGCTAACGTCACCCTGCTTGACCGTAATCTCGATACTCTCAGAGCACTGGATACCGAATTCAAAGGAGCGGTGAATCTCATCTACTCAACCACCGAGATCATCGACCGACTGGTGCCTGAAGCCGACATTATCATTGGTGCGGTGCTGATCCCCGGTGCAGCGGCGCCCAAGCTGATCACCGCTGATCACGTCAAGAAAATGAAGACCGGATCTGCACTAGTAGACGTCGCAATTGATCAAGGTGGCTGCTTTGAAACCTCTCACCCTACCACCCATACAGACCCCACCTATATCATCGATGGTGTGGTGCATTATTGTGTGGCCAATATGCCGGGAGCCGTCGCAAGAACGTCTGCCTTTGCGCTTAATAATGCGACGCTGCCCTATGTAATAAAGCTTGCGAACCTCGGTTACAAAAAAGCCTTGCTGGCTGATCCCGGATTCCTTGCTGGCATGAATGTGATATACGGTAAAGTTACTTGTAAAGAAGTTGCCGACAGTTTTGACTTGCATTTCACTGATCCGACTGTCGCCATCAGCATGCACTAACCTTGAATATTTATAACTATAAGTTATAGCTTATGTAAAAATAATCTAAGTGAGTTATCCCTGCTGCCGAGTATTAAACTCGGCAGCGTGATTTTACAGGGAAAAGCCCGCGCTACAATCCCCTCTTTCCATAGCGCCTCAATTTACCTACAATCACCCCTCATAAGATCTAAAACCTCATTCAGCCTGGAGAAGTAATGAGTAACGTAAGACATTGTAAACTGCTCATCCTTGGTTCTGGTCCTGCTGGCTATACAGCCGCAGTGTATGCTGCTCGTGCCAACCTTAACCCAGTAATGATTACGGGCATGCAGCAAGGTGGTCAGCTTACCACCACCACAGAAGTTGAAAACTGGCCAGGTGACGCCGAAGGTCTAACAGGCCCAGGTCTGATGGATCGCATGAAAGAACACGCAGAACGATTCGAAACAGAGATCATTTTTGATCATATTAGCGAGACTGATTTTAGCCAGCGCCCTTTCCGCCTTAAAGGCGACAGCGGCGAGTACACCTGTGACGCATTGATTATCTCAACAGGTGCATCAGCCAAATACCTAGGCATGGAGTCAGAAGAAGCCTTCAAGGGACGTGGGGTTTCGGCTTGTGCGACCTGTGACGGTTTCTTCTACCGTAACCAAAAGGTTGCCGTTGTAGGTGGCGGTAATACCGCTGTCGAAGAAGCTCTTTACCTATCTAACATCGCTTCAGAAGTTCACCTTATCCACCGCCGTGATACTTTCCGTTCAGAGAAAATCCTGATCAAGCGACTGATGGACAAAGTAGAAAACGGCAACATCATCCTACACACCGATCGTGTACTGGATGAAGTCTTGGGTGACGAGATGGGGGTAACCGCAGTTCGTATCAAAGATACCCAGTCAGAAGCGACTGAAACCCTTGAAGTCATGGGTGCCTTCATTGCTATCGGCCACCAGCCAAATACGGGTATTTTTGAAGGCCAGCTCACAATGAACAACGGTTACATCAAAGTACAGTCAGGTACTGAAGGTAACGCGACCCAAACCAGCGTAGAAGGCATTTTTGCCGCTGGTGATGTTATGGACCACACCTACCGTCAGGCCATCACATCAGCCGGTACTGGCTGTATGGCTGCACTTGATGCAGAGCGTTATCTCGACGCGTTAGAAGAAAAAAAATAATACTCACGGCCACCACTCAAGGTGGCCTTTTTAGCCTTCACTTTTAAGCCTGCTCTTCTGAGTAGCGCAAGTATTTAATATGGATAAACAATTACAACGCGATTTAACCAAATGGTTGAAATCACAGAGTAAGCTGGCTAAACGCTGGCTCATGCTCAGTGTCGGCCTGGGGTTCTTGTCGGGGTTGCTACTCGTTGGTCAAGCGGCTTTGCTTGCCCATATCCTGCACCAACTCATTATTGAACACACAGATAAATACCAACTCGTTTCTAGCTTTGCCGGGCTCTTTGCCATAGTCGGTCTCAGGGCTGCCTGTAGCTGGGGACGCGAGGTATACGGCTACCGCTGCGGCGAGCAGATCCGGCTGCATATTCGCCAGTTGATCCTGCAACGCCTGCAACAACTGGGCCCCGCCTATATCAAAGGCAAACCTGCCGGTGTCTGGGCTAGCCTAGTACTTGAGCAAGTAGAAGAGATGCAGGACTTCTTCTCCCGCTACATTCCGCAGATGTCGATCGCGGTATTAGTTCCTATGGTGATTTTGTTTGCAGTCTTCCCGCTCAACTGGGCAGCTGGCCTGATTTTCCTAATCACCGCACCGCTAGTACCAATGTTCATGGCTCTAGTTGGTTTGGGTGCAGCCGATGCCAACCGCCGGAACTTCAAAGCACTGCAACGCCTGTCCGGTCACTTTTATGACCGATTACAAGGCCTATCGACCCTGCGCTTATTCAACCGCGCTGAAGCTGAAGCCGAAAACTTACATGCTGCATCCCATGTCCTGCGTAAGCGGACCATGGAAGTATTGAGAATGGCTTTCCTCTCATCGGCCGTGCTGGAGTTTTTCTCGGCGCTCTCAGTTGCAATTACCGCGGTATACTTTGGCTTCTCATTTATCGGTGAACTCAACTTCGGTCACTACGGCGTACCTATCAGCCTGTTTACCGGTCTGTTCATCTTGATACTGGCACCCGAGTTCTACCAGCCATTGCGTGATCTTGGCACCTTCTACCATGCCAAGGCACAGGCTATCGGTGCAGCAGAGTCCATTGTTGAATTCCTTAACAGCGAAGCCGATGGCATGAGCCAAGGCCAAACTAACTTGGAATCACCAGAGACTATCTCGATTACAGCCGAACAAGTGGAAGTACTGAGCCCGCAAGGCCAAGTACTGGCTGGCCCTCTTAGCTTTACCATCAACGCCCACGAACAAGTCGCGCTTATCGGCCCTAGTGGCGCCGGCAAAACCAGCCTGCTCAATGCCCTACTGGGCTTCCTACCCTACCGCGGTAGCTTGAAAATCAACGGAACCGAGCTTAAAGAACTCGATCACAGCCAGTGGCGACAAGCCATAAGCTGGGTCGGCCAAAACCCACTACTGTTGCACGGTACTGTTCGCGACAACATCACATTGGGTAACCCATTGGCCACCGAAGAACACATCAAGCAGGTCTCTCAACAAGCCTATGCTGACGAGTTCATCCAGCGCCTAGAGAAAGGTTACCTCCATCAAGTCGGTGATCGCTCTGGTGGCCTATCTGTCGGCCAAGCCCAGCGTATTGCCGTAGCTCGGGCCATGTTGCAAAGCGGTGCCTTCTGGATATTGGATGAACCAACGGCAAGTCTAGACGCCAACAGCGAACACTTAGTCTTGGAAAGCCTGAAAAATGCAGTGAGCGGTCAAACCACTCTGATGGTGAGCCACCGTCTCGATCAACTGGCCGCAATGGACCGCGTTCTGGTGATGGAAAACGGTAAACTGGTCCAAAATGGTCCTTTCGAACACATCCGCCAGCAAGGTCTGCTTGCAGACATGCTAGCCCACACCGACAAGAGGGATCTCGATGCGTGATTTAATCCCTTACCTCAAACTCTACCGTAAACACTGGTTCGGCATGACACTTGGCATGTTGCTTGGGCTAGGCACTCTTTTGGCTGCCATGAGCCTGTTGACCCTATCGGGCTGGTTTATTACGGCTTCAGCCGTTGCAGGCCTCACTATTGCCCGTGAAACCTTCAACTACATGCTACCGGGTGCGGGTGTACGCGGCTTCTCTATTGCCCGTACGGCGGGCCGCTGGGGCGAGCGAGTGGTCAGCCATAACGCAACCTTCAAACTGCTTGCTGACTTGCGTTTGTTCTTCTTCCGCAAGCTGACTCCGTTGATCCCGGGTCGCCAGACCAACCTACGCGATGCTGACTTGCTCAACCGCTTGGTCGCCGATGTCGATGCGATGGACCACGTCTACCTACGCTTGGTCAATCCATTACTTATCGGTGTTATTGGGTTGCTGGCTATCACCGGCTTCCTTGCTTGGTTTGATGTCACTATCGGCCTGACCCTTGGTGCCATTTTGCTCAGCCTGATGCTGATCCTACCGGTTCTCTTCTACCGTCTAGGTAAATCCAACGGTGAAACCCTAACGATGGCCAAAGCCAACTACCGGGTGAAAATGCTGGACTGGATCCAGGGCAATGCCGAGCTGCTGTTGTTCAATGCCGAGGACCGTTACTACCAAGCCGCCCTAAATGAGCAACAAGCCTTATTGGATGCGCAGCGGAAGATGGCCAACCTTACCGGCCTTGCCAATGCGATCCTGATGGCAGCAACGGGCTGGACTTTGGTGCTGATCACCTGGATTGCGGCTGATGGCATAGCCGGACAAGCACCAGATCCGTTTGTTGCCATGGTCGCCTTCGCCACCATGGCCAGTTTCGAGCTGATGATGCCAGTGGCTGGGGCATTCCAGTACTTGGGGCAAACCCTGACATCTGCCCGTCGACTGAATGAGATTATTGAAGCGACACCAGATACACCGTTTGATCCTAACGGCCATACCGCAGAAGTTGAGGGTGCTCTGGATCTCCAGAATATCAGCTACACCTATTACGGCAGTGACGAACCGGTATTGAAAAATATCTCATTGACCATAGGCAAAGGCGAAAAAGTCGCACTGCTAGGCCGAACTGGTTGCGGTAAATCGACCCTGTTGCAGCTGATCACCCGTAACTGGGATCCGCAGCAGGGGCAAATCACCCTCGATGAAGTACCGCTACCCCGATGGCAAGAAGCGCCGCTGCGCCAAGCAATTACTGTTGTTAGCCAGCGTGTTGATGTTTTCAACGGTTCGCTGCGCGAAAACCTGCTGCTTGCCAAGCCGAAAGGTACTGACGATGAGTTCTGCAACGTGCTTACCAACGTTGGCCTAGACGCTTTGCTGGAAGGTAAAGGGCTGGATACATGGCTTGGTGAAGGCGGACGCCAAATCTCTGGTGGTGAACGCCGCCGTATCGGTATCGCCCGTGCCCTGCTGCACGACGCGCCAATCCTACTGATGGATGAACCAACCGAAGGCCTTGACCGCCGTACTGAGCAGCAGATCATGACTTTGCTACTGGAACACGCCAAAGACAAGACCGTGCTGTTCATTACCCACCGACTGGTTGGTTTGGAGCACATGGATCATATCTGTTTGATGGATGAAGGTGAAATTATCGAGCAAGGCAAGCACCACGCACTGCTGAGCCAGAACGGCCGATACACCGAGCTTTGGCAACGTATCTAATACCGTTCTACCCCAATCCAAGCAATCCATACCCCTAACGAAAACGAGAGCCCTATGGCTCTCGTTTTTTATTTCACGTACCAGTGATGTTGCATACGACTACAGTGGCATCGTCCAATTTTCGTTGATACATGCCGTCAAGATATGATCTTCCCACTTGCCGTTAATCAGGAGGTAGTCTTTCGCTTCGCCTTCAATTTCAAAGCCGCATTTTTTCAATACCGCCTCACTCTTCGCATTACGGGGCATATACGCGGCCATAATACGGTGGAAGCTTTGATCTTCGAACATCCAGCAATTGGCGGCTGCCAGTGCCCTACTCATCAACCCTTGCCCTTGGCAGTCCTGATCCAATGAATATCCGACATGGCAAGCATGGAAAGGGTGACGGACAAGGTTGCTGTAATTCACCACACCACAAATCTCATCGCTGTCTTTTTGCTGGATAATAAAGTAATAAGCCATTTTGTGCTTATGCAATTGCATAAGCTGTTCCAGCCGTCGCTGCCAGCCGGTTTCGGTAAAAAAGGCTTCTTCACGCAACGGCTCCCAAGGCTGAAGGAAAGCCCGGTTTCGCTGATAATAGGCAGTAATGGCCACAACATCTTTAGGGGTAATAAGCCTAACAGTGGCATCACCTATATCGATTGATGTTGCTCGGCTGATAATCGAATGAAACAACAGCACCTTATCCTTATGCCATACGTAATGTTGAAACGTTAGCACAGCCCGTTGATGATGAATACACCTTAGCCATAAACTTATTTCATGACAAAGATTTGGCCGTATGTTTGAACTATCATTGTGATAGCCGCGCCGCGTTTGACGCTAACCAACACAGTGAAGATTATGTATTACGACCACCTTGATACGGAATTGGGCAAAATATATTTATTGGCAGACGAGCAAGGACTTCGGCAACTGACCATCGCCAGTGGCGGATTTGCCCCAGACAGCCACTGGAATCACGACCCGGATTTCATGGCGCCTTACATCACCCAGCTCGCTGAGTATCTCGATGGAAAAAGAAAGCAGTTTACCCTCCCCCTTGCCCCTCCCGGCTCAGAGTTCCAGCAACAAGTATGGCAAGCCATCTGCGAAATCCCTTATAACAGCCATCGCTCATACCAGCAAATCGCCACACACATTGAACATTCCACCGCTATTCTCGCTATCGGTATGGCTAAGAACGTCAACCCAATTCCTATTATCATCCCTTGCCACCGCGTCGCCTCCGAAGTAGAGGCCCAGCAAAGCTGTCGCTATGGGCAAGAACTTATCTGCCAGCTCAGAGAGCTGGAACAAGGGAAACTGACATTGTTGAAGTGAGTAGGATCCGCTCTAAACGAAAACGCCCGATGAAGTTCATCGGGCGTTTGGATTAACGTTTTCAAACATAACTGGGTGGGGTCAGATTAATGCTTCCCGATCTCGTATTCGCGTAACTTGTTAGCGACCGCGGTATGTGAAACCCCCAGCCTTTTCGCCAGTTTGCGTGTCGACGGATAGCTGCGGTACAAGCTACTCAAAATACCCGACTCATAGCGCTTCATAATCTCGTCAAGCGAGCCATCAAGGGTCTCCTCGCTGATCACTGTCGCTGACTCGTTTTCTGGCAACTGGATATCATCGACTTTGATTTCCGTCCCTTCTAACTGGGTCATGGCGCGGAACAGTACATTGCGAAGCTGGCGAATATTACCCGGCCATGCATATTGGCTAAGGTATTGGGCAACTTCGGCGGAAATCGCTGGTTTCTGCTGTTGTAGCTCTTGAGCAAACTGGCTCAGGAACAAGTCGGCCAACGGAACAATGTCCGCCGTTCTTTCACGTAGCGGCGGGACAGTCAATGCCAATACATTCAAGCGATAGTACAAGTCTTCCCTGAATTGTCCGGTCGCGACAAGCTCAGGCAGTTTCTTCTGGGTCGAACAGATAACCCGGACATCGACCTTCATCTCCTGCTCTTCACCAACACGGCGGAACGTACCGTCCTGCAGGAAACGAAGCAGTTTGATTTGCAGGTGCTCTGACATCTCACCGACTTCGTATAAAAAGGCAATACCACCATCAGCTTGCTCGAAGATCCCTTTCTTGCCCGGCTCGGTCGTGGTCGCGGCCATACCGAACAATTCTGTTTCGGCTGCATTGTCTGGCATCGACATACAGTTGACGAGCAGGAATGGGTTATCGCGACGCAGTGAGCGTTGATGGCAAGCCCTTGCCAGCATCTCTTTACCGGTACCCGTTTCACCCTGGATCAATAATGGTGCATCCAGCATAGCCAGCTTCTTCGACTGCGAGACTAGTTGCTTGAAGCGGGATGATTGACCGACCAGATGTTCGAATCCATTATCACCACTGAGCTGTCGCATCGCTAAGGGCATCTTGGCTTCCGAAAGGGATTTGAGCAGGGTAACCGCACTGGCCAGTACCTGTTCTTCCGTTTCATCGGTCACATAGACCGGCATGATTTCCATCATGTAGTCGAGGCCTGAGAGCACAACCAACTCACTCCGACGGCTGGCATTATCATTTTCCAACCAGTTGTGGATATTAAAGCCGACGAAAGTTTGGATATGTTCGCCGACAATCTCCTCACGGGGTTTGCCGAGCAAGACTTCTGCTGCGTCATTGGCAAGATCAATCTTGCCCTGCAAGCTAATAGAGAAAAACGGATCAGGTAAGGCTTCCAGTAACGCTTTCAGCTCTTTGTGTTCACGTTCGCTAGGCATGAACTGGATCTTTCTAACATCAGTCACCCCATCCAACTGGCGGATCTGTGACATCAACTGGCTAAATTGCTCAAATTCAACTTCGGGGCAATTTAAATAAATGATCCCAACCCGGTCAATTTCGATGCCCCGTAAGTCAATCTGCCGGCTCGCAAGGATATCCAGCAACTCTCGGGTCATACCAAGTCGGTCTTCGCAAAAGACTTGTAGCCTCATATTTATTATCTTCCAAGGTGTCAGGAATTGTTGACACTAGAAGTTTGCGCCTTCCCCGTAGTTGAGTCAAGTCATTGACGTCCGTAGCTGAGAGGTTGCGCACTATCAATCCATTACCGGATCAATATCGACCCAATGAATAAGAAAAACGAAGCGGGATGAGGGGTGGAAAGAGTGGAAAGAAGGCCGCTATGGGCCTTCATTTAGTGATGAAATATTTCCATTACGATAAGCTTGGTCTTTAGCGTTCTTTGTGGGTCAGCCTGCTAAGCAAATCTTTACGAATTTCACTCAGCTTAGGTTGCTGCTCGGGTTGCCACGGCAGCGGACGCATCACGTTAATCGCCTTGAGCCCTAGTCTGCCCGTCAGCAGACCAACACCGACCCCTTGCGCGACCCGGGTAGACATTCTACCTGCCAAATCCATCGACAACATGTCCATGCCACTATCGGCAATCACCTCGCTGGCCCCCGCGACCGCCATATTGGCCAGCACCAATTTTACCAACTTGATCCGCGACCAATATCCCAACTCGACCCCATAAACCTTAGCAACTTGGTCAATCAATCGGAAATTCCGCCAAGCCACCAGCAACATATCCGCCAAGGCCAACGGACTGACCGCCACCATAACCGCGGCTTCACTGGCATATTTCGCCACCAGCTTACGCGCCATCTTGTCTTGCTGACCCAGCACCATGCGGTCATAAAGCTGCATTACCTCACGGTCATTATGAGTGGCCGCCAATGACTGCAGCCACTTATCATAACCAGCATGCTCTTCCATCACCTTGCCCTGCTTGGCTAGCCGGGTACAAAACGCCTTAGCTTGACCGATACCATCGGCCTCAAGCAATGCTTGCGCCTGCTCTCGCTCACTCTGACGTCGCTTTAGGCGGCGCAAGCTCATTAGCTCACGTCCTAGTGCCGTGATCCCCGCACCGGCAATACCGGCAACAATGACGCTCCAGCCTAAGGCAAGCCAATCACCGCCCTGATAGGCCGTCACGACATAATCCACTGTTTGCCAACCCACCATGGCAGCACCGCCAACCAACAAGCCTTTTAGCCAACCAGAGCGGCGCTTGGGCTTACTGCGCAGGGCTCGGTCGAGTTCGGCTTCAACGTCCGGCTGTTCGGTATCCATCGCTTCCGGTAAGAAACTCTTGTCCTGCTCGGCAAACTGCAACTGTGACGTCAACTCAACCTCGACAGCATCCGCGTCTGACTTTGATGGCTCATCAAAGACGATCTTACTTTTTAACGACTCACTCATCGCAATTTATCCCCCAGCAGGTATTCCATCGCCTTATCCATGCGGATATGTGGCAATGGCTCGTCGCTTTGCATTTCAAGCGGACGGAAATTAATAAAATCAAAACCTGATTGCTGCCAGAAAGTATCGTTTGGCAAACGACGTGGCACCTCACCAGGAAATAAGGTCTTGGCATCACCGTCAATTTGGTGGCCACGTAATGCAGGCACCTGGCGGCCATGATAATCAACAAACCCAGGTTCGGTGGCCTGAATCGAAGACAGGCTGACACAATCCATCTTGATCCCCTCAAATGATGCGGTCTGCCATGCTTCATTGACCAGCTGCTGTAGCAAACTCACCAAGTTGGGATGCTGCTCGGGAGTGACATGATCAGCTTTGGTTGCCGCAAACAGTACCTTATCGATTCTGGGTGAAAACAAGCGTTTTAACATTGAGCTACGACCGTAACGGAAGCTCTGCATCAGCTGATCGAGCGCTTGGCGCATATCATTGAATGATTCCGGCCCGGCATTGAGCGGCTGCAAACAGTCAACTAAGATGATCTGGCGGTCGAACTTGGAAAAATGCTCCTTATAGAACGCCTTCACCACATGCTGCTGGTAGTAACGGTAGCGACTTTTAAGCATTCCGAGGTTGGTCTCTTCACTGGCATCGGCCCATTGCTGCTCGGTTATCTTATCGAGCCAGACCATCGGGAAGAACTGCAATACCGGTGCGCCCGCCAGCTCACCCGGTAGAACGAATCGGCCCGGCTGAACCCAGTGCAATCCACCTTCAGCTTTGCACTTATACAAATATTCGGTAAAACGCGCCGAGATCTGTTCAATCAACGCCTCGTCTGCCTGCGCCAATGGGTCGAAAGACTCGGCCATGGCCAACCAATCCGATGCCAACTCGGCACGCTTACCTTTCAGGATCTGGGCTTGCTGGCGCGACCATGCCATAAAGTCCAGTTCCAACAGTGGTAAATCCAATAACCATTCGCCGGGGTAATCGACAATATCCAAATACAATGTTGCCGTTTCTTGCAACAGTTTCATTGCTCCACGCTGTGGCTTGTAACGCAGTGCCAAACGTGTCTGGCTGACATCGCGCGTCGGCTCGGGCCAACTCGGCGGTGTCGATAGCAGTGATCCCATCCCTTCTTCGTAAGCAAATTTAGGCACATGCATATCAATTTGCGGCACCCGCTTAGCGCCCAGCAGTTGATCATCCCTCACGGCGGTGAATAGCGGCAATCGCGGATTGGTACTCACATGCATGAGCTGATTAACCAGTGAAGTAATGAAAGCGGTCTTACCCGCCCGGGATAGGCCCGTCACCGCCAAACGGACATGGCGGTCTAAACTCCTGTTCACCAGTTTGTTCAACTCATTGCTAAATCGATTCATAAACTATCCTGAAAATATCAAACACAGCACAGAGCGGATGCGAAGCCTACTCCCCAAAAGTCCCAAAGAAATAATGCCCCAGAGAAACCATAACCCTGACTATAAGCCCCGGCTTATTAACCTCTGATGAATTGGGACGTTAACCCAGTAGACATCAAGCTTGGATTTGCTAGAAGGTGGTTTGCAAAAAAAAGAAAAGCAGGCCATCGCCTGCTTTTCAGCTTGCTCATTAGTTATAGGTTGCGAAACTCGCGGTCCACTTTGAACGCCGATGAAGTCACATAAGCCTCCATATCACGTAACTCATGTTCCATGTTATCGAGCTCATTCTCGACATTCTGTAAAATTTGGCCTGCTGGCTTTCCGGCTTGCCATGGTTTCTGCTTAACATGGTGATCGCGGAAAATCGTCTGCTGCTGTATGCGTTCCTCGGGCATCTTATCGAGGATCAGCCAAGCGGCGACATAGGCCAGGGTGACAAAGAATCCCACCCCAAGTAAAAACGCTGACACAGTGAGGATCCTCACCAACCAGATTTCCATACCAAAGTATTCGGCAACTCCGGCACAAACGCCACCTAGCTTGCCGTTTTTCGGGTCTCGGTAGAGGGTCTTATTCATGATTTGCGCCTCCACTGTGGGACTTCCGAGTCCAAGATACGTTCCAAGGTCACGATCCGCTCTTGCATCTGCTCTGCGCGAGCCACCAGCTCCTGTAGTTTCTGCTGATCGTCACCAGACAACCCTTCACCAGCATGCTTCTTGCTACGGTAGTGAAGGATCAACCACAGTGGGGCAACAAAGATCATGAATACGACTAACGGCCCAACAATAAACCCCATAGACATTATTTTTCTCCTTTTTTCGCGCAGATTCAATTCATTAGATTGTCACAATAGCCATTGCCATCATAACAACCAATTTCCGGTAAGGTGAATTACTCTTTGTCCTTAAGGTTGGCTTTCATGCGCTCAAGCTCTTTTTCAATTTCATCTTGCGCTTGCAGATCAGCAAACTCATCGTTTAGGTTCTTGCCACGCCCAATGCTATAGCTGTCAGCTTCTGCTTCCATCTCATCGATACGGCGCTCGTACTGCTCGAATTTCGACAACGCTTCATCGACTTTACCTGTATCTAATTGACGACGCACATCACGACGAGTATCGGCAGCTTTGTGACGCATTACCAACGCCTGCTGGCGGGCGCGGGTTTCTTGCAGCTTACGCTCCAACTCCGCCACTTCCGTTGCAAGCTTCTCAATAGTTGCCTCTACCAGCTTGTACTCTTCATTTAATGTCAGCGCGACGTCGTTAAGCTTCTGCTTTTCAATCAACGCAGCACGAGCAAGATCTTCACGGCCTTTCTGAATCGCCAAGCTGGCTTTTTCCTGCCAATCACGGCTCTGAGCTTCAATCGCCTGGATACGGCGCTGCAGCTCTTTCTTGTCAGCCAATGCACGGGCTGAAGACGTACGCACTTCAACCAGCGTATCTTCCATTTCCTGAATGATAAGTCGGATCATCTTTTGCGGATCTTCAGCCTTGTCCAACAGTGAGTTGACGTTGGCATTAACAATATCGGCAAAGCGAGAAAAAATACCCATAATTACATCTCCTAAATATATTTGCGTTCTGTTCCAGAACTGTAACTCTATTTACCATTACAACAAGCATGCCAACTTTTTGTCTTTTATATATCATATACTTAGATTTACACCCTAACAGTCCTCCTGCTAAGGTGTAAGCAATTACGCCAACTATTAGTGAGATTAACCATGCGAAAGACAGATAACCTCATCGGCGAGTCCGAAGCGTTCCTCACGGTACTGGATCAAACCTCGCGCCTTGCTCCGCTTGATCGTCCGATCCTGATCATCGGCGAACGAGGAACGGGTAAGGAGCTCATCGCCCAGCGCCTGCATTATCTGTCACGCCGGTGGGACCAACCCCTCGTCTCGCTAAACTGCGCCGCGCTGAGTGAAGGTGTGATTGACTCCGAGCTGTTCGGCCACGAGGCTGGCTCATTTACTGGCGCCAAAGGCCGGCACCAAGGGCGCTTCGAGCGCGCCGAGAATGGGACCTTGTTTCTCGACGAACTAGCAACGGCACCTATGGGAGTACAGGAAAAACTGCTCAGGGTAATTGAATACGGCGAATATGAGCGAGTGGGTGGCAGCAAAACTTGCCAGGCCAATGTCCGGTTGATCTGCGCTACCAATGAAAACCTGCCGCAACTGGCCGCAGAGGGTAAGTTCCGTTCCGATTTGCTCGACCGCCTTGCCTTCGACATCATTCACTTACCGCCATTGCGCGAACGACAAGAAGATATTTTACCCCTTGCCGAATACTACGCCGTGAAAATGTGCCGCGAGCTTAACTTCAGCTTTTTCGCCGGGTTCAGTCTGCAAGCTCAGCAGCAACTGCAAACCTATCCCTGGCCCGGCAACATCCGTGAACTGAAGAATGTGACTGAGCGCTCCGTCTTTCGCCATAGCATCGAAAATGAACCGGTCGATACCATTATTTTTGACCCGTTCACGCCACCTTGGCAACAAGAGGACGGCAATGAAAGCAGCAGTAAAAATCATACCGCCCCCAGCTCTTCCACTGGTGATCTCGCAATCAGCCACAGCGACGGCACATGGGAATTCCCCATTGATTTTCGCCAGTGGCAACAAGATCAGGAGATTGCCATTCTTCAACAGGCTCTCGAACAAGCACAGTATAATCAGCGCAAAGCCGCTGACTTACTCAGCTTAAGCTACCATCAACTGAGGGGACTGCTGCGCAAGTACCAGTTGGTCGGAAATGACTAAAAGCACTTTTCTGTACATTTTCTAGCCATAAAGAACCCAGAAATAACAGGTATTTTAGTAAGGTGACTTGGTGACAGACTGGGTTAATGGTAAATTTATAATCTTGTTTCCAAAAAATTTCTTATCTTATGAGCGCCTATACTCGTCTTTTGCTTGTGTGCGTCAGCCTTGCCGGCCTGATTGGCTGTAGTGATGACCCGCAGCAGGATAGCAATATTCGCAGCCGCGGCTTCGTCTATTGCGGACAAGATAAGCCAACAACCTTTAACCCACAGCTAATCGACGGTGGGTTAACGGCTGATACCTTGGCTGCGCAACTTTTCGACCGCTTGTTACTCCTCGACCCTATTAGCCACCAGCCTCTTCCATCGCTAGCCGAGGGCTGGAGTACCAGTGATGATGGCTTGGTCTATACCTTTACGTTAAGGCAAGGTGTTGAGTTTCAAACCACTGATTGGTTCAAACCTACACGCCAGTTCAACGCTCAGGATGTGGTGTTTAGCTTTAAACGCGTCATTCAACCGGATCACCCTTTCCATGCGATCTCCGGCGGTCGCTATCCTTGGTTCGACAGCCAGGGATTTTCCAGCCTGATTGAAGATATCGAGGTTGTTGACCCACTCACAGTAAGGTTTACTCTAAGCCGGCCTGATAACGCCTTTTTGTCCAACTTGGCAACGACCTATGCAGTGATCCACTCACAGGAATATGCCGAGCAAGCTCTGCGCGCCGGCAAGCCAGATCAACTGGACTCCTTACCCGTTGGAACTGGGCCGTTTTACCTCGATAGCTACCAAGCCAACGATTTTGTTCGGCTAAACCGCAATGAAAACTACTGGCAAGGTAAGGCCCCCATGGAACAAGTGGTGTTCGATATCGCGAGTCGCGGTACGGGTACATTGGCCAAATTGCTTAGCAACGAGTGTGATGTACTGTCATCACCTGTTGCCAGTCAACTACCCGTCATCAGTGCCGACGATGATTTTAACCTTAATGCCCAAACCGGCATGAACGTGGCGTTCTTAGCGCTGGATAACAACCAGCCAGAGCTGAGTGATATTCGAGTTCGCAAAGCCATCAACCATGCCATCAACCGTGAGAATCTGCTCAATTCGGTCTATTACGGTACCGGTACCAAAGCACGTAGCCTTCTGCCGCCAATGTCTTGGGCTTACAACCATGGTAGCCAGGCACTGGATTATGACCCGGCAAAGGCACTTGCCCTACTCAAGGAAGCCGGTTACGACAAAAACCTGGCTTTGACCCTATGGGTACCGCTTGAGCCACGTCCATATAATCCGAGCCCGCGCAAAACGGCAGAGCTAATCCAAGCGGATCTCAATGCTGTCGGAGTCAAGGTAGATATTATCACCCAAGATACCGTCAACCGCTTTAGTGCAATTGATAAGTACAACAGTGATTTAATCTTAACCGGTTGGATTGCCGATAACGGCGATCCGGACAACTTCCTGCGCCCGCTGCTGTCTTGCGATGCCAAGAAAGCCGGCCTGAATGTCGCTAACTGGTGTAACCTCAGCTTTGACAACCTGTTGGAGCTAGCATCGAGAACCCCTAAACTGAACCAGCGACTCAATTATTACCACCTCGCCCAAGATATCTTGGATACCGAGGTACCTATTGTCCCACTGGCCCATGGCGTCCATTTCCAGGTTCATCACAAATCCCTCCAGGGTTTGCAGATGAGTCCATTTGGCACCCGCTCCTTCTCGACAGTTTTCCGGAGCGAGAACTAATATGTTTATCTATACCATCCGTAGGCTAAACCTCTTTCTGATTACTCTGCTGATCCTGACCTTGATCGGCTATAGTATTTTGCGCCTAGACAATGCGTCACTGTGGAGCACACAGTCATTCTGGTCTGGTTGGGCGATTTACCTTGAGAACTTGATGGCTGGCCACTTAGGCATGAACCTCCAAGGCGAGCCAATCGTCAACGAAGTGATGGCAGTTTTCCCGGCGACTCTTGAACTGAGTTTCTTTGCTTTTGTGCTTTCGCTGATCATCGGTATCCCTGTGGGTACCCTTGCCGGTGTCAAACGCGGCAAATTCATTGACACCGCCATCTCTTCAATCACTCTCGTGGGTTACTCTATTCCACTTTTTTGGTTGGCGATGCTGCTTATCCTACTGTTTTCACTTAAATTAGGTTGGCTACCCGTTTCTGGTCGCTACAGTTTGCTGTACGAAATTGACCATGTCACCGGTATTGCGCTAATCGATGTGATGCTATCTGACAAGCCTTACCGTGCTGAAGCCCTGATGGATACCATCAGACACCTTGTGCTGCCTACGGTGGTATTAGCAATGGCACCAACTACCGAGGTGATCAGGCTAACCCGTGCATCTGTATCTGATGTCATGGATCAAAACTTCATCAAGGTTGCCCAAACTAAGGGCTTATCGATGTTTGAAATCATTACCCGGCATGTACTGAGAAATGCCATTCCACCGATTATCCCGAAACTGGGTATGCAGTTCTCGACCATGATGACCTTCGCGATGCTAACCGAATCTATCTTCAACTGGCCGGGGATCGGCCGTTGGTTACTTGATGCCATTTCAAGCCAGAACTACGTCGCTATCCAAGCCGGAGTGATCACCGTAGGTACCTTTATCCTGATTGCCAATATCCTGTCTGATTTGACCGGCGCCCTTGTCAATCCTCTCGTACGGAAGGAATGGTATGCTATCAAATAACATCTACCAGGAGACCAAGATCCCAACCCAGCGTGAGCGGGCTTGGCAAAACTTCAAAAACAACTCCTTAGCGATGTTTGGTCTGTGGTGCCTGGTTCTCCTCAGTGTCATTACATTGCTAGCACCTTGGCTAACGCCCTACGATGCTTTCAGCCAAGTGGGTGAACTGCTGATGCCGCCATCGTGGGATACAGCCGGTAAAGTCGAATACTTCTTCGGTACCGACGACCTTGGTCGCGATATGCTCAGCCGCTTATTGCTCGGTTCACGTCTGACTTTCGGCTACGCCGTGCTGGTAGCTATTGGCTCCGCGACTATCGGGATTTTGATCGGCGTGTTGGCCGGGATGACCCAAGGCTTGAAATCCAGCTTCCTCAACCACGTGTTGGATACCGTACTGTCTATTCCTTCCCTGCTGCTGGCGATAATCGTTGTCGCTTACATGGGGCCGGGTGAGACCAATATCCTGCTGGCGATTTGGCTAGCACTGATCCCGCGCTTTATCCGTGCGGTGTATACCGCAGTACACAACGAGGTAGAAAAAGACTATATCATGGCGGCACGTCTTGACGGTGCCAACAACTTCTACCTGCTGTACAACTCTATCTTGCCCAATATCCTGACCGTGCTGACCAATGAATTCACTCGGGCAATTTCTATTGCTATTCTCGATATTGCCGCACTGGGTTTTCTTGGTCTTGGTGCCCAAGCACCGATGCCTGAATGGGGCGCAATGCTGGGTGATTCCATCGAACTGATCTATCTTGCTCCATGGACAGTAACCTTACCGGGACTGGCCATTACATTCAGTGTTTTGGTTGTAAACTTAGTAGGAGAAGGACTCCGCCAAGCCATTAATGCGGGGATTGACTGATGCCACTATTAGATATTCGTAACCTGACCATTGAGATCGATACGCCGCAAGGTATGGTAAAAGCCGTCGAACGGATGAGCCTGACTATTAACGAAGGCGAAATTCGTGGCTTAGTCGGCGAATCCGGCTCGGGTAAAAGCTTGGTAGCCAAAGCCATCGCCGGTGTGACCAAAAGCAACTGGCGGGTCAGTGCCGACCGCCTGCGGCTTGGTGATATAGACCTACTGACCCTGTCAGCTCGAGAGCGGCGCCGGGTCGTCGGCCGTGAAATTGCAATGATCTTCCAGGAGCCGTCATCATGCCTGGATCCGTCTGAAAAAGTCGGTGAACAATTAGAAGAGGCCATTCCATCAGCATCGTTTAATGGCTCTTTCTGGCAACGGTTCCACTGGCGCCAGAAGCAGGCTATCGCCCTACTCCACAAAGTCGGGATCAAAGATCACCGCCGTGTGATGCGGAGCTATCCTTACGAACTGACTGATGGGGAATGCCAAAAGGTGATGATTGCCATGGCGATCGCCAACCGCCCTCGACTACTGATCGCCGATGAACCGACCAATGATTTGGATCCGATCACTCAAGCGCAAATTTTCCGCTTATTGAGCCGGATGAATCAACTGGGCAATACGACCATTTTGCTGGTCAGCCATGATCTGACCACCGTAACTCAATGGGCAGACCGGATCACAGTCATGTACTGTGGCCAATCTGTTGAGTCAGCCAATCGACAACAATTGTTGGAGTCACCGCATCACCCCTATACCGAAGCGTTGCTGCGGGCCATGCCGGATTTCAATCTCGATAAACTTGCCCATAAAAGTAAGCTGGAAACCCTGCCTGGCTCTATTCCCCCGCTTCAGCACCTGCCTATTGGCTGCCGACTCGGGCCCCGCTGTCCGCATGCCCAGCGTAAATGTGTCGAAGTGCCGAAGCGCAAAAAGATCAAGAATCACAAGTTCAGCTGCCACTTTCCGCTGAACATGGAGAGCAATACAAAATGAGTGCGTTACTTGAAGTCGAAAACCTAAAAAAAGACTACCATTACCGCTCAGGCTTATTCCGTCGCCGTACCATAGAAGCAGTAAAACCAGTCTCCTTCAGCTTGGAAGCCGGAGAGACTATTGCCTTTATGGGTGAAAACGGATCAGGAAAGTCCACGTTAGCACGAATGCTCTCTGGGGTGGTCGAGCCTACTGAGGGAGTGATCCGTGTGAATGGTGAGCCATTAACACACCGAGACTACCAGACCCGCTGCAAACTGATCAGAATGATCTTCCAAGATCCCAACACATCGCTAAACCCGCGAATACAGATCGGTAAAATCCTCGAAGGACCGCTGAAACGAAATACTAGCATGACGCCACAAGCCCGTGAGCGTCGGATCATGGAAACCCTGAAGCGTGTGGGTTTGCTACCTGAACATGCTTATTTTTACCCACAAATGCTGGCAACCGGCCAAAAGCAGCGCGTATCACTAGCACGAGCCTTGATTCTGCAACCTTGTATTATTGTGGCTGACGAAGCGCTTAACGGGCTTGATATGTCGATGCGCTCACAGATCATCAACCTGCTGCTTGAGCTTCAAGAAGAGATGGGACTGTCATACATTTATGTATCGCAGCATATGGGAGTGATCAAGCACTTCTCGGACAGGGTTATCGTGATGCAACACGGTGTGATTGTTGAAGAAGGCAAAACCAATGAAGTCTTCGGCAACCCGCAGCACGCACTGACCCAGAAGTTGCTCGACAGTCACTTTTCCGCCCCATCCCATGACCGGAGCAACCGTCTCAGCCGGGCAACACCAAAAATCGAGTGTTAAGACGGCACTTTAGACGGGGCGAATAATGCGAAATCAAAAACGGGCATACCGTCCGTTTTTTACTTCCACCTGCGGTGTTCTTGGCTAAGCCAATAACACCGCCAAGCCACCAAGCATCACCGCCCCTATCACAGGCAAAGCAACATACTTACGCAATCCAGACTCACCGATAAACCACACCATCCCCATTTTTACCAGGCTATTCACGGCAGCCGCGATAAATATCCCCATCGATGCCGTAGCTAGCATCTGGCCATCCGCACTCTGCCGACCTAGCGCAAGTGTAATAGCATCAACATCTGTGATCCCTGAAATCGCCGCCAGCACCAAGGTCCCCGTATTACCAAACCACTCCTGCAACCCGTTGGCCAGTAGGATAATCAGTAGCAATATAAGCCCAAAACCCAGTGCTGACGTCAGCGCCAGCGGGTTTTGCTTCATCTCGGGGCTAGTCTGGCTATCGACTTTGTTTCGCTGCCATATCCACCATGCTGGCAAGTAGAAACCAAGCATCATCAATAGCATAGGCAACCACAGCCAATCTATTAGCTCCCGGTTTACCACTGAGCATACAAAGATAATACGAGGGAACATGGTCCCACAGCTAAGCAAGATCCCACTGCCTAGCAAGCCATTAAGTTGCGGCTGCTGTTTCGACAAGTGGGAAAACTGTAATGTCAGAGCCGTCGACGAACTGAGCCCGGCAAAGAGGCAGGTCAACAAAATACCCTTTTTCGCCCCGCCGATCTTCATTGCAAAGTAGCCGACAAACGAAATACCGGCGATCAACACCACCATCCACCAAATTTCGTAGGGATTGATGGCTCCCCACGGTCCCATCGGTTCATTGGGCAGTAGCGGCAGTAATACAACAGAGATAAGCAACAAACGAAGGGCGGCATCCAGTTCATACTCTTGCAACCGCTGCAGGGCTGCGTGCAGCTCTTGTTTGTTATCAAGAATAATCGCGGTGATCACCGCAGCCGAGACAGCCAAAGTAGGGTCACCAACAATCGCCAGTGCCCCGAGCAGAAAGGTAATTAACGTACCCACCAAGCCCGTGATACTGAGGTTGGTTTGCCACTTTAGACGGTGGGAATAAGCAACGGTCAAAACAATGGTAAGCGCGACAAACGATAAGCCGAGAAATAGCTCGGAGAAATGTTCAGCCATCAGCCCACAGATACCACCGAGCAAACCGACTAAGGAATAGGTTCGGATCCCGGCAATTCGGCTCCCGGCCGCTTCATTACGCTCGACCCAGCCGCGCTGGATACCTATGATGGCACCAAGCAGTAAAGCAATAGCCAACCGAATATAAGGAGAAGTTAATGCTAAATCCGAGTCCATAGACCACCTAAACTAGATTTCCTTAATCTAGTTTAGGATGAGCAACGACGAGCAACTGTCTGCTCTATCACGAATTTTATATTGATATATAAAAAAACAGGCCCTCATGAGGACCTGTCTTTACAAAATAAGCAGCAGTCAGTTAAACAAGCGTCTTGTTGATTTCAGCTAGAACCGCTGCCGGATCAGCCGCTTTGGTAATTGGTCGGCCGATAACCAAGTAGTCAGAGCCAGCTTGTACCGCTTCAACTGGGGTCATGACACGGCGCTGATCGCCTGCTGCGCTACCTGCAGGGCGGATACCCGGGGTAACTAACTTAAACTCGCTTCCCAGTTCTGTTTTCAGCATTGTTGACTCATGGGCAGAACACACTACACCGTCAAGGCCGCTGTTCTTAGTCAAACGAGCAAGGTTCAATACGTGCTCTTTTGGCTCAGCCGTAATACCTATGCCTTGCAGGTCGGATGCTTCCATACTGGTCAGCACGGTTACACCGATAAGTAGCGGACGATCTTTGCCAAACGGCTCAAGAATTTCGCGTGATGCTGTCATCATCCGCTCGCCACCGCTGGCATGAACATTCACCATCCAAACACCCAGATCAGCAGCCGCAGCCACTGCGCGTGAGCAGGTATTAGGAATATCGTGGAATTTCAAATCAAGAAATACAGAATGGCCCCGATCATGCAGTTTACGCACAAAGTCAGGGCCAAAAAAAGTAAACATCTCTTTGCCAACTTTCAATCGGCAACTTCCCGGTTCAATTCGATCAACAAAGGCGAGTGCCTCGTCTTGGCTTGGGTAGTCGAGAGCGACAATTACTTTTGGATCTAACATGGCATCTCCTGCTTAGTTATAAGGTCAAACTGGCCCAGCTTGCTGAGCGCGCTCAGGATTGTACAGCAAAATAGCTTTTTTTCGAGTACTAATTGAAAAATAGCACCAAGCAGCCAAAATATGCACTCAATACATTTAGCAATCGTTTATTTAACTCACTAAAATTTTTAACACCATTTTCAGAGTAAAAGTAAGCATCGAAAAAATTAACTTTCAATATTTAGCTTAAAGAGGCCAACTTTAGTTACAAAAAAGCCCACTTGAATATCAAGCAGGCTTTTTATCATCATTTTTACACGTAATGAAGGTCACAGCCCTTAGGCTTATTCACCATCCAAACCTCGGATAGGTTTTATTGCCCCCCACCCCTTGCAAGATGGACACTGCCAATACAAAGAGTGCGTTGCAAAGCCACACTGCCGGCAACGATAGTGAGGCTTGATTTTAAGTTGCTCCCCTACCAAGCCACGTAACGTGGTCAAGCTGTCTTTTGCCCTGCCGTCCTCAGCCTCGTCCAAATGGTAATCCATCAGTTGATAGAAGCCCTTCATCGTCGGGTTTTTCTGCAACTGACGGGTCATGAACGTCTGGGCCATGGTCGGGCCTTCTCGCTTGGCTATCTCATCGGCCAACATCAGCTCAGCTGTTGAACCGGCTTTTTGCTCAACACAGTAGCGCAAGTACTTGAGCCAACCAGATTCATTGTCCATCGCTTCATAGCACTGTAGTAGAAGTGGCAGCGCCTCGCCGATAAACTCGAGATCCTGCTCAGCAACCCGCTCGAGCTGTTTTGCGGCCGCTTTGAACTCTTCTTCGGCTATCAAGATTTTTGCCTGCATGATACTGGCCCTGACACAGGTCTTATCCGCCGACAGCGACTTTTTGATCAGCAGCTTCGCTTTATCAGGATTCTGCGCACTCATCTCAAGCATTGCCATTTCACACCAGTAGTGGGCAATATCGTGCTTGAGTTTACTCTTACCCATTTTGACCAGGTGGGTAGCAATATTGATTGCCTTTTCCCATTCCCGTGTCTGTTGGTAAATAGTCAGAAGTTGCTGCAAAGCCCCTTTGCGATGATCGGGCTCATCCAGTAGCTGTTCGAAGATTTTTTCGGCGCGGTCAAAGAAACCAGCCGCCATATAATCTTGCGCCAGTTGCTGCAGAGCGAGATTGCGTTGATCGATGGTGAGGTTTGGACGGGCAATTAAATTCTGGTGAATGCGAATCGCACGATCAACTTCTCCCCGGCTTCGGAAAAGGTTGCCCAAAGCCAGGTGTGTATCGATGGTTTCGCTATCAACCTGGAGCAGCTCAATAAACACGTCGACTGCTTTATCGGACTGATCCGACAACAGCAAGTTCAAACCTGTCACGTACTGGCGTGACATGTGATGAGACTGCTCTTGTTGCTTGTTACTAGCGCTCCTGTTACCCATGTACCAGCCGTAAGCGGCTGCGATAGGCAATAGCAGGAACAACAGTTCTAGCATTAAATGTTATTCCTTAACTGGCTCGGCTCGTAGCTGATCCAATTCTTGTTTCTGCTTTTGTACTTTCTTGCTCAGGCGGTTTTTGGTGAAACGAGTCTTGAGATACAGCAGGCCACAAATCAGCCAGCCGATCACAAACCCGGAACCGAAGGTAATACCCAGCAAAGTCGAAAGCTGGAATTCTCCCTGGGCTAACAGAAAGTCAAAGTTAACCAACTGCTGATTTTGGGCACCCAGCGCGAGGGTAACCAAGAAACATGCAGCCAGTAAGAGTACAGTCAGTATCTTCATCGTGAATCCTTCTCACTTGAACGAAATGGAGATGATACCTATCTGGTCAAGGCAATGCCCCAAAACAGAAAAACATCTGGTATAAACACAGAAGGGTATGGCCTGATTATGCAAGATTTTGCCTCATCAGACCATGATCAATACGCATAAAAAAACGGCATACTTAACAGCATGCCGTTTTTTTGTTCTAAACGCGGTTAACTAGCAATCGCCAAGTTAACACGGTCACGTAATTCCTTACCTGGCTTGAAGTGAGGAACGTACTTGCCGTCCAGCTCAACTTTGTCACCTGTTTTCGGATTTCGACCTACACGTGGAGCGCGGTAATGCAACGAGAAGCTACCAAAGCCACGGATTTCGATCCGGTCACCCTCGGCAAGTGTCGTAGCCATATGCTCAAGGATTTCCTTAATTGCATCTTCTACCTGTTTGGCAGAAAGATGTGTTTGTTGACTGCATAGTCTTTCAATTAATTCAGACTTTGTCATAAACACTCCGTTTTTAGTATGTTTCTCAATAGTATAACCGCTTGGGAGGAAAAGTGATCCCCCCTCGCTCAATTATTCGCCTTTAGCCGCTTTGAAAGCGTCAGCCATTGCGCTACCGAAAGAAGCATCATCTTGCTTGTTCAGGTTAGCCATAGCTTCTTGCTCTTCAGCAACGTCTTTAGCGCGTACAGATAGGTTGATTACGCGGTTCTTACGGTCAACGCCTGTGAATTTAGCTTCAACAGAATCGCCTACAGAAAGAACTAGAGTTGCGTCTTCAACACGGTCAACAGATGCTTCAGAAGCACGTAGGTAACCTTCAACACCTTCGATTAGCTCAACAGTTGCGCCTTTAGCATCAACTGCAGTAACTGTACCAGTTACTAGTGCGCCTTTCTTGTTAACAGCAACGTAGCCGTTGAACGGGTCTTCTTCGATCTGCTTAACACCTAGAGAGATGCGCTCACGCTCAGCGTCAACCGCTAGAACAACAGCAGAGATCTCGTCGCCTTTCTTGAAGTCACGAACTGCGTCTTCACCAGCAACATTCCAAGAAATGTCAGATAGGTGAACTAGACCGTCGATGCCGCCTTCAAGACCGATGAAGATACCGAAGTCAGTGATAGACTTGATCTTACCAGTTACGCGATCGCCCTTAGCTTGCATTTCTGCGAATGACTGCCATGGGTTAGCTTTACACTGCTTAAGACCTAGGCTGATACGACGACGTTCTTCGTCGATATCAAGAACCATAACTTCAACTTCGTCGCCCACGTTAACAACTTTAGATGGGTGGATGTTCTTGTTAGTCCAATCCATCTCAGAAACGTGTACAAGACCTTCAACGCCTTCTTCGATTTCAACGAAGCAGCCGTAGTCAGTTAGGTTAGTTACGCGGCCAGAAAGCTTAGTGCCTTCTGGGTAACGCTTAGCGATAGCTACCCATGGATCTTCGCCTAGCTGCTTAAGACCTAGTGATACGCGAGTACGCTCACGGTCGAACTTAAGAACTTTAACGTTGATCTCGTCGCCAACATTAACGATTTCAGATGGGTGCTTAACGCGCTTCCAAGCCATGTCAGTGATGTGTAGTAGACCATCAACACCGCCAAGGTCAACGAACGCACCGTAGTCAGTAAGGTTCTTAACGATACCTTTAACTTCCATGCCTTCTTGTAGAGAAGCAAGAAGCTCATCACGTTCAACGCTGTTTTCAGATTCGATAACTGCGCGACGAGAAACAACTACGTTGTTACGCTTCTGGTCTAGCTTGATTACTTTGAACTCTAGCTCTTTGTTTTCTAGGTGAGCAGTGTCACGAACTGGACGTACGTCTACAAGAGAACCAGGTAGGAACGCACGGATGCCGTTAAGTTCAACTGTGAAGCCGCCTTTAACTTTACCGTTGATGATACCAACAACAGTTTCAGCGTCTTCGTAAGCTTTCTCAAGAACAATCCAAGCTTCGTGGCGCTTAGCTTTCTCACGAGATAGCTTAGTCTCACCGAAGCCGTCTTCTACTGCATCTAGTGCAACGTCAACTTCAGCACCAACTTCGATTTCAAGTTCGCCAGCAGCGTTCTTGAATTCTTCAGCAGGGATAGAAGACTCAGACTTAAGGCCTGCGTCAACTAGTACGTAACCGTTTTCGATAGCTACAACAGTACCTTTAACGATCGCGCCTGGACGTGTTTCTAGTTCGTTTAGAGACTCTTCAAAAAGTAGAGCAAAAGATTCAGTCATTATTTAATCTTCAATGTGATTAACAACCATGGGTATCCTACCTCATGGGGTTGGTAGTAAAGTCAGTTATCATCCGTGACACCGACGCCATCTGCCGAATTATTCGGCTGACAATTTCGTTTCAATATGGGCTAATGCAAGTTCAATGACTTGGTCAATAGACATCTCTGTAGAGTCTAGCACCAAAGCATCAGCCGCGGGACGTAACGGCGCGACCGCACGGTTGCGATCTCGATAGTCACGTTCCTGAATTTCTTTCAAAAGGTGGTCAAAGTTAACATCTAACCCTTTCTGTTGCAACTGCTTCATGCGACGATTCGCACGTTCTTCAGCACTGGCATCGAGAAAGAACTTGACTTCTGCCTGAGGAAACACAACGGTGCCCATATCGCGACCATCCGCCACCAAACCCGGAGCCTCACTGAAGGCTCGCTGGCGGCGAAGCAACGCTTCACGAACACGCGGCAGTGCTGCCACCTTAGAGGCTGCCATACCGGTTTCTTCTTTACGAAGCTCATCCGACACGTCTTCCCCTTCAAGGATCACCTTTACCAACTCGCCTTCAGCCACGAACTGCACATCCAAATGGGCAGCCAAAGGGACAAGTGCGTCTTCAGACTCAAGGTCAACACCATGGTGCAGCGCCGCAAGGGCCAGCACGCGGTAAATGGCGCCAGAGTCCAATAACTTCCAGCCCAGCTTTTCTGCCAACAGCATGCACAGCGTGCCTTTTCCGGCGCCGCTTGGTCCATCGACAGTAATCACTGGTGCGTGAGTAGACATAGGTAATCTCCAAACTTGTTTAAATCAAAACAGTAATACCCATCGCCACGCCATCCTGACATACCGATACTTATTACCACTCTCAAACGGGGGCATATTATACGAGAAAAAAGTTGTGATACCAATCAGTAATCGGGCTAAAGGCCAAATACTCATCCGGAAAAAGCAAAAACCCGCCAGTCAGCGGGTTTTCTTTATATATTGATAATTTAAACAATTAGTTGCTCAACATTGCCAACTTGTCAAAGTAATCCGGGAAGGTTTTGGAGGTACACTTGGGATCATTAATCGTCACCGGAGTATCACTCAAGGCCACCAGCGAAAAGCACATTGCTATGCGGTGATCGTCATAGGTATCAATCGCGGCATGAGTCAGATGTGCTGGCGGTGTAATGGTAATAAAATCTTCGCCTTCAACCACTTCGGCACCCACTTTACGCAACTCGGTTGCCATCGCCGCCAAACGATCCGTTTCCTTCACGCGCCAGTTATAGACATTACGAATTGACGTTGTACCTTCGGCAAACAAAGCCGCGGTGGCGATAGTCATTGCCGCATCTGGAATATGATTAAAGTCCAGATCAACCGCTTTCAGTTCACCACGACGGGCAATCACATAGTCATCGCCCCACTCAATTTCAGCGCCCATCGCAGCAAGCGCGTCAGCAAACTGTACATCGCCCTGGATACTCCTCTTACCAATACCGGTGACTTTCACTGCGCCGCCCTTAATAGCAGCCGCCGCCAAAAAGTAAGAGGCCGATGAGGCATCGCCTTCCACCAAAAAGTCTCCCGGTGCCTGGTAGCTCTGGTCACCTTTAACGACAAACTCATGGTAGTCGTGATTTTCCACCTCGACGCCAAATTGAGCCATGATGTGCAAAGTAATATCGATATAAGGTTTCGAAACCAGCTCACCTTTGATGCGAATTACCGTATCTGCCGAGGCCAAGGGGGCTGACATCAAAAAAGCGGTCAAGAACTGGCTGGAAATTGAACCGTCGATTTCGACTTCTCCGCCTTTAAGGCCCGTACCTTTGATTTTCAGCGGTGGGTAGTTGTCATTTTCCAGATAGGTAATATCAGCGCCAGCAGTACGCAAGGCATCAACCAAATGGCCGATTGGGCGCTCTTTCATCCGCGGCTCGCCTGTTAAGATAAATTCGCCATCTCCCAAGCAAAGTGCCGCAGCCAATGGGCGCATTGCAGTACCGGCATTACCTAAAAAGAGTTCCATTGCCGCGGCTGGCTTGAACGCACCGCCAAGGCCAGTAACTTCACACACGGTTTTGTCGTCAGACAGTTGATAGTTTACTCCCAGCTTGGTCAGGGCTGTTAGCATATGACGGATGTCATCACTATCAAGAAGGTTAGTCAGTCGGGTCTTACCGCTTGCTAACGCTGCCAATAGCAAAGCTCGGTTCGAGACACTTTTGGAACCAGGCAAATTTACGGTGCCATTAATCTTACTGATCGGCTGTAACGTTAAACTTTCCATCTGTTATTTCATTAATCCTGTTTGGTCGCAGTCCTTGCAGATTAACCAATAATGCCTCAGTTCGCTAGTACTGAATGCGTGGGCTTTATCTTGCCTTTCTTGCTCCCAACAAAAAAGCGCCTACCGGCGCTTTTGTCATGCTAATTAGGATGAGGCTTAATCATCACAGTTAGATAAATAGGTACCGTCAAAGTCGCAATCAAGATCGACCCAACGTCCTTCGTATTTGCCCAATGAGCTGTCTGCGGCCGCATAGCCCCAGATTGTGCCGCCTTTTACAGGCCCTTCGAGTTCAATGTCGTCCTCGAAGCGATCTTCGCGTTCAATTTCGATCGCCACGAAGCGATCAGAGACAAAGCGACCTTCAACCTCAACCCAGCTAGTATCGAGGTTATTGTGGTTCAAGCCATCATCAAATTCGGTCTGACCATTAATTTCAATTTCAATGCCATTGATCGTGAACACTCCTGCTTGGTATTTGGCTTCGCCAACGACCTGAAACTCTTTACCCGATACGATATCCCCATCGTCCTCAAATTCGATTTCAGTTGCGATCAAACGCCCTGAACGATGGGCCATCTCAACTTCCACCCAACGACCAGATGCCAAATCTTCACGGCGACCATCGTCGAACTCGGTTCCATCATTCACTTCAATGCGCAGGCGACCGTTAAGCTCAATCTGGGTCAGACTATTATTGACCCAAGAAATAACACCTTCGATTTCGGTATCGTCGTAGTCATTGTCATCTTCAACATCCACCTCAGTAGCGAGCAAGGTCTTGGTGTCGGTATTATATGCACCATAAACTTCGACCCACGCGCCATTAGCTAACTCTTCGCGATCATCCACATCGGCATTGCTGTAATCAACAATCACCGTGCCAATTTTAAAGGTGTAATTATCGAGCTGCGATACTGGACCTTCAATTTCAACAAAACCAAGTGCAGGCACTTTCTGAACTGCCACCACTTCCACCGAGCCGTCAGCCAATGGGTAGGTGGTCACCATTACCCAATCATCAACTTGGATCCCGGACAGGTCGGCAAAAGTCATCGTGATACCGTTGACCGTAAACTCATCACCGTTAACCGCGGTAACAACACCGGTCAGAGAAGGATCCACCTTCATTGTTTCGATCTGATTATTATCAGCATCGACCTGGACGCGCATACCGTTGACCAGCTGTTCGAAAGGCAGTGCCACACCATCGCGGTACATCACCGGCTCACCATCACCGCGAAGCGCATACCCGTTCACGGTTAAGGTCTTGTTGCTGTGCGAAATGTTGGCAACCTGACCGTCGAGGCGGCCAGTTTTGGCTTCCGCAGCAGAGTTACCCGAACCTGAACCGCCACCACAGCCAACTAATGCCATTGCGACTAGAGAAGCTAGTGCCATTTTTTTCATAATTTTCCTATGATTAATTGTGCTTAATTGAAAACCGGCGCTATCTTATAGCTGGCTCCGTGAAGCAACCGTGAAGAAAACCTGAATGAGAAAAAAATAGCTGCCATATGAAAGTACTGATAGTCGAAGATAACCATCATGTGGCTGAAACTCTGGCTGATTACCTTGAGTTAGAAGGCCATACCATAGATTGTGCCTACCATGGCCTAAGTGCGATTCAACTGATCAAGGAACATCACTATGATGTCATTATCATGGATATAATGATGCCCAAGGTTGATGGAATTTCTGCCGTGAAGAAAATACGTGAAGAAGTAATGTGTGACACCCCTATTCTCTTTTTAACCGCGAAAGACAGCCTTGAAGATAAAATTGCCGCTTTTCAGGCTGGAGGGGACGATTATCTCATCAAACCTTTTGCCATGGAGGAGCTATGCCTTAGGTTACAAGCACTTGCCTGTCGAGGGGGACGCAAGGATATCGGTTTACTCTGCTTTGCTGATATCACAATCAATCAGGCAACCGGTGAGGTTATACGAGATGACAAGCCTATCAAACTGAGTCGAATCCAACTCAAGATCCTATCGATTTTGATGCAACGGGCTCCAGCTATCGTATCCAGGCAAGAAGTCATCGATACCGTCTGGGGAGAAGATGCACCAGGAAGCGATGCGTTGCGCAGCCATGTCTATGGGCTGAGAAGTGCCCTCGATAAAGACTTTGTAGAAACACGACTAGAGACTATCCATGGCCAAGGATACCGACTTAAAGCCTAAATCCTATCCCAGCATTTACCGCAAAATTCGCTGGAGCTTTGGCATTCCAACATTGATCATGTTTACCTTATTCTGGTCAGTGATCTATTTAGCCGAAAATGAATTAGAGATCATCAGCCTTCACCACTGGTTGGATACCGAGGCCAGCCGCTATAGCCGTGACTATCAACGTTTTGGTGATCAAGCCCAGCTCCCCAACGAAAAAGAGTTTTATAGTTACTGGAGTAAAGAAACCCCGCCCTCATGGCTTAATAATTATCAAAAGCCAGGGTTTTATGAACACCTGTTGGGCAAAGAAGACAAACATTTTATCGTGACCGAGCACCCATCCGGTGAAGGGCTCTTCTATATCGTGTTCCAAGATGATGCGGATGATTATCTCGATGATTATGAGGCTCGCCTGCACTTCATGACATTTACCCTGGGAGGGCTAGTCTCGCTCGCTGTGCTGATCTACAGTTGGTATTTCGTCAAGAGTGTCTCTCGACCGCTCGAAACCATCGAACACAAAATCCGTAATATGCCACCAGATCAACCAGAATTCATGGTCGAAACAGATTACAAAGAAACCCGGGAGATAGAGCAGGCGCTGCATGAGAGCAAGGTTAACATTGCACGCTTTTTTCAGCGTGAGCACGAATTTAGCCGCTTTGCCTCTCATGAGCTCAGAACACCAATCATGGTGATTCAGGGCTCAACTGAGCTGCTGGGAAAAGTGCCTAACCAGCCACCAGTGGCTGTCAAGGCCATCAATCGCTTACAAAAAGCCAGTGCAGAAATGCGGGAGTTAACTGAAGCCTTTCTGCTGCTTGGCAAAGAGAGCATTGACCAACATCATTTCGGGACTTATCAGCTTGAGCAAAACCTCCGCCAGCAGCTCGATGTCATGGCCCCGATCTTTGCCAAGCAAGATGCGAGCTATGTGTTAAAGATCGTGTCACCAAGCTCCATTTCGGCACCTGAAAGCTTCATCAATATCGTCATGAACAATTTGATTAAAAATGCTTTCAGTTACAGTATTGGCGATATAGCAATCCAGCTCTCAGGTAATAAGCTCACTATTGTTAACCGCCATGATGGCAATGAAACCTTCAATGCCGGCTACGGCTGTGGCCTTGTCATCGTAGAGCGCATATGTGAAAAGGTGGGGTGGGAATTTGCTGCTAAGGATAATAATACCCACTTCAAAACGACAGTTGTTTTCAGCTAACTCGACGACTCAAGGAATGATGACAATGATGAAAAAGTGGCAACCCCACAGTGTAGTTACATGGCTGTATACCTTATTAAGTACAATAGTATTGACGGGCTGTACAGGTATGCCCCAATCGGTCAAGCCAGTCTCTCCCTTCAGTGTCGACAAGTACCTTGGCTCCTGGTACGAAATTGCCCGACTCGACCATAGTTTTGAGCGTGGCCTTAGCAATGTCAGTGCTACTTATCACCTCAATACGGATGGTTCAATCAAAGTCATCAACCGCGGATTTGATGTCGACGAGCAAGAGTGGCAACAAGCCGATGGTCGGGCTGTGTTTGTCGGTGAAGACGACAAAGCTCACCTCAAGGTCTCTTTTTTCGGCCCCTTCTACAGCAGTTATGTGGTGTTCTTTCTTGAGCCAGACTATTCGGTAGCCCTCGTCAGTGGTTATAACACCGATTATCTATGGCTACTCGCCAGAGAGCCAGTCTTGGATGAGGCACAGATCGACCGCTATATTGCCATTGCTAAACAAGCGGGGTTCGAAACCGAGAGGCTGTTATATCCCGACCAGTCACAACATTTGTGATAAAGAAATTTTCAAACGACTGATGTAAAAAAGCCGCTTCATGAAAGCGGCTTTTTCATTTTAGTTAGCAGCTGTGAGCCTTCCTAACCGCTTAGGCATTTTCGAGCTCGAATCTCTTCATAAAATCGACCAGTGCTTGCACGCCTTCAAGCGGCATCGCATTGTAAATCGATGCACGCATACCACCGACGGCACGGTGGCCTTTGAGCGCTTTCAAGCCAGCTGCATCGGCTTGCTCCAAGAACAGCCCGTCAAGTTCAGGGTTTTTGAGCTGGAAAGGGACATTCATCAAAGAGCGGTTATCCGTGTGGACATCGTTACGGTAGAACTCTGACTGATCGATATAATCATACAGCACATTTGCTTTAGCCACATTGCGCTGCTCCATTGCTTCAACACCCCCCAGCTCCTTGAGCCACTTGAACACTTCACCGGCAAGATACCAAGCGAACGTTGGTGGGGTATTGAACATCGACTCTTTGTCTACCTGTACGCTGTAATCTAGAATACTAGGCAGAATAGACTGGGCTTTGCCCAGTAAGTCATCACGAACAATGACAATGGTCAGGCCGGCAGGGCCGATATTTTTCTGCGCACCGGCATAAATCACACCGTATTTCGAAACGTCGATCGGGCGAGAAAGGATCGTTGAAGACAGATCCGCAACAATCGGCTTATCGGTAACGGGGAGATCACGGATTTCAAGCCCATCGATAGTTTCATTCGGGCAAAAATGCACAAATGCGGCATCATCAGATAGCGGCCACTCGGCAGCTGGCAAAATCGCTATTTTGCCATCACGCTCACAGGTGATATCGACAACATTTGGCTGGCAGTACTTCGAGGCTTCCTGAGCAGCACTTTGGGCCCAATAACCACCATCCATATAATCCGCCGAAGTCGCATTCCCAAGCAGGTTCATCGGTACAGCTGCAAACTGGGCACGGGCTCCACCGTGGCAAAACAGTACATGGTAGTTATCGGGAATCGAAAGCAGGTCTCGCAAATCTTGTTCGGACTGTTTGGCAACGGCGATGAACTCCTTGCTACGGTGACTGATCTCCATCACCGACGTGCCTAACTCATTCCAGTTAATGAGTTCCTGTTGGGCCTTTTTCAGTACGTCTGCCGGGATCATCGCTGGTCCGGCGCAAAAATTAAAAACGTTGTCCATGGTGAAAGACTTGCTCCTGCTGGAAAAACATAAGGTTGTGGTTATAAAGTGTGACTCAAATCTTTTTTACACCTTTATGACGTTGCTGAAAAGAGGCGATAAGAAAATACTGCCACTTTGTCTTCGCCATTATCTTCAGGCATAAAAAAACGCAGCCTACTGGCTGCGCTTTTATCAGATTAACTAACTGGCTAGTTACTCTTGCTCAGAAGAGTCATCTACTGGTGTGTCAGCAGCTGGCGTTTCGCCCTCTGCAGCCGTTTCACCTTCAACCAACTCTGCGTCTTCGATAAGATCCTCTTCAGCAGGCTCATCGATACGCTGCAAACCTACAACCAGTTCGCCTTCAGCAGTACGGATCAAGGTAACACCTTGAGTGTTACGGCCGACACGGCTCACTTCAGCCACACGGGTACGAACCAGCGTACCACCGTTGGTGATCATCATGAACTCATCGCCGTCTTCAACCTGAACAGCACCGACTACGCTACCGTTACGGTCAGAAACCTTGATCGACACAACACCTTGGGTCGCACGGCTCTTCGCTGGGTATTCCTCAAGCTCTGTACGCTTACCGTAACCATTTTCGGTTACTGTCAGCACATCGCCATCGTTGTGAGGAACAATCAAGGACACAACCTTGTCACTCTCAGCCAGCTTGATACCACGAACACCGGCAGCTGTTCGGCCCATGCCACGCACCTGCTCTTCCGAGAAGCGAACAACTTTACCCGCTTTCGAGAACAGCATGATGTCATCGCTACCTTCGGTGATATCAACACCGATCAACGAGTCACCGTCACGTAGGTTCACCGCAATGATACCTGCGCTACGAGGACGGCTGAAGTCAGTCAGCGGCGTCTTCTTAACAGTACCATCGGCTGTCGCCATGAAGACAAACTTGTCTTGTTCGTATTCTTTCACCGGCAGGATAGCGGTAATGCGCTCGCCTTCTTCCAGCGGAAGGATATTCACAATCGGCTTGCCACGGGCAGTACGGCTAGCCAGCGGCAACTGGTACACTTTCAGCCAGTACATGCGGCCACGGCTTGAGAAACACAGGATAGTATCGTGGGTATTGGCCACCAGCAGACGCTCGATGAAGTCTTCATCCTTCATACGCGTTGCAGCCTTACCTTTACCACCACGACGCTGTGCTTCGTAATCGCTCAGAACCTGGTATTTCACGTAACCTTCGTGAGAAAGAGTCACAACAACATCTTCTTGGTTGATCAGATCTTCCAAGTCGATATCGTGGCTAGCAGCAGTGATTTCAGTACGACGTACATCGTTGAACTGCTCTTTCACCGCTTCTAGCTCTTCGCGGATCACTTCCATCAGGCGTTCAGAACTACCAAGGATATGCAGCAGCTCTGCAATTTCTTCAAGTAGTGTCTTGTATTCACCAAGGATCTTCTCGTGCTCTAGACCGGTCAACTTGTGTAGACGAAGGTCAAGAATTGCTTGTGCTTGCTGATCAGTCAGGTAGTACTGACCATCACGGATACCGTACTGCTCTTCCAGCCATTCTGGACGAGCGGCATCGGTCCCTGCGCGCTCAAGCATTGCAGCAACATTACCAAGTTCCCAACCACGCGCAACAAGGCCGGCTTTCGCTTCGGCTGGTGTTGTCGCGTTTTTGATCAACTCGATGATCTCATCGATGTTGGCCAGTGCCAGCGCCAAACCTTCAAGGAGGTGAGCACGTTCACGGGCTTTGCGTAGCTCATAGATAGTACGGCGAGTCACCACTTCACGGCGGTGGTTGACGAAGCACTTCAACATGTCTTTCAGGTTGAATGTCTTCGGCTGGCCGTTGTCCAGTGCCACCATGTTGATACCGAATGTGGTTTGCAGCTGAGTTTGCGCGTAGAGGTTATTAAGAACCACTTCGCCCACAGCGTCACGCTTACATTCGATAACAATGCGCATACCGTCTTTGTCAGACTCATCACGCAGGGCACTGATACCTTCAATCTTCTTGTCTTTAACCAGCTCGGCGATCTTTTCGATCAGGCGAGCTTTGTTAACCTGGTAAGGGATCTCGGTGACAATAATGGTTTCTTTACCATTCTTCTCAACTTCGATATTCGCTTTCGAGCGCAGGTAGATCTTGCCACGGCCTGTCTTATAGGCGTCAACAATACCTTTACGACCACTGATCATCGCTGCAGTCGGGAAATCCGGACCTGGGATATACTCCATCAGCTGATCAATGGTGAGGCTCTCGTCATTGATATAAGCCAAGCAGCCATCAATGACCTCACCAAGGTTATGAGGCGGAATATTCGTCGCCATACCAACCGCGATACCCGATGAGCCGTTAACCAGCAAGTTCGGGACCCTAGTTGGCAGTACCGCAGGGATCTGCTCGGTACCATCGTAGTTAGGAACGTAATCTACCGTCTCTTTGTCAAGATCCGCCAACAATTCATGGGCGATCTTGGACATACGCACTTCGGTATAACGCATTGCAGCGGCGGAGTCACCGTCAATCGAACCGAAGTTACCCTGACCATCTACCAGCATGTAGCGTAGAGAGAAAGGTTGCGCCATACGTACGATCGTATCGTAAACCGCGCTATCACCGTGCGGGTGATATTTACCGATTACGTCACCGACCACACGGGCAGATTTTTTATATGCTTTATTCCAGTCATTGCCCAGCACGTTCATCGCGAATAAAACGCGACGGTGTACCGGCTTAAGGCCATCACGCACATCAGGAAGAGCACGACCTACGATAACTGACATCGCGTAGTCGAGATATGAGCCTTTCAGCTCCTCTTCAATGTTTACGGGCGTGATCTCTTTTGCAAGATCGCTCATGGAGCCAATATCCCTCAGGTAATTTCTGTCGTATACGTATACCAAACGGCATAGTTAGCGCTAAAACGGGCTGAGAGCCAATTTAAGGCGATATCTATAACGTCTAGTACCATACGTGCAAGGTGCGAGAATATAGCATATTTCAGCCCAGATAGGCACACCTTTCACCATTATGTTGTGAGTAATTTAGCGGATTGAAAAAAAATCGAAAGCACTATTCTAAGTATTACCTCACCGACAGCCTGTTTTTTACTCAAAGCTTGTTTTTTCTTACTTTTCTTAGTTTTGATTCTGGCACGTTTATTTTGCAACCAATTGTAAATTATTGACCAAGATCGAAATTACACCACTTCCTCAATGACCTGACCAAAAGCTGAACAGAAAACTGATCATTATCAATTTTGCTTCCAAGCAATTAGGTACAATTGAACCCGCAAGAACAAAAACTAAGATTTCAAAAATAACCAATTAAGCGAGGTCAATTATGTTAGGCAGAGTAATTACAACACTTGGTATGTGTATCATTGGCGGTAAATATCTTCTTATGCTTATAATCGCAGGTATCGCGATGACAACAGGTGGTGTACAGGCTGATTTGATGCAGCTAGCCATGATAGAACCAGCTGAGTAAAACCTATGCAAACATGGAATGTTTATCGGGCTTAGAAGTCACAATGCGAAAATAACGCATCACAGCTTTTGAGCCTGAATTGTTTATAAGGGCAGCGAAACACATTTTACTTCTCCTTTTTCGAAGCTGTTCGCGTCTTTTGTTACTGCATATGGCTAATTCTGTCGCTCTTCTTTCCTTTTCAGAGCGACAGCCATTCCCCCACTCTTAATTATCTTTACATGCCAATAATTTTTCTCTAACACCTGCACCTTCAATAAGCTTGGGTATATAATGCCGCTATCAAAAAGGAATATGGCAAAGATTCATGACCAAGCAGTTGAATGTAGACCCAGCAGAAATCAGCAAATTCGAACAAATGGCGTCCCGTTGGTGGGATTTGGAAGGTGAATTCAAGCCTTTGCACCAAATCAACCCTCTACGCCTCAACTACGTGATTGATCGTGCCGAAGGACTCTTTGGCAAAAAGGTACTCGACGTCGGGTGCGGCGGTGGTATTTTGGCGGAAAGTATGGCCGTCGAAGGTGCTGAAGTAACGGGGCTAGATATGGGTAAGGAGCCGTTGACCGTTGCCCGCTTACACGCATTAGAAACAGGCACCAAACTTGAGTATGTCCAGCGAACGGCAGAAGAGCATGCCGAGCTTTTTCCACAGACCTACGATGTAGTGACCTGCATGGAAATGCTGGAGCACGTGCCTGATCCGGCATCGGTCATCGCCTCTTGCGCCAAAATGGTCAAGCCAGGTGGCCACGTGTTTTTCTCAACACTCAACCGTAACTTCAAATCCTACCTGTTCGCCATTGTCGGCGCCGAACAGCTACTGAAATTGGTTCCCAAAGGAACCCATGACCACGAGAAATTTATCCGCCCGTCAGAATTATTAGACATGATTGACGCCACACCGCTGCAAGACCGTCATATAACCGGCTTGCACTACAACCCTCTGACCGACCGTTACTGGCTGGGCAACAATGTCGATGTGAACTACATTGTTCATACAACTATGTTGTAGCCCCTTTTCGCTAGGGTGGCTCCACCCTAGCGACTGCGAATTCCCGCACTCTGGTTTCATTCCCCCCCCCTTCATTCAACTATCACCGATTTACGATCAGCAGAGAATTATTGCAATAGATCGTACTGATCGCTTTTTCCTCTATTACCACGTATATACTCATTGATATGCCCAGTAATGACCCCTTCTTCGATACAAGGACCAGTATATGGCGATGAATAAAAAAGCGATATTATTCGATTTGGATGGCACACTGCTAGATACCGCTCCAGACATGGCGGAAGCGGCTAACCGAGTGCTCGCCGATCATAACCAACCACCGCTGACCCAAAAACAAATCCAGGCCAATACCAGCATGGGTGCTAAAGGATTGCTGACCGCCGGCTTTGGTCGCATACCCGCGCACCTTGACATTATGGCGCTAAGAGAGGATTTTTTGCGCTATTACCAAGACAACATTTGTGTCAACACATCGCTCTACCACGGTGTGGTTGCCCTGCTTGAGCAACTGGATGAAAAAGGGGTCGATTGGGGGATCATGACCAACAAGCCCGGCTTCCTGACCGACATGCTGCTCCCCTTCTTTCCCGAATTGCTCCGCGCTAAAACAGTTGTGTGTGGCGATACCCTTTCTGTCGCCAAACCCCACCCCGAGCCGTTACTCCATGCCAGCAAGCAAATGGGCATGGATCACCGTGACTGTATTTATATCGGTGATATTGAAAAAGACATGATCGCCGCCAAAGCAGCCAACATGGCAGGCTATGTCGCCGGTTGGGGATATATTGGCGATGAGCACACGCCCTCAGAGTGGCACGCGCTCGGTGTACTGACTCACCCAAGCGAAATTTTAGCCGTCATCGACAGCTAGAACCGCTTGCAACGTGCCACTAACTAACCAAGAAATAACCAAAAAATATGAAGTTTGTCAGCACGTATAATGCCTGTAAAAAATCAAGATATTTTTTTTTGCAGGCACATTTTTTTACTACAAAAAACTTTGATTTTTTCTATGATATTGTCATACCTGCGCAAATCAGTTAGTGGGCACTAACTTAATTTTATGAATCCCCATGTTATCCACAGCCGGTTAAAAATTACCGCCTTGCATTACCCCCCTCTCACCACTATCTTGTAACACCATAAGCTCAACACCCCCATATATAGTGTTTTAATAGGCAATCATAAATCCAACAAAGATCACAATCTTTGCTAACATTATTGCTGAAAGTTACAAAAAACACTGCTATTGATGGAAATCTGGGAAAACTACCAAAAATGAATCAACAGCTCACTGTTACCAAGCGTGATGGACGCACAGAAAGTATCGACCTCGATAAAATCCACCGAGTCATCACTTGGGCCGCCGAAGGCCTAGAGAATGTCTCGGTTTCACAGGTCGAACTCAAATCTCATATTCAGTTCTATGAAGGGATCAAGACTGAAGACATTCACGAGACCATCATTAAAGCTGCAGCTGATCTGATCTCTGAAGAAACACCAGATTACCAATATCTGGCTGCTCGTCTGGCTATCTTCCACCTACGTAAGAAAGCCTATGGCCAATTCGAGCCACCAAAGCTGTTTGACCATGTAACAAACCTTGTCAATAAAGGTAAGTACGACAAGCATTTGCTTGAAGACTACAGCCGTGAAGAATTTGATCTGATGGAAGACTACATCGATCACTGGCGTGATATGAATTTCTCTTACGCTGCCGTCAAGCAGTTGGAAGGTAAGTATCTGGTGCAGAACCGTGTGAGCGGTGAAATCTTCGAAAGCGCCCAGTTCCTATACATGATGATCGCCGCTTGCCTGTTCGGCAAATACCCGCGCGAAACCCGTATGAGCTATATTAAGCGCTTCTACGATGCTGTGTCTCAATTCAAGATTTCACTGCCGACACCAATTATGTCGGGTGTGCGTACACCAACTCGCCAGTTCAGCTCATGTGTACTGATCGAGTGTGATGACAGCCTAGACTCAATCAATGCAACAGCAAGTGCGATTGTTCGCTACGTGTCGCAGCGTGCCGGTATCGGTATCAACGCAGGTCGTATCCGTGCGCTAGGTTCTGAAATCCGTGGCGGTGAAGCTTTCCACACTGGCTGTATCCCATTCTACAAATACTTCCAAACAGCCGTTAAGTGTTGTTCACAAGGTGGTGTTCGTGGTGGTGCTGCCACCTTGTTCTACCCAATGTGGCATGGTGAAGTAGAGTCACTGCTTGTACTTAAGAACAACCGCGGTGTTGAAGAAAACCGTGTTCGCCACATGGACTACGGCGTGCAGATCAACAAATTGATGTACACCCGCCTGATCAAAGGCGAGAACATTAGCTTGTTCTCACCGTCTGATGTTCCTGGGCTGTACGACGCATTCTTTGCCGATCAAGTAGAATTCGAGCGCCTGTACGTGAAATACGAGCAGGACAGCAGCATCAAACGTAAGACGATTAAAGCCATCGAGCTATTCTCGCTACTGATGCAAGAACGTGCATCAACTGGCCGTATCTACATTCAAAACGTCGACCACTGTAATACCCACAGCCCGTTCGACCCAAGTGTAGCGCCAATCCGCCAGTCTAACCTATGTCTGGAAATTGCACTGCCAACCAAACCACTGAACAACGTGGAAGATGAAAACGGTGAGATCGCCCTGTGTACACTATCGGCGTTCAACCTTGGCGCTATTGATACTCTGGACGATTTGGAAGAGTTGGCTGACCTGACGGTACGTGCCCTAGATGCGCTTCTGGATTACCAAGACTACCCGTTGCCAGCGGCTTACCGTTCAACCATGAACCGTCGTACCCTAGGTGTAGGTGTAATTAACTTCGCTTACTACCTCGCGAAGCATGGCGTACGCTACTCTGACGGCAGTGCAAATAACCTGACCCACGAAGCATTCGAAGCCATTCAGTACTACTTGCTGAAAGCCTCTGTTGGCTTGGCGAAAGAGCAAGGTGCTTGCCCGCTATTCAACGAGACGACTTACGCGCAGGGCATTCTCCCTATCGATACCTACAAGAAAGATATCGATAAAGTGTGTAGCGCCGAGTTGCGTTATGACTGGGAAGCACTGCGTGAAGAAATCAAGACTCACGGCTTACGCAACTCTACCTTGTCTGCTCTGATGCCATCAGAAACCTCGTCGCAGATTTCAAACGCGACTAACGGTATTGAGCCGCCACGTGGCTTTGTTTCAGTTAAAGCATCGAAAGACGGTATTTTGAAGCAGGTTGTACCGGAGTACAGCAAGTACAAAGACAACTACGAGCTGCTTTGGAACATCGGTAGCAACGACGGTTACCTACAACTAGTGGGTATTATGCAGAAATTCATCGATCAGGCGATTTCAGCAAACACCAATTACGATCCGAGCCGACAGCAAGGCGGAAAAGTGCCTATGAAACTGTTGCTAAAAGACCTGCTTACAGCGTATAAACTCGGTGTGAAAACCTTGTACTACCACAACACCCGAGACGGCGCTTCAGATAGCCAGGGTGATGTAGGCGCAGACGACTGCACAAGCTGCAAGATTTAATGATTTGAAACGGTGGGAGCTTCGGCTCCCATCGATGTTGAGGATATGATGGCATATAGCACTTTCTGTCAAACAAATAACGACCAACTAAAAGAGCCAATGTTCTTTGGCCAGCCTGTCAACGTTGCGCGTTATGACCAACAAAAATTTGAGATTTTCGAAAAGCTGATTGAAAAACAGCTTTCTTTCTTCTGGCGTCCAGAAGAAGTGGATGTGTCTGGCGACCGTATTGATTACAACAACCTGCCAGATCACGAGCGCCACATTTTCATCAGCAACCTGAAATACCAGACACTGCTTGATTCAATCCAAGGCCGCAGCCCGAATGTTGCCCTGCTGCCGATCGTATCGATCCCTGAGCTGGAAACTTGGATTGAAACGTGGTCGTTCTCAGAAACGATCCATTCACGTTCGTACACCCACATTATCCGTAATATCACTAATGACCCAGCGGTTGTGTTTGATGATATCGTCGGAAATGAACAAATAATCAAACGTGCCGGTGACATCTCAAAGTACTACGATGATCTGATCGCAGCGACTAACGATTACCACCGTCTAGGTGAAGGTACTCACACAATCAACGGTAGCACCGTTACGGTGAACTTGCGTGACATAAAGAAAAAGCTATACCTGTGCATGATGTCGGTGAACGCACTGGAAGCGATCCGTTTCTACGTCAGCTTCGCTTGTTCATTTGCCTTTGCCGAGCGTGAGCTGATGGAAGGCAACGCCAAAATCATCAAACTGATCGCCCGTGATGAAGCATTGCACCTAACCGGTACCCAGCATATCCTGAACCTGCTGCGCACTGGCCAGGACGATCCTGAAATGGCTGAAATTGCTGAAGAATGCAAAGAAGAATGCTTTGCGATTTTCCGTGATGCCGCCGAGCAGGAAAAAGAATGGGCAGAGTACCTGTTCAAGGACGGTTCGATGATCGGCCTGAATAAAGATATCCTATGCCAATACGTTGAGTACATTACCAACTTACGCATGGCAGCTGTGGGCCTTGAGCATGCTTACCCAGGCGCGACTCAGAACCCAATCCCATGGATCAACTCTTGGTTGTCATCTGACAACGTTCAGGTCGCACCTCAGGAAGCGGAGATCAGCTCCTACCTAGTAGGCCAGATCGATAACGATGTCAGTGTCGATGATCTGGGTGACTTCGAACTATGAGTCGAGTCGCCATTCGCGTCAATGGTATAGAGGTTCACGGCAATAGCCGTGAACCTTTGCTCGACCAACTGGAAAATGCAGGCTTTCAACCCGAGTACCAATGCCGCAACGGTATGTGCGGTGCTTGCCGCTGTAAGCTAAAATCCGGCGCGGTCGACCAACACGATTCAATGGCATTTATTGCCCCAAACGAAGTCTTGGCGTGTTGCTCTATCCCCAAGAGCAATGTTGATGTCGAGTTCGAATATCAACTCCAACAACAAGATCAGCAAGCAAATCTTTAAAGCCGTCATTTGGCACCAGTAATATGCGGCGTGCTTTCTACCTTTCCACGCTATCGCTAAAACACCAATCACAGCCATTTTGCCACTTGTCGGGGGCTTATTCCGCCTCCTCTTCAATCCTTCAGTAAGCGTTCTCGCTTTATCATCAGTTCAAAAATCAATCACCGGTTTAGGCGCTAACCAACTACGTCGAAACAGCAAACTTACTTTTCAAGCGTGTCAGTGCCTAGCTGATGATAGACATTACTTCTACACCACGGCGACTAATGCATACATAACCACTTGACTATCAAGCAATTATCTAACACCACCGACATATCACCCTGATCTATGCACTAGCTTTCACTTTTGCTGAACGAGCGGTTCATCAAGTCAAAATAGATTTGACTCATTTTTTGGGCAACTATTCCGAGCAGATAAAGTTCAAGCAGATAGCACAGCTTGGCTGTTTCCCATCGCTTCGGAAATTATGTGTATGCAATTACTTAACCGCAAAACTATCCATACCCCACAGCCAATTCGGCCATCACATGTTAGAAAACCTATACATGCAGATAAACAAGGTTTTGTTTCCTTGGTCGGTGCAGGTCCTGGCGATCCAGAACTCTTGACCCTCAAAGCTCTGAAGGCTATCCAATCAGCCGATGTCATTTTGCATGATCATCTCGTCACCAAGGCGATCATCCAAAATGCCAAACCCGGGACCCATATCATTGAAGTTGGCAAAAGCTACAACAACCCTTCGGCAACACAGGAAGGGATTAACACCATGCTGGTGACAATGGCCCAACGGGGACTACGGATTTGCCGCCTCAAAGGGGGAGACCCTTTTGTCTTTGGCCGAGGCAGCGAAGAGGCCATCGCCCTTGAACAGCAGCAGATCCCGTTTGAAGTGATACCGGGCCTTACGGCTGCTTTGGGCTGCTGCTCCTATAGCGGTATACCTCTCACCCACAGAGGTATTTCCCGTGGCTTTACCGTGGTCACAGCCCGTGGTAACAACGAGCAGTACCAGATCAACTGGGAAAGCTTGGTTAACCTTAACCATACCCTGGTATTTTATATGGGACTGCACTGTGCAGCATGGATTGCTTCCAGCCTCATGCTGCATGGAATGGCAGAAAAAACCCCAATCGCCATTATCAGCCACGGTACTCAACCACAGCATCATCAGTTAAGCACCACGCTTATTGAGCTCGAAAATTGCCTCCTCAAACACAAACCGTCTGCACCTTCGTTAATCGTCATCGGTGAGACCGTCGATTTAGCCAATCAAATTAAATGGCACTCCAACCACCAGCAAAATGAACACCTATTTGAACATTCACTTGAAGGAGCTATGTGATGGCTAAATACCTTACCCTAGATGAACTCGATGAGGCGCTGACACACCTGCGCTCGGAGTACCGGGTACTTGCCCCAGCCTATGAGCACCACGGTGGTCGGTTTGCCCATACCGACAACTTGATTTACCAGGATATTGAAAACGCATCAGATATTGTCTGGCAGGAGAAGTCTCACTTTTCTCCGAAAGAAACGGTGCTACCGATCACCCAGACCCTGTTCCATTTCCACGGCGACGAAATCATTCAACCGAGCGATAACATCAAACCTATCTTGCTGTTCGCCCGTACGTGCGACATCCACGCCATCGAACGGCTCGATCACATGTATCTGAAGAATGGCAGCAACCGAGACTGGTATTACGATCGCTTGCGCAAGAAAGTGAAACTGGTCTTGCTTGAATGCCAAAGCAGTTTCGAAAACTGCTTCTGTGTCTCAATGGGTACCAACAAAACAGACAACTATGCCGCAGCAGTTCGGTTTGATGACAAGGGGGTTGCGATAGATATCACCGATCCCAACCTGAAAGCTTACTTTGACCTACTTGGCACAAACAGCAACTTCGAGCCGAGCTTTGTCACCAGCAATCCTGTCAAGGTTCGTACCCCAGATCAGGTATGCGATAACCCGGACCTGATCAGGAAAACCCTAACGGAAAACCAGCTATGGCAAGAGTATGACAAACGCTGCATTGGCTGTGGCCGATGTACGACATCTTGTCCAACCTGTACCTGCTACAGTGTGTTCGATATCAGCTACAACACTGAAGCCCGTATCGGTGAACGACGCCGCCAGCACGCAAGTTGTATGACTGGCAACTTCACCGACATGGCCGGTGGCCATAGTTTTCGAGATAAAACCGGTGAACGGCTACGCTACCGTGCTCTGCACAAAGTCAATGACTACAAAGCACGTCAGGGCACAGATCATATGTGTGTCGGATGTGGCCGCTGTGACGACCGCTGCCCGCACTACATTTCATTTTCAAACATCATCAACCGAATGAGTAACGTTGTAGAAAGCGCCATTAACTCTGCAGCGCTGGAGCCGCAACATGACTGAACAATCATCGAACCATCACTGCCAATGTCAAAGCAAACAACACGAAACGGCTGAAAACAAACTGCTACCTAAGGCTTATGAAATACTAGCTATAGAAAAGCACACCCAGCTTGAGTGGACTTTCCGCGTTGCCAAAGACTTCGATGCCCACTTCGGCCAGTTTGTTGAAGTCTCGTTGCCGCTCGCCGGCGAAGCACCAATATCTGTATCCGACTACGGCGAAGATTATGTCGACCTATTGATCAGGAAAGTTGGCAAGGTCACCGACCAGCTTTTTGCTCTTCATCCCGGCGATAAAGTATGGATGCGCGGCGTCCACGGTAATGGCTACCCGATGTCGGAATATGACCAAAAGCAAGTCGTCGTGATTGCAGGAGGAACCGGCGTTGCTCCGGTCAAAGGTCTACTTTCGCACTTTTGCCGTCATCCAAAAGCGATCAAACAGCTGGATATGATTTTAGGCTTCAAAAACAGAGATGCCGTTCTCTTCCAGCAAGATCTCAACCTATGGCGACAGCAGCAAAATCTGATTGTCACTCTAGATGAAGGCGAGCCAGACGAAGAGTTCTGTGTGGGACGGGTCACCGACTACATCGATCAGCTCGATTTCTCGCGCCCTGAGGCTATTCAGGCGATTGTTGTTGGTCCTCCGATCATGATCAAGTTCGTGGTGCTGGCATTACTGGAGCGCGGGCTCAGCAAAGAGCAAATCTGGGTCGACTATGAACGCCGCATGGCCTGTGCGGTTGGTAAGTGTGGTCACTGCCGGATCGGTGACAAATACGTGTGCCTCGACGGCCCCGTATTTCGTTTTGACCAAGCCCAACATATGATTGACTGAGGAGTGACCATGAGTCTTGATATCGACATCATTAAAGCACGTGCCAACGGTGAATATCGCCTGTCCAAGGTACGTGGCGAATGCATGATTAGCGTCCGGATCCCCGGCGGAATTATGCCAGCCTACCTACTTTCAACCGCCCAGCACATTGCGGAGAAATTCGGTAACGGCACCATCCACCTAACAACCCGCCAGAAATTGGCAATGCCGGGGATAAAGTATGAAGACATCCCACAAGTCAACAAAGCCCTAGAGCCCTTTATCAAGGACATCACGGTAGATTTATGTGGTATTGATGTAGAAGACACCCAGGCGGGTTACCAGAGTATTGGCGGACGTAATATCGTGGCTTGCCAAGGTAGCCAGATCTGCCAAAAAGCCAACACGGACACCACGGAGCTCGCAAGACGCCTTGAGCGTCACGTTTACCCTCAGCCATACCATTTGAAAATCGTCTTAGTCGGATGCCCGAATGACTGTGCCAAAGCCAACATGTCTGACTTCGGGGTGATGGGGGTCGCCAAGATCGACTTTCAAAGTGAGCGTTGTATTGGCTGCGGCGCCTGTGTAAGAGCCTGCGAACACCACGCGGTTGACTGCCTGAGCCTTGAGAATGGTAAAGCAGTCAAAGAAGAGAGTAAATGCATCGGTTGCGGCGAGTGCGTCCTCGCTTGCCCAACCCTTGCCTGGCAACGTAACCCAAAACAGCTTTACATGGTCAAGCTAGGCGGAAGAACATCGAAGAAAACCCCAAGGGTGGGTAAGCTCTTCCTGAACTGGGTGACCGAAGATGTACTCCATCAAGTTCTCGATAATCTATTTGAGTTCGAACAAGAGATGCTTCACGGTAACCCTATCTATCTACACATGGGCCACCTGATCGACCGTTCAGGCTACCATGCTTTCAAAAAACGGGTATTGGAAGGCGTCGAGCTAAACCCCGAGGCGATGGTTGCCAATCGGATTTACTGGGCCGAAGATCAATATGTCGCCAATATGCATGTTAAGGCTACTGCTCAATAGGTAAAGCGCTCGCACAAGGAAGCACCCTAAAAAAAGAGGCAGCCCTAGCTAAGGGCTGCCTTAGCTAGGCCGTCTAGAATAGTGATCAGCAACAACTAGAATTTGTTGTCGATATAGGCAGCGCGCTGAAGCGACTCTGAATGACCGAACACAGGTTTTCCTTCAAGCCAACGGCGAAGCATATCCAGGCCCAGCGTTGCCAATACATAGCGATAATCACGTGAGCCATAGCGACGTTTAGTCGCCACTTGCTGCGCCCATTCCCCTTCGGGTGTCACCATAGCCACAACCACATACCCGTCTTGTTCCATTCCTATCGCCAGCCCAATATCCGCTCGGTTTTTATCCCGCGCCACCTGAGCCATCGACAATGATGCGTCCACAGGCGCTTTGGCTTCTCCTTCTGGAACAACATCTCTCCCGAGCACCCAAGACTGAGTAACACATCCAGCTAGGTAGTCATCATCATATAACCAACTAGTTAGAAAGCCGCCGGTAAAATGTTCGGCAATTGCCAATGAATAACCTTTATCCGAAATAAGCTTGCCAACCGACTCCAGCAACGGTTGATTGTGTCCGACCAGGTTGTCGCCAAGTTGACTGGCAATTGCTTCGACCAAAACAGGTATTTGCTGATGCCCCTGCGGACAAAAGACTTTAACTTCGATAAACGGGATTTCTGAGCGATAGCCGAGCTCGAAGCCGTCCGGCAGACAAATGGATTGCAGTGACTGACCTATCCCCGACTCCGATAGACCAAACGTATAAAGGCGGATACATTCTTGAGCACTGTCATTGGCATAACTACTTTCCAAGCGTGGCAATATTTGCTCATGGGTCATCTTCTTGAATTCACTCGGCACACCCGGTGTAAAGAAAACCCAAGCTCTATTTATCTGCATCGCAAAACCACAAGCTGTCCCTACCGGGTTATCCAGTATTTCTGCACCTTCCGGCAACATCGCTTGTTTAAGATTGGTTTCGGGCATCACACGACCGAGCCGAGCATATTTTTCTTCCATTGCCACGACCCACTCATCAACCAATTCCAACCCGACGTCGGCGGCTACGGCAGCAGCCTGCGCAGTCAGATCATCGGTTGTCGGCCCAAGGCCACCGTTAACGATCACCACATCGGCAGTCAGGCTACAGTGCTCTATTTCTTTGGCTAACATATCGAGCTGATCACCGACAGTCGTCCGCCGCGACAGAGGAAAACCCCGCTGAAAGAACAGTGACGACATCCACGCTGCATTGGTGTCGGTGATGTCTCCGTGAAGCACTTCTTCACCCGTACTTATCATTGCTACTTTCAGCATATCTTTTCCCCATTATGCCGACCTGCGACACCCTTTTTCTATACCAAGTCTCTATTTGAACATTCAAGCATATCTCTATCTATTTCAGCACGTTATTTTTTACTTAATCAATCATCATCAACCAGATATCACTCTATGACATATCAATCAGGAATCATCGTAAACATAAGTTTACACCAAAAAACACAAAAGTTGACAGTCAAATGCAATCCCTATATTGTTCACAACCAGAAGCAAGCGTTAGCAAACACGTAAAAACCACCATTTATCACTATAAAAAATGGATCAAACCATGAATAATCACCAAACCGGCACTTTCTATCGATAGCCGCAGTGGCTATATAAAGTGTAAATAATTACTGACACTTCATTGCCATTGTGGCCCTCTTTAATAAAAGAAAGGGAGTAACCACAGGTGCAAACACCACCTCCCGAGCACCAACACATTGAATACTCGGAGCAATTGACCCCATGTCTATGAACAAGACTTTCGGCAGTATGCTGATCATCGCCGGTACAACCATTGGCGCTGGCATGCTTGCCCTTCCACTGGCCTCTGCCGGGCTTGGCTTTACCACCGCAACTTTAATTATGATTGCGATCTGGTCATTGATGACCTACACCGCACTCTTAATGCTTGAAGTCCACCAATATGCCGATCACCAAGCGACACTCAACTCATTGGCCCGCGATCTGCTGGGTAAAAAAGGTCAGTACTTAGCAAACTTTGCAGTTTGTTTTCTGATGTACTCGCTTTGTGCAGCATACATTGCTGGCGGGGGCGATCAGCTCAACGACAAGCTGACCAACTGGGTGGGGTTGAACGTCTCAGCACAAGCCAGTGCAGTACTGTTTACTGTCGGCATTGCCTGCGTGGTCGCCATTGGTACCCACTCAGTAGACATGGTTAACCGAGTTCTGTTTACGCTAAAAGCCATTGCCTTGGTCGTCATGCTTGGCTTGCTGGCACCCAATGTCGAAGGCGGCTTCCTGGTCAACATGCCGGTAGAAAAAGGACTGATCATTTCAGCCTTGCCTGTAATCTTCACTTCTTTTGGCTTCCACGGCAGTATTCCGTCTATCGTTCGCTACATCGGTTTGGATATTAAAGCACTGAAAAAAGTCATGATCATCGGCTCTTCGCTACCACTCGTGCTCTACATTTTCTGGCAGATGACAAGCCAGGGCGTACTGAGTCAGCACGATTTGATGGCAAGCAACAGCCTTGGCTCATTTATTGGCTCGCTGAGTGAATTGCTACATAACCCGATGGTTAGCCAGTCCGTTTCTATTTTTGCAGACTTGGCATTAGCAACCTCATTCTTGGGTGTCAGCCTCGGCCTGTTTGACTTTGTTGCCGACAGCTTCAAACAGCATGATAAGAAGTATGGTCGACTACAGACTGCAGCAATAACATTTGTTCCACCTCTGGCTTTTGCTTTGTTCTACCCGCAAGGCTTCATCATGGCATTGGGTTTTGCTGCCATCGCTCTCGTGATCCTCGCCATTTTCCTGCCTGTCGCTATGGTCAGTGCACAGCGCAAACAGTTTGAAGATAGCCATGGTTCCCAAAGTACAGCTCACCTAAAGGCTGGCGCACAAGGTGCTGGGTATCAAGTCGCTGGCGGCAAGTTAGCGATGACCGCCGCAACCGGAGCCGGTGTGCTGATCATCACCGCTCAATTCCTGCAAATGGCAGGCCTGATCCCGGCAGTGGGCTAATTAACCATTCAACGGCAAGTAATTTATATTCAATAAATTGCTTGCCGCTTCTCACTCCACCTAGCAATCAATTTGAACAATGTTGTTAATACAAAGGTTCATTAATATGAATTGCTATTTTTTACATTTTTTTTGCACAAATTTGCGTAATAATAATGAATCACTACTAGGATTTTTTAATTATTTCAGTGATACTTCCCGCACTTTTTTATCCTATCCACCTTGATCTATTGCGGAGCGTATCTTGCGCACTTCACTTCTATCACCACTTGTTCTGGGGATTGCCACCAGCGCCCCTGCATTCGCATGGAATGAGAATGCCGATGTTGGTTCATACCAACAACAAACGTTTCTAAACAGCTACGCTTCCCAGCCTAGCCAATCACTGGTAGATACCAGCGAGTTACAGTACACAGCCATGGATCAAGGTCTTTCGCTGCAACCTGCTACCAGTGAGACAACCACCAACCCACTACCCAAGCACCTGTCAGTCGCTCCCGAGAAAGACTGGGACTATCTACTTGAGCAGTCATACACCATTTTGGGGTTAAGTGTGGCAACGGTTGGTCTCATGACATTGCTACCAGAAAGTGTTACCAACTGGGATCCAGAAGATACAAACCTAAAAGGCCTGGGTAAAAAGTGGTGGGACAATGTTAAGGAAGGCCCGGTTTGGGACAAGGACGATCACTACCTTAACTATATAATGCACCCATACTTCGGTGGTGTTTACTACACCGCAGCCCGCCATTCGGGATTCAATGAATGGGAGTCGTTTTTGTACTCTGCAACGATGTCGACTTTCTTCTGGGAGTATGGCGTAGAAGCCTTCGCCGAAGTTCCTTCGATTCAAGATATTATCGTTACACCACTGTTTGGTGCAGCTGTCGGTGAATGGATGTTTCAAACCGAGATGGAGATCACGGCCAACCGTGGCAAGGTGATGGGATCGCAAACAATGGGTGATGTCAGCCTGTTCTTTCTCAACCCTGTTGGGCATATCCACTACTGGATAACAGACTGGTGGCAGGGCGATGCCGATGTTAGCTTTACTTATACGCCATGGTTCGGTAATACCGAAGCAGCTAACTTCGCGCTCGACGCGGGTGCCGCCTATGATCCGGTATTCGTTGGCCTAGAAGTCAAACTGGCTCTGCAATAAAACCAGAAATAATAGCAAAAAAGCGCGACCTCTATCGCCTTTTTTGCTAAGTTTCAATATATTACATGTTTTATTTCAGTTTTCGTGAATAAAGCTCACGATTTTATCCCGTATGCGTATTTAAAACGCCGTTTTTGATATAGCATCTGATAAATATCACAATAAATAACAAAGCCTTGGTGATGAACCAAAATTTTTCTCTCTTTGAGTTCCTGCAGACCCCTGTTTGGATTTTCGATATTCACCAAAAACGTATTCTTTGGGCCAACGCCGCCTCACTCTCTTTGTGGGAAGCGGAAACGACCAGTGAGCTTACCGCTCGCGATCTCAGCCTGGATATGTCAGAGGCCGTCGATGCCATCCTTGACGGCTATCTCAGTCGTTTCCATCAAGGCGAAAAAATCAAAACTTGGTGGTACTTCTCCCCCAACGATATGATCAAAAAAGCGTTATGCTATTTTTCAGGAATGCCCGGCCCTGACGGCTCAACCGTCATGTTGGTTGAAGTCATTGCAGAAGAAGCCAGTCTGCGTCGTGAGTTAGCTTTTTCTGGCAGCTCAAACCTCGCGTTACTGTTTGAAGAAAACGGTCACCTGATCAGCGCCAACAACTCTTTTACTCACTCTTTTGGGGAAGATTTACACGACCTCGCCAGCTTTCTCGGTGATGCCCAATTAGCTGAAAAATGGCTATCCACGGCCAGAACTGAAGGAGTATTGAAATCCAAACGTCTGTGCTGGACCGGAAAAAGCCACAACTGGCTCAACATCGACGGTAAGTGGCTGTCAGATAAACATCAGCTGTTACTCAGCCTCATCAACATCAGCCAGGAAAAAGAGCAGCTCCATAAAGCCAAATACAATGCCGAGCATGACTTCCTCACCGGGTTGCTAAACCGACGCGGCATCACCAATGCCATTATCGAAAACCAACACAGCCAGCACCCTTATAGTTTACTGTTCCTCGATATCGACGGCTTCAAACTGGTCAATGACACCTATGGCCATGCAATTGGTGATAAGTTGCTGCGGGCTATCGCTATTCGTCTACAAGAAGAAGTAAAGTTCAAAGGGCTTTTGGCACGCTTTGGTGGCGATGAATTTATTGTCCAAGTCGAACACCGAAACATCGACAATTCAGCTTTGTTTGCCAAACAGCTTATCAAGGCCCTAAACCGCCCCTTCCACCTAAAAGAGGTGGGGGAACTGTCAATTGGTTGCAGTATCGGTACATCAGATTACCCAACAGATGCAAAAGATATCGAAACCCTAGTGACCCAAGCCGATATGGCCATGCACCGCGCCAAGTTACGGGGCCGCAACCGCAGTCATCACTTCTCGCCAGATATGGCCGATGCACTGTATCGCAAAATGACGCTGCGCCATCACCTGACCCTAGCCTTAGAAGCCGAAGCATTCGAGCTTTACTACCAACCGATAGTTGACATGAACTCGAAGTCTCTCAAAGGCTTTGAGGCGCTGATCCGTTGGCATGATGAAGAGTTGGGACAAGTTTCTCCAGGCGAATTTATTCCGCTGGCTGAAGAAACCGGCCAGATCGTACCGCTTGGTAAGTGGATCCTAAAAACGGCCTGCAAGCAGCTTGCCCTATGGGAGAAAAAGTACGGCAAGTCGTTCATCATGAGTGTCAACCTGTCGCGCGCCCAATTACAGTCAAGCTTGGCACCAACCATCGAGGGACTTCTGAACCAATATCAGATCCCACCCTCGCAGCTTGCACTTGAGCTTACCGAGTCTACGATGCTGCAAGAATACGATGAAGCAAAACAGTGCCTTGATGATCTCGCCTCACTAGGCCTCGAACTTTATCTGGATGATTTTGGTACCGGTTACTCATCCTTGTCACAGCTACAGGACTTACCTATCAGTACCGTCAAGCTTGATCAAAGCTTTGTTCAGGGTGAGCACAAAGGGAGCCAGGCAATTATCGAAGCCACCCAGGCTATCTGTGAAAAACTGGCGCTGAAAGTCGTGGCCGAAGGCGTTGAAACCGAGACGCAACTACGCTATTTACAGCAATGTGGTTTCGATTTCTGCCAAGGGTATTATCTCGGCCGACCACTACCGGCCCACGAGCACGAGGAGCGAAACTTCTCCCTGCTCAATGATATCCCGGAAGTAAACCCCGAAGTCGTCTAGCCGCTCTCTCAGGGATAACTCTCGTTAGAAAACAACAAAGGCCAGTCACTGCAAATGACTGGCCTTTGTTTTCTTTGTATTAGAACTTAAACACAAAATACACACCTCAATAAACTTCGGTGCTGAATTCGACTTAACTCTTTAACTGCGCATGAATCATAATATTTCGCGGGGTGATCGGTTTATCACAAAATGTACCAACCGTAACCTCATAACCGGCCTCTTCCATAAAACAGGCCCGGTCATAAACCAGCCACATTTCTAATGGCCGACGGAATAGCAGACGCAGCAGCTCCAACCGCTCCACCCAGTCAAACCGTTGTTCACCAGCATATTGCCAGTGGGAAAAATCGATATTATCAGGTAATACCAGCCCCTTCTGTTCGGCCGCCCAACGGCAGAAGGCCTCAAAGCCATCATTGAACAGTGCCTTCTGGACATTAGGCACCGGCAGGTACACATCCTCTCCGGTCACACTGCGTTGTAAACGGTCAAAACCAAGGCGAAAGCTCACCTCCACAAAACGCAGATTTCGAACCCGGTTACCAGCCGTCACTGTCTCCTGTAAAGGCAAGCGAAGATCATGCTTACTAAGCCTCAACACACTTTGTTTCGCTAACATAGACATCGGCTGATAGACACTATCCCTGATCAGGTGATAACAGCACGGTGATACGCTGACAGCTTGCCCCTTTTGCTCAACGACACGCTGCAACAGCGAGACATGAAGGTCACCGCAGGCATGTAAAGCAACCGCATGCTGCTGCGAGAGAATAAATTTGCCACTGTCTGGCGAAAACGCATCACCATGGACAAATGTCATCGGCAAAGCCAACTTGCGAGCAGCAACTTCACCACTTTCACACAGCGCCTGTTGCCACTCCAAGCTAGTTACCGATGTCTTGTGGGTAGCCGCAAGCACCCGGCCGAGGAAGCCTTTTCCAGCACACCATTCTAGCCATGGCAACGATAGCGCCGGTAACACCCCATTAAAAGCCTGCAACTGCTGCCATTTACGACCAGGAATACCAGTGTCCAAACCACGAGGCGTAACACGTTCTACCTGTGGCAAAGCGCCGAGTGCTGCCAATGCCTGCATCTCTGCGGACTGAGGGATCCACTGAGTTAGTGCAGCGGCTAACTGATCGGGGCTTTCCCGAAAGATGGCCACTTGCTGCTCATCCAATCCAAGCAGCCAGTGTGTCAGCTCTGGGTGGCGTTGCTCCCATTCTGCCTGTGAAGTGGAGAATGGCATAAACTGCCACCACTCACGGGTATCTGTCAGTAAGCTATCGAGTTGGGAAAAGCGCGGGGCGTGCATGGGGTACTCTTGGGTTAATCAGAAAAATCCCAAGTATTGTAAACGGAAATAAGGCAAATGGGCAAAAGGAGGCTATTTACGATAGGAAAGATTCACGCAAAGAGAGAGCAGGCCGCCAAATGGCAGCCTGATAAGGGCTATTTTATCGGAAGTGGCATATTTGCAAACATCGCTTCGATTTCCGCATTGGTTTTGAGCGTTACCGCCTGATCAACCACCTCCCGAGTAAGGTGAGGGGCAAATCGCTTGATGAAGTCATACATATAACTGCGCAGGAACGTTCCCTTCTTGAAACCGATCTTCGTGGTGCTGGCTTCAAAAATATGGCTGGCGTCAATCGCAACCAAATCACTGTCAGTGGCCGGATCCATCGCCATACTGGCGATCACCCCGACCCCTATTCCCAAACGTACATAGGTTTTGATCACATCAGCATCAGTTGCCGTAAACACGATTCTTGGAGTTAGACCTGAGCGATTAAAAGCGCTGTCGAGCTCCGAGCGGCCCGTAAAACCAAACACATAGGTGACCAATGGGTAAGCCGCCAAGTCATGGATGGTGATCTCTGCTTTCTGCGCCAAGGGATGATCAGCTTTGACCACTATCGAACGGTTCCAATGGTAACAAGGCAGCATGATCATATCTTGATAGAGATGCAATGCTTCAGTAGCAATGGCAAAGTCAGTCGTCCCCTTGGACACTGCATCAGCAAGCTGGTTAGGCGTCCCTTGGTGCATATGCAATGTCACTTTAGGATAGCGGGCGGTAAACCCCTGGATCACAGGAGGAAGCGCATATCTTGCTTGGGTATGGGTCGTCGCAATGTTCAGTGTTCCCATTTCAGGATGGGTATGCTCACCCGCCACCGACTTGATACTTTCTGCCCGTGATAAGATGTCCCGAGCAATCTTAACAATTGACTCACCTGCCGGTGTAACCTGAGTCAAGTGCTTACCACTCCGTTCGAAAATCTGCACCCCAAGTTCATCTTCAAGCAACCTGACTTGCTTACTGATCCCGGGTTGAGAGGTATATAAACTCTCTGCCGTTGCCGAGACATTCAGGTTGTGATTGACGACCTCGACGATATACCTTAATTGTTGTAGTTTCATGGTTCCGCCTAGTGATAGTCCTTTATCATCTTTGCCCTGCCTCAGGGGGTCCCCTGCGCTGTTTCCTACTGGGCTTTATAACATAATGTTATATAACTTATAGACCCAGTTTCCCAGTATTAGGTGTCTAATTTCCGACAGTTAAGCGACATTTTCTATAAAATGCCAATTAGGCCTCTCATTGACAGCATTTTCATGCACCGACACGGTAAGGATATGATAGAAAGCGATCTCACGGCTATGACCTATTATCGATATGGTGTATCTTATAGGGCTTCACGTAAGCACGGATGGTCCTCTACCCCATGAGCATGCCTCTAATTATTGGCCTGGTAAGCCTGTTGCTGATCTTGATTGTTGGTTACAACATCATTATTCAGTATCGACATAAACTGGAAAGCGCAAAGCAACAGGAATTAGCCAAATTTATCGCGATTATTGATGCAACCGAAGAGTTGATCAGTAACGCCCATCATCTTCCCTACAGCAAAGAACTACTGGTTTGCCTCAATAAACGAGTACTGTTCTCTTTGGAAACGATGAAGGAAACGGATCCGACAGATAAGTCACTGCCACAACGTATTAGCAATGTTGCCGAGCAGATCAACCAACTCCAAGCCAATTATTCGCAAGCTGATGTAGCGAGCTTCAAGGTCCCAAGCACTGACAAGCAAGCACTCGGCATGCTGCAACTTGTCAAGCGCCTGAAGAACGTTGTCAAAAGCGAGCATAGCAAAGGACGTATGCCAACCCAGGCCTTTGTAACCGAGAATGCCCGCCTTGAAGGTATCCAGTTAAGAATCAACATTGAGAACGTGATCAAGCGAGCCAATGAAGCCCGCGTCAAAAAGCAATTGGGTACGGCAAAGCAATTACTGAAAAAAGGGATTGATGTCTTAGCCAGCAACAATGACGATTATGCGAATCAGGCCCGTGAGAAACTGCAGAAAATGCTTAAAGACATTGATAGCAGCCAGAACATGACCCATGAGCAGAAGCGCCAACAGATGCTAGAAAAAGATCAAGACGAAATTGATGTACTGTTCCAGCCTAAGCGGAAATGGTAAGCGCTTCTCAGCTCTGTATATTCTTTCAAGGCCACCATACGGTGGCCTTTGTTTTTTCTGCCATTACCATTTTCTCCACGAGCATTGGTATACTGGACGAAAATCAACAACAAGACTCAACAAACCTAGCCCATGAATACAACCCAGCACATGATCGATACCTTGCTTGAGCCGATCAAACAGTTCCTGCAATGCGATACGCCTGACACCTGGATCACCGAAGCCAAAAAACCAGAAAACCTTACTCCGCTGCTGGTTGACCATTGTAACTGCGAGCTGAAAGCCAGCCAAACCGCCATGTTTCTGATCCGCAAATATGCCGTTGACGCAGAAAGCGGCAAGGCGTTGCTTGCATGGGCAAAGCCTTATGAAGAGTTCGTCTATGGTATCGAACGGGATGCCCGTAGTTTCCACGGCAAGAAAAACGGCCTTGCCGCCGAGTTGAAGCCCAAGGCCGGTTTTGCCCACGGCGAAGAGCTGATCGACAAGATGGTCCGCCTGATCAAAGAAGAATTCCATCACTTCGAGCAAGTACTAGAGATAATGGAGAACCGAGGGATCCCTTACTCTAACCTTCATGCGGGACGTTATGCTAAAGGGCTGATGAAGATTGTTCGTACCCATGAGCCAAGTACCTTAATTGACAAGCTGATCATCGGTGCCTATATCGAAGCACGCTCATGCGAACGATTCGCCAAGCTAGCCCCTTTCCTCGATGATGAATTGAAGAAATTCTATATTTCCCTGCTACGCTCCGAAGCCCGCCATTATCAAGATTACCTTAAACTGGCCGAGCAAATCGCAGGTGAAGATATCAGCGAGCGCATCCGTTCCATTGGCGCCCGAGAAGCTCTGCTCATCAACACCCCTGATGATACCTTCCGCTTCCACAGTGGTGTTCCAGTGTTAGAAGTGACAGAGGTTTAGCGCCTGCTTTTAGCGTTTTATAGAAACTAGGAACCCGGTTATCGCCTGTACTCAAAACGAAAAAAAACCGCCTTTCGGCGGTTTTTTTATCTGCTATTCATCAGCCTTTTCTTTCTTCGGCTTTTTACGCTTGTCGGTAATTTCCCACTTACCGTCAATGAACAGCCCCGTCCAGCCTGATGGTTTACCATCAACTTCCGAGCGAATGTAGTTTTCCTTAGTCTTACGGCTAAAGCGAACCACTGTCGGACGGCCATCTGGATCTTCTGTCGGTGCATCAGCCAAATACGTGAACTTCTGCGACAGACGGTCTTTGAAACGAACTAACTCTTCTACCAACGGCGCACGTGTCTCGCGCGATTTAGGGAAAGTACTTGCCGCCATAAACAGACCGGAAGCACCATCACGCAATACAAAGTAAGCGTCTGGATCCTGTGAACAAGGTAACTCTGGTAAATGTACCGGATCTTCCTTCGGTGGCGCAATCTCGCCGTTCTTCAGAATCTTGCGGGTGTTCTTACAGGTTTCACTGGTACAACCCATGTACTTACCAAAGCGACCGTTCTTTAGCTCCATATCAGAGCCACACTTGTCACATTCGATAACCGGACCGTCGTAGCCTTTTAGCTGGAACTCGCCTTTCTCAACCACATAGCCATCACAGCTTGGGTTGTTACCGCACACATGCAACTTGCGCTCGGCATCGATCAGGTAGGCATCCATCGCCGTGCTACATTTCGGACAACGCTTCTTGGCGCGCAGGGCAGCCGTCTCAACGTCTTCTTCCAGCACGTTGATGATACCGTCCTCATCACCCAGATTGATCGTTGTCTTACAACGTTCCTTCGGCGGTAGTGCATAACCAGAACAACCAAGGAATACACCGGTCGACGCAGTACGGATCCCCATCGGGCGTTCACAAGTCGGACATTTGATATCGGTCAGTACGATATTGTTCGGTTTCATGCCGCCTTCAGTTTCATCCAGCTCTGCTTTCTCAAGCTCACCGGTAAAGTCACTGAAGAACTTATCAAGTACCGACTTCCAGCCCGCATCACCTTCGGCAATTTTATCGAGGTTACCTTCCATGCGGGCGGTAAAGTCGTAGTCCATCAGATCGGCAAAGCTTTGGTCAAGGCGATCGGAAACAATCTCACCCATCTTCTCGGCATAGAAACGACGCTGGTCAACACGCACATAACCACGATCTTGGATCGTCGAGATAATCGATGCGTAAGTCGATGGACGGCCAATGCCTCGCTTTTCCAGCTCTTTAACCAATGCCGCTTCAGTAAAGCGTGCAGGTGGCTTGGTGAAGTGCTGTTTCGGCTCCAACGATTCAACCTTGAGCGTATCGCCCACATGAACCATTGGCAGCGTGGTATCTTCATTTTTACCAGACGGGCGCTGAACTTGTGTCCAACCCGCAAAGCGCAGGGTACGGCCCTTGGCTTTCAGGGTAAAGTCACCCGCTGTCACCGTAATCGTGGTGGAATCGTATTTTGCCGGCACCATTTGACAGGACACGAACTGGCGCCAGATCAAATCGTACAGCTTGATAGCATCTTGCTCCATGCCTTCAAGGTTTTCCGCTTTCACGTCAACACTTGAAGGGCGGATGGCTTCGTGCGCTTCCTGAGCATTACCCTTGCTACCGTACACATTAGGTGATGGCGGTAGGTAATTATCGCCGTATTCGCCAGCAATAAACTCACGTGCCGCTTCAACCGCTTCTTTAGACAGGTTGGTTGAGTCGGTACGCATATAGGTAATGTAACCGGCTTCATACAAGCGTTGGGCCAAGCCCATAGTGCGCTTAACGCCGTAGCCTAGACGAGTACTAGCCGCCTGCTGCAACGTTGAAGTGATGTATGGTGCTGACGGCTTGCTGCTGGTTGGTCGGTCTTCGCGGTCTTTAACCGTGAAGGCAGCCTTCTCGAGCAACGATTTTGCCGCCATGGTGTCAGCTTCGTTTTCCGGACGGAATGCCTTACCTGCCTGCTGTGCCACCATCAAACGCAGTGCATCGTTACCTGCTGTTTGGGTGTTGGCATGCATATCCCAGTATTCTTCAGGGTCGAACGCCTTGATTTCGCGTTCACGCTCAACAATCAGCTTAACCGCAACCGACTGTACACGGCCGGCAGAAAGACCACGTGCGACTTTCTTCCACAACAGAGGGGAAACCATAAAGCCGACCACACGATCGAGGAATCGACGTGCCTGCTGGGCATTCACACCATCCATGTTCAGCTCACCCGGCTGCTCAAAAGCCTGCTGGATAGCATTTTTGGTGATTTCGTTAAAAACCACTCGCTTATAACGTGCATCATCGCCGCCGATGATCTCACGAAGGTGCCACGCAATAGCTTCTCCTTCGCGGTCCAAATCGGTTGCGAGATAAACAAAGTCAGCATCTTCCGCTAGCTTCTGTAGTTCGTTGACCACTTTTTCCTTGCCAGGAAGCACTTCATATTGAGCCTCCCAGTCATTGTATGGGTCCACGCCCATTTTATTGATCAACGATTTGCGGTCTTTTTCTTTTTTGATGCGCGCTTTTTCTTCGGCGCTCAAGCCCTTGGTTGAAGTAGCCGCCGCTTTCTTACCGGTGCTACGAGCACCAGTCGGCAAATCACGAACGTGACCGACGCTTGACTTAACCACAAAGTCCTTACCCAAGTACTTATTGATCGTCTTCGCCTTGGCTGGGGACTCCACAATAACGAGTGATTTACCCATAATAATTCTATTACGTCCTCGTGCTCACAAAACTTAAAATTAAAACAACTAGTTGCACGCTAAAAAAACTAGAGCTAGCACGGCAACGCTGGTACACCAAACTGATTAAGTAACTATTTAAATCGCGAAATCCAACCGGTTGAGGACAGCTCCGGATAACTAGTTACGTAATGTGATTGGTATTTACATATTGGGCTACAATCGGAGAAGGTCAACTGCTTTTTAACAAAACGAGACCGTTTGGTTGTCCCTTCCCCACTTGTTAACAGATAGTTACACCACTTAATAAATAGGAAAAAAACGTGCCGATAAGTTCGGTTGCCACGCGATATTCCTCTCATTTATGCCGCAATACTGAAAAACATCTCCCTCAATGGGCGCTAATCATTACCACCTCAGCACCGCTTTGACTATAAAAAACCACTATTTTTTGCCGTCGCTCACATTTTTTCGGCAATTCATAAGGTTAATGCCTAATCTTTATACCCTGCTGATTTACCCTTTGATCGCACAATAATCATCACGGCCTTTCTTTCAAGATATAGCCAGTCATCGCGAAAAATCAACAGTGCCACGAAAATGGCACCCAATATTGTTTTCAAAATTTGTCATCCCGAATCAACTCAAATACACTTAGCCACCTTGGCCGGAGACCCAACCGGCGAACTGCTGTGAGATGAGAGAGACACAATGAGCACCAAAGAATCCATTGCAAATGATGAGCTACTGATGATTGCCAACCAGCTTATCCAAGATCATGAAGCCTACATTGACGGTATGCGAGCTGACTCCGTTGAAGAACGTGCCGGGGTACTGATTTTCAAAGGCGAGTATTTCCTCGATGACAACGGTCTGCCGACAGAAAAGACCACGGCAGTATTCAATATGTTCAAATACCTTGCCCACCAGCTTTCGCCGAAATTCACCCTCGGCAAGTAATTGTCTTTTTTGAACTAAAGTAAAAAAACAGCCCCGTCAAACGGGGCTGATTTATTCCTAGCAATTCAACGTTTCTAGTGATGTAAAACGATTACATATCAATGGTCATCGTATCTTTGTCATCCTTAGACTCGTTGTCCGCACTCGGCCCTGACGGCGGCGCACCACGTCCCTTAGGATCGGCACCAAACTGATTATCACCGACTGTGCCATCTAAGATACCCAGTTCAACAATCACAAAGATCGGCCCGATCAAAGGCAAGAAGGTCAGAATGATCCACCAAGCGCTTTTATTGCGATCATGCAGGCGTTTTATATTCAGAGCCGCAGAGGCCCAGAATACAAATACCAACACAATAATCGACAGAATATTAAGCAGCGGATTATCCGCGTTTTCCGGTGTGGTATAGAGAAACACCGGCAACGATACCAGCAGCACGGGAATGCTATACAACCAATAATCCCGGCGGCGCATCCGTCCCTGAAATGAAAACAAGGCCCACTTTTGACCCATCGTAACCTCTTTATACAATTGGACGTTTAAACAATTGGACGCTGACCACGGCTTATCCATTTCAGCAATACATTATCAGCGGCGTCGCCTGTAGCACCAGCCAGTTTTTCAGCCAGCTTCTTGCGCTGGACATAACGTACCTGCAGCACTTCGCGATCTTTACACGATAGGCTGATGTAGTCATCGCTGGTACCAATTTCATCCACCAAGCCCAGCTCAAATGCCTGCTTACCAAACCAGTGCTCACCGGTAGCCACCTTGGCCAAATCTAGCTCAGGGCGGTGCTCAGACACAAAATCTTTGAACAAACCATGGGTCTCTTCGATCTCGCTCTGAAACTTTTCGCGCGCCTTGTCAGTATTCTCTCCAAACATCGTCAGGGTACGTTTGAACTCGCCGGCGGTGATCTGTTCGAATTCAATATCGTTCTTCTTCAATATTTTATTGAAGTTTGGTAATTGGGCTATCACCCCGATAGAACCAACAATCGCAAACGGTGCCGAGATGATTTTGTCGGCAATACACGCCATCATATAGCCACCGCTGGCAGCAACTTTATCGACAGAGATCGTCAGTTTAATCCCGGCAGCTTTTAGACGGTCAAGCTGAGAAGAAGCAAGGCCGTAACCATGGACCATGCCGCCGCCAGTTTCTAGGCGCAGCAGAACTTCATCGCCCTCCATTGCCACAGCCAGAATAGCGGTCACCTCTTCACGTAGTGAGGTCACTTCACGGGCATCAATGCTGCCATGAAAATCCAAAACGAACAGACGAGGCTCACGCGAGTGCGACAAATCGCCTTCTTTGGCCGCTTTCTTCACTTCATTCTGTCTTGCCTTGTGCTTTTCCTTATCCGCTTTCTTTTCAGCCTTGTCGCGTGCTTTGAGCAACGGCTTATCAAATAAGTGAGACTCCAGTTGATGCACAGTGTGCTTATACTGCTCGGTCAGATCAGTGACCTCTAGCTCACCTTTCTGGCTACCGTGATGGCCTTTCACACTTTTAGCCACCACCAGAATCGCGATGAATGCCACAACCACCGTGGCAATCTTGGCTAGAAACAATCCATAATCAAACAAAAAATCCAATGTCGAGTCCTCATTTATTGGCATTAAGCCATTGTAACCAAGTTGTCACCCATACCGCTATCGCAATATAGCCAAACCACTTCAAGATGAGAATAGTTTGGGTATACAATGAGCTGACGAAAAAACCAATAAGGAAGTACACAGTGGATTATCAAATCGCTGAAAACTCACTGAAAGATAGAGTTATTCTGGTAACCGGAGCGGGTGATGGAATAGGCCGCCAAGCTGCCATCAGTTATGCCGCCCATGGCGCGACCGTTATCTTGCTCGGACGCACCGTAGCCAAATTAGAAGCCGTTTACGATGAAATCGAATCGCAGGGCTATCCTCAACCCGCGATTATCCCTATGGATATGATGGGCGCCACCAAGCAGAACTACCTTGATATGGTCGAAACGATCGAGGGCCAGTTCGGCCGCTTGGACGGTGTGCTGCACAATGCTTCCCTGCTGGGCGTGCTCAGCCCATTCGACCAACTTGGCGAAGATACCTTTGATGACGTCATGCAGGTCAACGTCAAAGCCCAGTTCCTATTGACCCAAGCCATTATGCCACTAGTCAAGAAAGCCGAAGACGGCCGCATTGTGTTCACCTCATCGACCGTTGGCCATCAGGGCCGCTCCTTCTGGGGGGCTTACTCGATGTCTAAGTTCGCCACCGAAGGAATGATGCAGATTTTGGCCGACGAAATGGCCAATACACCTGTGCGGGTCAATGCCATCAATCCGGGCGGCACCCGTACCGGTATGCGTGCCAAGGCTTTCCCAGCAGAAGACCCATCATTGCTGAAAACGCCAGAGCAAATCATGCCGCTGTACCTCTACCTGATAGGCCCTGAAAGCAAGGACGTCAACGGCCAGTGCATTGATGCTCAGCCCAAGCGCAAACCGGGCGCCGGAAGTTAATTATCCATTGCGACTAATAACAGCAAGCTCCTACCTGGAGCTTGCTAACCCCACACCATAATCATGCCGTTACCTCAGATGATTGACACTAACCCAATAGGAAACTTAGCTGGCGTGAAGCATTGCTAGTAAGCAATTAATCAAAGCCGTGTAAGCACTCATACTTTAGCCTACATTTGAGATCTGCCATCTAAGCTGAGGCCATCCTCGCGTTATCGCTTCGGACTGTAACTTGGGACAACCATTAACAACCACAGGGTAATCCACTTCGAGCAACAGTGGCAGATCGTTTATTGAATCGGAATAGAAATGGATCGGAGTATAACTACCGTCATTCGCTTCTAGCCAACGTTGCAGGCGAATGACCTTACCGTGTTGATAACTCGGAATACCATCAATTTTTCCAGTGTAATAACCATTATCAACAACAAGATCGACACCTTCTGCATATGGAATACCTAGATAACGCCCCATCGCCTTGACTAAAAACGACGCACTCGCAGAAATAATCATGCAGGTAACATTTCGCATTCGTAGATCCGCCAACAAGGTTTTGGCTTGCGGAAAAATGTACTGCGCAGCCTGTTCACTCACATAACGGTCAGCCAACGCATCAACCTGCTCAGCCGTCAGTGACATAAGCGGTGACAGACTAAATGCCATATAAGCATCAAGATCCATCTTCCCTTGATAATAAAGATCCATCATCTGCTTGTCCTGAGCCAAAAAGCGGTCATCAGCCAATCCCAGCTCACTAACCACAAAGGCATGCCACAATACCGTGAGATCGTTGCCGATTAAGGTTTCGTCCATATCAAAGACAACAAGCTCCGTCGCCGCTTCAGGGGTTTTCATATTCATAAGGGTGTACCTAACCGGAGGCAGCCATTATACCTGCCTCGGTATCTAAAATTAGAGGGTTATTAGCGCATTGGTGCAATACGCTAACGGGGAGTGCTTAGCGTGTACGCCAGCGCTGGGTGCGCTTAAGTAGCAGATGGCTAAAGGCGCCGTGGACCAATCGAGCGATAGCTGAAGTCAGCATGATCATCACCGCCATGGCTGCTGCGGCCGCGGTATACCCCATCTCATCGAGATGCATCACAGCAATGGACGCCAGTACATTATCTGTGGTGTACAGGAATATCACTCCAGAAGTGGTAGTCATCGCATTAACAAACAGGTAGCTACCTATATCTAGCAGAGCAGGTAGACCGACCGGAATAGAGATCTTCAAGAATGCCTTGTACTGCGGGATTTTTAGTGACGCCGCCACCGCTTCGATTTCCGCTGGGATCTGTCGCAACGCTGTTAGTGCGGTCATATGACCGACTGTATAAAGGTGAACGACGGTGCACACCACCAAAATAGTCATGGTGCCGTAAAAATTGTTCATTGGATTGGTCGGCGAGTTGAAGAAGAAAATATACCCTAACCCCAGTACCATACCTGGTACCGCCATCGGCATCATTGCCATAAGGTGTAGAGCACTACGCACCGGCTGCATTTTACGTCCTTTTTCGACACAGTATGCGACCAAAAAAGTAAACAAGGTACCAATCAAAGCCACCAGCAGAGCCATTTTCACTGAGTTGTAGAACGGCGCCCAACCATAGCTAATAAACCGGCTGAAATCATAGTTACCCAAAGTCAACGCCTTGTTGTAAGGCCAGAAACTAATCAGGGAGCCATAAAACGCCATCCCGATCACTACCATAATGGCGGTAGCAACAATCAGGCAGAACACGAATGCGCCTCTATCTCGGGCTTTATTTGGCATTGGCTGATAGATCACTGAGTTGGCACTCATCATGCTCTGCTGCTTTTTACGAATGCGCGTTTCAAGAGCAAAAGATAACAGTGCAGGGAACAGCAGAACCACCGAGGTTACCGCCCCCATCGCAAAGTTATGCTGGCCAATCACCTGCTTGTAAATATCGGTCGCTAAGACGTTGTATTGTCCACCAATCACTTTAGCTACACCAAAATCACATACCACCAAAGTAAAAATCACCACCATGGCACTCATCAAACCGTATTTCGCGCCCGGTAAAGTAACGGTAAAGAAGGTGCGGATCGGTGAGGTGCGCATCACTCTTGCCGCTTCATACAGGCGGGCATCAGCAGTAGACAGCCCAGTACTCATGATCAACAACGCATGCGGAAAACACCAGAAAACCAAGCCAAGCACTATCCCGATAGGACCATATATACTGCTGCCCATCAGCCACGACTTCCAGATCCCCTGATTACCGAACAGGTAAACCAGGGAGATGGCCGGCAACAGTGAAGGAGCCAATATCGGCAAGCTACCGACTAACTTGAACAAACGTTTCGCCGGCATACAGGTCCGAGTCAACGCATAGGCGTAGCAAAAAGCCAACAGTCCAACAATAGACGAAACCACGATGCCGATAAATAAGGTGTTATAAATAGACTGGGTCAGCGCCGGATTATTCAAATAGTTTATGTAGTTCGCAAAACCAATGTACTCACCACTGCGATCCTGCACACTTTTGACAAACATCGCACCTAACGGGGCGATAAGACCAATGACCATCAGTAAGGCTGCCAATATCAACACGCCCCCCATCACCCATTGGTCAGTACTCATGCGGTTAAAGCCCCCTTTAACCCGCTCAAACAGAGGCGTTGATGTCGGTGTAATTAGGTCGGACTCAACACTTATGACACTTTCGACACTCATGCTACTTCCCCCTCAAATACCTGACTGTTTACGACATCCCAACTCAACGTGCACATTTCGCCTCGCACAGGCAAGCCTTGCTTAGCCCGCTCTGCCGATATATCAACCTGTAATAACGATGAGTTATCACGCAATTGACACTCTAGACGCACGAAAGAGCCCATAAATTCTATCGTCTTTACTGTCGCATCTAATCCTGACTCAGACGGCTTACCTATACGGATTTGCTCTGGGCGCAATGCCAGCATTACATGACGGCCTTTAACATCTTGTGGAGAAGGTACAGTAATACCCTCGATCTTAAGTTGGTCGCCATCGACCACATCTGCTGGCAGGAAGTTCATGGTTCCGACAAACTGAGCGACAAACTCAGACGCCGGGTTGTTGTATATCTCTTCCGGGGTACCAACCTGCTCAACCACGCCGTGGTTCATCACCACAATACGGTCAGCCATCGTCAAGGCTTCTTCCTGATCATGGGTCACCATTATGGTGGTGATCCCTAGCTTACGCTGCAACTGGCAAATTTCGTGGCGCAGGTGGATGCGTACTTTGGCATCCAGCGCTGATAGCGGCTCATCAAGCAACAGTAGACCGGGAGAAAGCGCCAAGGCACGCGCCAGTGCAACACGCTGCTGTTGACCGCCTGACAACTGGGCCGGGAATTTGTCTTCATAGCCGTCAAGGTCGACAAGGCAAAGCCATTCGCGCACTTTTTCCATTGCATGGTTTTTTTTCATGCCACGGTTGATTAAGCCAAAGGCTATATTGTCGGCCACGGTCAGGTTTGGAAATAAGGCATAAGACTGGAATACAATACCGAAATCACGCTGCTCAGGAGGCAGCACTGTCACGTCCCGACCGTTTTGCACGATTTGGCCTTCACTTGGTAATTCCAAACCAGCAATTGCGCGCAATAAGGTGGTTTTGCCACACCCTGATGGGCCGAGGAAACAAACAAACTCACCCTCTTTGATATCTAGAGAGATCCCTTTAAGGGCGGTGAAGTCGTCAAAGCGTTTTATTAGACGGTCAATATGCAGGTAACTACTAGTCATTTCGGTATTAAACTCTCTTTAAATACTGTATCCGACCCTACAGTCGGACACAGAGTAGACCGCCATCAAAAACAGCGGCCTTGAAATTGTTTCATGGAATTTAAGGTTTATTTGGCGTCAGACTTCCCATCGAAGCGCTGAGCCCACTCGCCGATAATTCGCTCGTAGTTGTCAGACGCCCAAGCAAAGTCATTCTCAATCATGAGTTCAGTGGCGTTATCAGGGTAAAACGCAACCGCTTCTGCTAGATGCGGCTTAGCAATAACTGGGTAGAACTTGTTGTACTGACGGTTAGCCTCTGCAGAAGCTGCAAAATCAATCAACTTCTGTGCAGCCGCCACTTTTGGCGTACCATCAACAATCGCTGCTGCTTCCATATCCCAGCCCACGCCTTCGGTTGGGAAAATCATCTCGATTGGCGCGCCTTGTTGTTTCAAAGTCGCACCGCGGAATGCAAACGAGATCCCCATTGTTGCCTCACCAGTTGCTGCCAAATTACATGGCGCAGATCCTGAGTGAGTGTAGCGAGCGATATTGTCATGAAGGCCTTCCATGAATTCCCAGCCCTTTTCTTCACCGAACTGCTGCAGCCAGCCTGAAACATCAAGGAACCCCGTACCAGAAGAAGCCGGGTTAGGCATTACAATGTGACCTTTGTACTCAGGCTTAGTCAGATCAGCCCAAGTTTGTGGCATCTCTAGACCATGTTTTTCTGCTTCTATCGTGTTAAAACAAACACCAGCAATCCATGCGTCCATACCAATCCAGTGCGGTACTTCACGGCTATCACGGAATTTCTCGTCCAGCTTTTCCAGACCTTGTGGCGCATAAGGAGCCAGCAACTCGTCTTTATCAAGCACCATCATGGACGTTGCTGCCAACCCCCAAATAACATCTGCCTGAGGGTTGTTTTTCTCTGCCAACAAACGTGCAGTCACAACGCTGGTCGAATCACGCATGAAATTCAATTTGATATCTGGGTACTCAGCATTGAATGCCATTTCCAACGCACGGATCTGCTCAATTTCAAAAGCGGTATAAACAGTCAGTTCTTCTTGAGCAAATGCAGCGGCACTAAATGTCGCGGCAACTATTGAAGCTAGCAAAATCTTTTTCATGACAATCTCCAGAAATAAATATTTCATTGCCACCATCAACCTAGGAAGCAATTAAGTTGATGCATAAGTTAACCATCAATAGTTAAGACAAAGTGACAGTAAAATGATTATTTTGCCCTTCTTAGTTAAGCTAGGCTTAAATATTAAGTCATTGACATGTCACACACTTAAGTAAAACTAACTTCATCATTCGGTCATATTTATGACACTTACTCTTCTTACTGTGCTGACAGTTTATTCTCTGGAGTGTTGTTACTATGTTGCCCCCGCTAAAATCTCTGGTTGCATTCGAAGCTTGTGCTCGCCACCAGTCAATTACCAAGGCTGCGCAAGAATTGCACGTCACTCAAGCTGCGATCAGTCAGCATATTAAGGCTCTTGAGCAATATTTGGGGTTTGCATTGTTTAACCGTGAAAACCGTCGGCTAAAACTCTCTGTTCGTGGTCAACAGTACTACCCTACAGTTCACCAATCGTTACGCGCGATCAGTCACCAGACTAAAGCGCTAACCCACCGTAATGAACCTCAACAGCTTACGGTGAAGGTCAATACTTCATTCTGCTACTACTGGCTGTTACCACAACTGCAGGACTTCTGCCAACGCTATCCATTTATTCAGGTGAAGTTACACACTGAAGATTGGCCACAATTACAAGCCAACCAAACCAAAGTCGATATCGAAATCGTTAACGGGCAACCCAGCAAAGAACTTCATTCTGAACTACTTTGCAAAGAGTATTGGATAGCGGTATGCAGCCCTGAATTTAAAGCGCAACACAACGAAGAACTGGCGCAATGCGCTTTAGAGCAATTACCTGGTATTTATGTACGTGGCTACACCGAAGGTTGGCATGAGTGGCTAAGCAGCAACACACTTTCTAACTCCCCGCCATTACAACAATACGAAGTAGATAGTACTATGATGGGTTTGGAACTAGCGGCACAAGGAGCGGGGATAATGCTTTGTCGCTCACTCAATGCCTTGCCGCTGCTGCAGAGCAAACGCATCGTTGTATTTAATGACAGCACCATTTCATCCACTGATTGTCACTATCTGCAATATGAGCGCAACCATGCACCGCCAAAAGTCACCCTGTTTACTGGTTGGCTACAACAACGCTTTTTGGCGCTACAGCCTGAAAAAGCACTCGTCGATGCGCTGCAGAGCTAAATATTTACTCAATGTGCAAGAGAAAATGATATGCACTACTTCTTTCTGGCTGTTGCTATTATCGCCGAAGTTGCAGCGACCAGTGCCCTGGCAAAAACCGCTGGTTTTACCAAGCCTCTGCCCACGCTGCTTTGTCTTGGCTTCTACGCGCTGGCATTTTCTTGCCTGGCCCAAGTCGTCAAGTTTATGCCATCTGGTGTGGGGCTGGTATCGTACTGGTCGCCGGTATCGCTTGGCGAGTCTACGACCAACGGCTCGACATACCAGCAATGATCGGTATTAGCTTTATTTTAGTGGGTACGGTAATTATTAATGCCTTTTCTAGCAGTATGAGCCATTAAACAATTTCAAGACTGATGTTTTAACAATAACGTCAGGCTCGCTGATAAAAGTCGTGATGAATATTCCATATTTAAACTTGACGTTTAAAAGCATTGCCCCCCTTGCACGCCCGCAATTAATTATTTCAATTGTTCTTTAATCACCGTTATCATCGACGTTGACCTCCTTTAATAAATCAAGTGTCAGAGCACCAAATCTCACAACCTTCCCCGTAAAATAAACGTATCACGCATTTAATAATAGTCCGCTATATGGGCCATTTATCTCCTGCTATGAGTGATTAGCTTATAGACGACCTTTTTGGGCGAAGTGTATGGCAACACTGTTGATAAGTTAAACTTATCAAATCATTCGTAAATCAATCACTTCTCTACATGAATATTGTCATTTTACCCTCGTAGACTAACCTAAATTCCAGAACCAAAGTAATTAATCGAATGAATAAGCGTACACTCCTTACTTGCCTACTTGCAGGCATCATTGCTGGTTGTAACTCCACGTCATCAGAACCCCCTAAAGTGGGTGAAACACCAACCATTCCGGACATACCCGAAGGGACTTACCAAACCGAACTAAAAGTTATCACCGCCAACATGTGGCACAGCCTGACTTCAGATTTTCCAGCTAACAACCAAAGCTCATACGATATTGCCGTTGAAGAGCTTCGTTTTGCTGCCCCTGATGTCCTGTTGCTATCTGAAGCTTCGGGTATTACGACTCGCCTTGGAGAAGAGCTAGGAATGTATGTATGGCAGGGCGAGCATTTTATATCCAGCGTCGGCCTACTATCTAAATACCCAATCAAAGAAGTACTGCAAAGTGGAGATAATGTTGGTGACAGGGGTAATCTCATCGGTGCAGTACTCGACGTAAATGGCCGTGATGTCGTGGTATGGAGTAATCACCTTGACTACACCCATTACATTACCTACGACGCACGTGGTGGAGATGGTGTCTCTTGGGCTGCTCGCTCGCAATGCATTCCAGAGCAGGACAACGACGAATTAGATGCGATGAATGAAAAGTCCCAACGACCAAACCAAGCCCGTCACCTCATTACGCAAACCCAGCAATATATGGATGAAAACGCGGTTATCATCTTTGGCGGTGACTTTAACGAACCATCCGGTCTTGACTGGACACCAGATAGTGCACAGCAGTTCGATCGCAAAGGCACGGTCCATGACTTCCTGACTCACCGCCTACTTCGAGAAGCGGGTTATACCGATACCTACCGCGAACTCTTCCCTGATCCGGTCACGCACCCAGGGGCTTCTTGGCCATTCCATCAGGATGACAGCTGGATGAGCGGTAATTCCTATATAAATGAATGTGGACGAGCACAAGATGACCGAGACCGTATTGATTTGATTTACTACAATGCTGATGCCGAAGACGTTAAACTGGTAGATGCCTCACTCATCGGTCCGCGAATTCAGACATACTTCCCAGGTCCACACAGCGAAGATGATACCTACGTTTGGAGTGACCTGCATACGGGCGTGAAAGTCGATAACAATGGCGAACCATACTATGGTGAGCGAGAGTTTGTCTCCGACCACCTTTGGTACAGTACATCATTTACGATTGAAACTCCGTACGATGCACCGCAAACGTCACCAACATTATGGGAGCCACAGTTTGAAGGCGTAGAACTGGCAGGCGACGGCGATGATCTATTAGTCTCATTTGAACTGACAAACCTTTCACTCTGGGAAGATGATAGAGAGTACAAATTTAGCATCATGGGGGATCGCACTGGTGCGCGTAAAGATGAATGGCAAGTCGAAAACTTAGCTGGCAAACCCGATTCTCCTATCACCGTTCGCATTGAACAAGAAACCCTGCAAAACCTGAACACAACTGAGTTCAACAATGCGATTCAACTGCGCTTACGTAGCACCAATACTATTAATGGTTGGCGGAAAGACTATGCGGTTATGACTCTTCCAAGAGACGTTATTGAATCACATGTCAATATTGCCCAACTATGATATGACTTCAATCATGGCAACTAGATAATTCTAGTAAGCTATGAACAAAAAAGCAGCCATTGGCTGCTTTTTTAATTTATCGGCTGTTTTGCAAGGCTTACTTGCGTGAACGCGACTATTTACGTGAACGAGGCTTAGCCGGCTTATTTTTCAGCGGATTACGACGGTTAGCTGCATTACCTGACGGCTTGCGGCGTGAACCGTTGTTCTCTTCAGCCTGATTACGGCGGTTCGCTGTATTGCCTGAAGGCTTACGGCGTGACTCGCTGTTATCTTCACCACGGCGGTTAGATACGTTGCCTGAAGGCTTACGACGCGACTCGTTGCTGCTCTCTTCACCTGGGTTACGGTTCGTCGAGCGACGCTGGTCTTGACGTCCACCACGACGACCGCGGCTGCTATCATCGTTCAAACGTTCTTCATGGCGACGAACTGCACGACGGATCTGGCGAACACCACGCTTGCGCTTCTGGCCTTCGACCGTCAGCATAGTTTCCGTTTCAGGTGGTAGCTCGACTTTCTCACGCAGGTAGTTGACATCTTTGAGCTCAAGCTCCATCCAGCCACCGCGAGGAAGATCTTTGGTCAAGAAGATGTCACCGTAGCGAACACGCTTCAAACGGCTTACTGTTACGCCTTGTGAATCCCACAAACGACGAACCTCACGATTACGACCTTCGGTGATCACTACGTAGAAAGTATGGTTCATACCTTCACCGCCAGCGTAAACCACGTCTTCAAAACGTGCCATACCATCTTCAAGTTTCACACCCTTAACCAGGTTGCGAACCATATCTTCTGTTACTTCGCCAAATACACGGACCATGTATTCACGCTCAACACTGCGGCTTGGGTGCATTAGGCGGTTAGCCAATTCACCATCAGTCGTGAACAGCAACAGACCTGCCGTATTGGCATCAAGACGACCTACTGATACCCATCGGCCACCGTTAAGACGAGGCAGACGATCAAATACCGTACGACGACCTTCTGGGTCATGACGAGTACACAACTCACCTTCCGGTTTGTTGTAAGCCATCACACGGCACACTTCTTCTGAAGAAGACACCAGTTGGATGTTGTGGCCATCAATGCGAACACTGACTGACAGATCATCCAGTCGGTCGCCGAGTTTGGCTACCTTACCGTCGATACTAACTCGACCGTTCTGGATCATTAATTCGATTTCTCGGCGAGAACCCTGGCCAGAACGCGCCAGTACCTTCTGTAATTTTTCACTCATTAGACAAACCTTTGTCGCCTTCACAGGCGTCGAAATATCATCATGCTTTAAGCCATCTTAAAGCGATGGCGGATTATGCCAAAAGCTTAGCTGAGATACCACAGAAAACACCGTAAACATACGGTATTTCCTGTCATATCTCACCCACTAAACAATTAGATGCATAGTAATAGGTAAACCGAGAAGCTTACTCAAATGGAGTTGGGTCACCGGCACCAACCCGGGCCACTTCCATGGCATCATTACTGAAGTCAATCACCGTAGTCGGTTGCTCGCCGAGATATCCACCACTGATAATCAAGTCCACGGCGTGCTCTAGCTTATCGCGGATATCTTCTGGATCGGACTCGGTGGTTTCGTTACCCGGTAAAATCAATGATGTCGACATCATCGGTTCACCCAGCGCATCAAGCAAGGCCAATGCAATCGCATTATCGGGCACACGAATACCGATGGTTTTTCGCTTCGGATTCATCAAACGGCGCGGTACTTCCTTGGTTCCCTTAAAGATAAAGGTGTAGGCACCCGGTGTATTGTTACGCAGCAAGCGGAATGCCGCATTATCAACGCGGGCATACAGGGACAACTCGGAAAGATCACGACATAGCAGGGTAAAATTGTGCTTGTCGTTCAAACGGCGGATCTGGCAGATCCGCTCCAATGCTGATTTATTTTCCAGCTGACAACCAAGGGCATAGCCAGAATCGGTAGGATAAACGATCACCCCACCATTGCGGATGATCGCCACAGCCTGGTTGATCAGACGTACTTGTGGCGTTTCAGGGTGAACATAAAAAAACTGACTCATTCTTCCTCCATAGGAAATGCAGCCTAATCGCGCACTTCCTCATCTATGCGTTTCTTCTCAACGCTCCAGTCCTGCCAGACTTCAGTCACCCCCTTGGGCAACCACAGATTGCGACCAAGTTCGGTCCATGGCGAGGCATAATGGAAATCAGAGCCTTGTGAAGCTAGTAGCTTGTAATCAATTGAATAATCCCCGAGCAGGCGTCGCTCCTGAGGTGACTGCTGAGGCTGCGACACCTCCATAGCATCACCTTTGGCTTCAACAAACGCGGTTAGCATGCGTTTTTGCCATTTCGCGGTCATGTTGTAACGGCCTGGATGGGCCAGCACCGCCTGCCCACCAGCTTGATGGATCGCCTCAACGGCCTCAGCCATCGAGCACCAATTAGGCGGCACATAACCGGGGTTATTGCGGGTCAGGAACTTTTTAAACACAGCCTGCATCGTTTTGGCATAACCTTGTTCGACAATCCACTGGGCAAAATGGGACCGAGTTAAGGTTGCACCATTAGCAATCGCCTTAGCCCCTTCCAGTGCCCCCGGCATCCGGTTTTTCTCTAGGCGCTCTCCCATCATGGCTGCACGCTCTGCCCGGCGCTGAAGCTGCTCTTCAATCAAGTGAACCATTGCAGGGTGTTCAGGGTCAATATTCAGACCGACAATGTGAATATCAAAATTTTGCCAAAGTGTCGATATTTCAATACCTTTGATGAGAGTCAGAGGCAGATTTTTAGCTTCTATTGCCTGCTCAGCAGCGGCGAGACCTGCCACTGTATCATGATCGGTAATGGCCAAGACATCGACGCGGCGTTCAACTGCACGCGAAACAAGCTCTTCAGGTGACAGCCGCCCGTCTGATGCGGTGGTATGGCTGTGTAAATCAAACAACATAAATTATCTTCTTGACTTTACATTTACGAACTAGTTTACTAGTACGCAGTTATCCAGTATTACACTGAAAGGATATTTACATGGTACAGCAAATTCATCATCAGCTCCGCGCTTTCTCAATTTGGTGGTGGCACTTCCCAACGCGGGTGGTGTGATTAGCTGTGCCTTAAACAGATAACACAAACCCGCCTTGACGCGGGTTTTTTTGTAACCGAATTCAGCCAAACAAATAATGTAACCAGAGCGCCACCATCAAGCAGCGCTCTGAAGAGGAAAAGAATATGATCATCGTACTAAAGCCAAATGCAACGGAACAACAAGCCAAAGAAATCCTTACCCGCATCGAAGAAGCCGGTCTAAAGCCACTCTACATGCCGGGGGTTGAACGTATTGTTCTAGGTGCATTGGGTGATGAACGTGTTCTTCAACAACTTGACCTTGACGCCTACCCTTGTGTAGAAAACGTCAAACCTATCCTGACCAAGTACAAGATGGTGAGCCGTGAAGTGCAAGCCCACGACACCGTGGTACGCTTTGGCAATGCCGCTGTTGGTGGTGACAAGTTTGCCGTTATCGCTGGTCCTTGCTCTGTTGAGTCAGAAGAGCAATTACTAAGCGTGGCAGAAATGGTGAAAAAACATGGTGCTGTTGCTCTTCGCGGCGGTGCTTACAAACCACGTACCAGCCCCTATGATTTCCAGGGCATGGGTGTCGAAGGTCTAAAACTACTGAAACAGGCCAACGAACAGCTGGGGATCCCGACCGTATCGGAAGTGATGGAAGTCAGCCAGATGGATTCGATGTGTGAATATATCGACTGTCTTCAGATTGGCGCACGCAATATGCAGAACTACGCCCTGCTAAAAGCAGTCGGTGAAAGCAAGAAACCGGTCTTGCTCAAACGCGGACTTTCAGCCACTATCGAGGAGCTGTTACTCGCGGCGGAATATATCTACGATGCAGGCAACCCGAATATTATCCTGTGTGAGCGTGGAATCCGTACCTACGAGACAGCAACACGTAACACATTGGATTTGAACGCTGTGGCATACCTTAAGCAACGTACCCACCTACCGGTTGTTGTTGACCCTAGCCACGGTACTGGCGTCCGTGAACTGGTGATCCCACTGTCACGTGCCGCTGCGGCTGTTGGTGCTGATGGTATTATCGTCGAATCACACCTTAACCCGTGTGAAGCCTTGTCGGACGGCCACCAGGCACTGACCGGTCCAATGTTTGAACAGTTGATGCAAGAGTTGAAACCGTTTGTAGAAGCGGCAGGGAGAACGCTGTGAATACTACCCCACTAGGTGTCGGCGAGCTGGAATTACTCAGCCTCGATGTACCCTATGTTGCGGATCCGACGGAGTTATATTACTCCGTCTGTGGCGACCGCCCACATAACCTATTGCTGGAGTCGGCCGAAATCGACTCCAAACAAGACCTGAAAAGCTTAATGCTTATTGATGCGGCAGTGCGGATTGTCTGCCGCGGCAAGGTGGTCACCCTTGAGGCCCTGACCGATAACGGTCTGAATGTACTGCAAACGTTGGAAGGCAAGATGCCGACCGATATCAATGCAGAACGCCAAGGCCGTGAGCTAACACTGACCTTCCCGTCGGCAGAGCGCACTTTGGATGAAGACAGTCGCTTGCGCCAAACGTCATCATTTGACGCGCTGCGAATGATCCAGCATGCCTTCAATATTGCCGGCCATCCTCGCGAAGCCTTATTCCTAGGTGGCCTGTTTGCCTATGACGTGGTCGACGGCTTTGAGCCGTTACCTGGCGTCAAGCAAGATAACCGCTGCCCGGATTACCTGTTCTACATTGCCGAAACCCTGCTGGTCATCGACCACCAGCGCCGTAAAGGCAAGCTGCAGGCAACCCTGTTCGGAGGAGATGAGTATACCTCGAGCTATTTCGAGCTGAGCCGCCGCCTACAGCACATCAAAGAAGCCTGCCTGGAGCCAATGCCGCTTCCTGCTGCCGTGCTGCTGGATGAATGCGAGCCGGTCGCCAGTGTAAGCGATGAAGATTTCTGCCAGCAGGTCGTTGATCTTAAAGAACATGTTATTAAAGGTGATGTATTCCAGGTGGTACCATCTCGTCAGTTTACTCTGCCATGTCCGTCACCGCTCAATGCCTACAAAGAACTGAAGATCGGCAACCCAAGCCCGTACATGTTCTACCTGCAAGACGCTGATTTCACTGTTTTTGGCGCCTCTCCGGAAAGTGCACTCAAATACTGTACCGAGAGCAACCAAATTGAGATCTACCCGATAGCCGGTACCCGACACCGTGGTAAGAATGCTGATGGCTCTATCAACCTCGACCTTGATGGCCGTATTGAGCTTGAACTGCGCTGCGACATGAAAGAGAACGCCGAGCACATGATGCTGGTTGACTTGGCCCGTAACGATGTCGCCCGTATCAGCGAACCGGGCAGCCGCTATGTCGCCGATTTACTCGCGGTAGACCGCTACAGCCACGTAATGCACTTGGTCTCACGCGTTGTCGGCCAGCTACGTGGTGATCTGGATGCCCTGCACGCTTACCAAGCCTGTATGAACATGGGCACCCTGACCGGCGCGCCAAAAATCCGTGCCATGCAGCTTATTCGTGAAGTAGAACAACGCCGCCGAGGTACTTATGGTGGTGCCGTCGGTTACCTGACTGGCCATGGTGATATGGATACCTGTATTGTGATCCGCTCGGCCTATGTCGAAGATGGCAAAGCCAGTGTTCAGGCGGGTGCTGGCGTGGTCTATGACTCAGTCCCTCAGGCAGAAGCTGATGAGACCCGTGGTAAAGCTCAGGCGGTGATCACCGCGATTCGCAAGGCACACAGTGCGCCGAATGCCTGCGAACACACTACCAGTACCACCAACGCAAGCAAATCGCGCTAAGGAGCCAAAGATGTCCCAACCTCATATTGTATTGCTCGATAACTTTGACTCCTTCACCTATAACCTGGTTGATCAATTCCGCTCGCTGGGCTGCGAAGTAACCATTTACCGAAACAGCCTGACGGTCGAGCAAATGGAGCTGGCGCTAGTAGAAAAGAGTAATCCTGTGCTGGTGCTATCACCAGGCCCGGGCGCACCAGCTGACGCAGGCTGTATGCCTGAGCTGATTAAGCAAGTTCGCGGTAAAGTGCCGATGATCGGCATTTGCCTTGGTCATCAAGCCATTGTTGAAGCCTATGGTGGCAAGGTGTCGGGTGCTGGTGAAATTGTCCATGGCAAGTCAGCCATGATGAACCACACTGGCCACGATGTCTTCGGCGAACTGCCAAGCCCATTATCGATTGCCCGCTACCACTCCCTGGTTGCTGAAACCGTCCCAGAGAGTCTGAATATCATTGCCGATGTCAACGGCTTGGTCATGGCGGTGACTAATGATGAGGATCGCGTGTGTGGCTACCAGTTCCACCCTGAGTCAATCCTCACTACCCAAGGAGCCCAGCTACTGACCAATACGCTGGAGTGGGTCACATCGTCACCGACCGACAATAATGAGCTGAACCAATAATCAGCCGGTATAGACAACAAGGATTTTAATTATGGATGCGACCATCTACACCATTGCCAACAAGCTTTACGACCAGCAGGCATTAAGCCAAGAAGAAAGCCAGACCCTGTTTGATGCCATCATCAAGGGCGAAGTCGAACCAGTATTGCTGTCGGCGGTATTGACGGCACTGAAAATCAAAGGTGAAACACCGGCAGAAATCGCTGGTGCTGCCAAAGCATTACTGGCCAACGCCAACCCATTCCCATGCCCTGAGTATGACTTTGCCGATATCGTCGGGACTGGTGGTGACGGTGCCAACACCATCAACATCTCGACCACAGCGGCTTTTGTGGCAGCTGCGTGTGGCGTCAAGGTAGCCAAGCACGGCAACCGTGGCGTATCAAGTAAATCTGGCTCTTCCGACCTGCTTGATAAGTTCGGTATTAACCTTGCTATGAAGCCAGAAACAGCCCGTGAAGCCCTTGACGATTTGGGCGTGTGCTTCTTGTTTGCACCGGAGTACCACGGTGGTGTTCGCCACGCGATGCCGGTTCGCCAGACGCTAAAGACCCGCACTATCTTCAATGTACTGGGTCCTTTGATTAACCCAGCTCGCCCTAACATTGAGCTGATGGGTGTCTATGACGCCTCGCTAGTTCGCCCAATTGCCGAAACCATGGCAGCCATGGGCATGAAACGCGCGGCCGTTGTTCACGGTAGCGGCTTGGATGAAGTCGCAATCCATGGCGAAACCACGGTAGCAGAAATCATCAATGGCGAGATCACCGAATATACCTTAACGCCAGCTGATTTCGGCCTTGAAAGCCACCCGCTTGAAGCGATCAAGGGTGGAGAGCCAGAAGAAAACCGTGCCATTATTACCGATATCCTTACCGGTAAAGGGACTGATGCCCAAATGGGAGCGGTTGCGGTCAACGTCGCCCTCCTGCTTCGCCTATTCGGCCATGAAGATCTCAAAGCCAATACCGAGAAGGCCATCAATGTCATGAAATCTGGCAAAGCCTTTGAGCTTGTCGGCCAACTAGCAGCACGAGGTTGAGCATGGAAACGGTTCTAGCAAAAATTGTCGCCGACAAACGTATCTGGGTTGATGAACGCAAGGCCAAGCAACCGCTTGAAAGTTTCAGAGATGGTTTGCAGCCAAGCGATCGCAGCTTCTACGACGCCCTATCCGGTGATCAAGCAGCATTTATTCTTGAATGCAAAAAAGCGTCACCATCTAAAGGTTTGATCCGCCAAGATTTCGACCTCGACATGATTGCCAAGGTGTACAACGGCCATGCCAGTGCAATCTCGGTACTAACCGACGAAAAGTATTTCCAGGGCAACTTTGACTTCCTGCCTGTAGTACGTAACCAAGTACGTCAACCCGTGTTGTGCAAAGACTTCATGATTGATACTTATCAGGTTTATCTGGCACGCTACTACAATGCCGATGCTATCTTGCTGATGCTGTCGGTGTTGAATGACGATGAGTACCGTGAACTGGCTGAGGTTGCCGAGCAACTTAGCCTTGGTATCCTGACCGAAGTCAGCAACGAAGAAGAGTTGGAGCGCGCCATTGCCCTCAAGGCTAAAGTTGTGGGCATCAACAACCGCAACCTGCGCGATCTCAGCATCGACCTGAACCGTACCAAAGAGCTGGCACCTCGCCTTCCAGAAGGAACGATTGTGATTTCCGAATCGGGGATCTACAACCACCAGCAGGTACGTGAACTGTCAGCTTATGCCAATGGCTTTTTGATTGGCAGCTCGCTGATGGCAGAAGACAACATCGAGATGGCTGTACGCCGCGTGCTGCTTGGCGAAAACAAGGTCTGCGGCCTAACCCACGCCGACGATGCGGCAGCCGCTTACCAAAGCGGTGCCATCTACGGCGGCTTAATTTTTGTCTCCGGCTCACCACGTCATGTCGATATCGAACAAGCCCGTATGGTGATGAGTGGCGCACCACTGAAATATGTCGGCGTATTCCGTAACGCCGATCCACAAGCAGTGATCAAGGCAGCAAAAGCCTTGTCGCTATCAGCGGTTCAGCTTCATGGCGATGAAGATCATGACTACGTAGCGGCCCTGAAGGGGCAACTGCCAGCCGAGTGTGAGGTTTGGAAAGCACACGGGGTAACAGATAATGCACCGGTACTGGGTGAATGGCAGGTAGACCGCCACTTACTCGACAGCAAGATCGGAAGCCAGTCAGGCGGTACCGGCATTGCTTTTGACTGGAGCCTGATCCCCGATGAGCAAAAACAAATCACTATGCTAGCCGGTGGCCTTAATCCAGACAATGTCTGTGAAGCGGCAAGCCTAGGTTGCCAAGGACTCGATTTGAACTCCGGGGTAGAAAGCGAGCCCGGCAAAAAAGACCCAACGAAATTGAAAGCGGCTTTCGCGGCTATCAGAAAGTATTAAGGAAAATAAACCATGAGCAAGATAAATGCCTACTTCGGCGATTTTGGTGGTCAATACGTACCACAGATCCTGGTCCCTGCATTGGACCAACTGGAAGCCGCTTTTACGGAAGCCCAGCAAGATCCTGAGTTCCAAAAAGAGTTTATCGATCTACTAAAAGATTACGCAGGTCGCCCTACCGCTCTGACGTTATGCCAAAACCTGACCAAGGGCACCAAAACCAAGCTTTACCTCAAGCGTGAAGATTTACTACACGGCGGTGCTCACAAGACTAACCAGGTACTTGGCCAGGCATTGCTAGCTAAGCGCATGGGCAAAGACGAGATCATTGCTGAAACTGGTGCTGGTCAGCACGGTGTAGCAACCGCCCTTGCCTGTGCACTGCTAGGCCTTAAGTGTCGGGTTTATATGGGTGCCAAGGACGTTGAGCGCCAGAGCCCGAACGTGTTCCGTATGAAGTTGATGGGCGCAGAAGTGATCCCTGTCCATTCAGGCTCTGCAACATTGAAAGATGCATGTAACGAAGCTATGCGTGACTGGACTGCGACGTATGACAAAGCACACTACCTATTGGGTACTGCAGCAGGTCCTCACCCATTCCCGACTATCGTGCGTGAATTCCAACACATCATCGGTGAAGAAACCAAGGCCCAAATCCTAGAGAAAGAAGGCCGCCTGCCAGATGCTGTTATCGCCTGTGTCGGCGGTGGTTCAAACGCTATCGGTATGTTCTCTGATTTCATCAAAGAGGAAAGTGTTGGCCTGATCGGTGTAGAGCCTGCAGGTAAAGGTCTGGATACCAACATGCACGGTGCACCACTTAAGCACGGTAAGCTGGGTATCTTTTTTGGTATGAAAGCTCCACTGATGCAGGACGAGCACGGCCAGGTTGAAGAATCTTACTCAGTATCGGCAGGCCTTGATTTCCCATCGGTTGGCCCGCAACATGCCCACCTCAATGCGATTGGCCGCGCAACATACGAAGCTGTTACCGATGACGAAGCGCTGGATGCTTTCCAAGAGCTAGCACGCAGCGAAGGGATCATCCCAGCGCTTGAATCCGCTCACGCGCTGGCTCATGCCTTGAAGATGATCAAAGAAAACCCAGAAAAAGAACAGCTACTGGTCGTTAACCTATCAGGCCGTGGCGATAAAGATATTTTCACTGTACACGATATTTTAGATGCAAAAGGAGTGCTGTAATGGATCGTTACCAAGCCCAATTTGAACGCCTGGCGGCAAAAAGCGAAGGCGCATTTGTTCCTTTTGTCACTATCGGTGATCCGACTCCGGAACAATCACTGAAAATTATCGAGACCTTGGTTGAAGCTGGCGCTGATGCCCTGGAGCTGGGCATCCCCTTCTCCGACCCTCTCGCCGATGGCCCGACGATTCAAGGCGCGACCATTCGCGCGATGGAATCAGGTACCACGCCTACAGTCTGCTTTGATCTACTAAGCCAGATCCGCGCAAAGTACCCAGAAATGCCAATCGGCTTATTGATGTACGCCAACTTGGTGTTTGCTAACGGAATCGAAAACTTCTACCAGCAATGTGCCAAAGCGGGCGTTGACTCGGTATTGGTTGCTGATGTACCGGTAAAAGAGTCGGAAGAATTCCGCGTTGCTGCGGCCAAGTACGGTATCCACCCGATCTTCATCGCACCACCAAATGCCGATGAAGCCACACTGAAAACCGTGTCGGAGTTCGGTGGGGGTTACACCTACCTACTATCACGCGCGGGCGTCACGGGTACCGAAACCAAAGCGGGTGCACCAATCAACCATCTGCTTGATAGCCTCAAGGCCCATAATGCTCCTCCGGCCCTGCTTGGTTTTGGTATTTCCGAGCCACAGCAAGTTGCCGAAGCCATCAAAGCCGGCGCGGCGGGCGCCATCTCTGGCTCAGCCGTGGTAAAGGTGATCGAAAACAATCTTGATGATCACGACGCCATGCTCAGCAACATGCACAGTTTTATCAGCAACATGAAGGCCGCTACACGTAACAGCTAATAGCCTCTTCGCGTCGAGCTTCACGACAAAAGCCGTCCCAAGTCACCTTGCGGACGGCTTTTTCTATTACACTGAGACTTAATAGCAAGCTGATTACAAATCTGTTCGGTATTATTAATCGAGATCAAAGATCTCTTCCCCCTCTCCCAATACAGTAACCAACTTGTTAATGCTTGGTATCAACAATTTGCAAGATTGAAAGTCAAAAATATAAATCCAGTGAAAGAATGATTGATCGATATGGTATTTCCGTGTAAAAACACACGCGCAAAATATTGGCTTAACAATTAGTACAATTACAAAACAAATTGCCAATAGCTTTGCGAACAATATCAAACACAACTGAGGTATCTAACCGTGTTAAAAGAAAAAGGACTATTTGGCAACATCGGCGTACAAGTCGTGATTGCCATGTGTGTGGGGACGCTCGTCGGTGCGATGATGGGCCAGTCTGCAAGTATGTTTGCCCCACTGGGGAGCATCTTCATCCACTTAATCAAAATGTTGGTGATCCCATTGGTTGCCGTCGCCATTATCTCCGGTGCTGCCGGGCTTGGTAGTAGCCAGTCAGCAGGGAAAGTCGGTCTGTCAACGCTGGGCTTTTTCGGCCTGACTTCCGCTGTCGCGGTTGCGCTGGCCCTGTTCATGGGCGTTGTATTCCAGCCGGGTGTCGGCGTCGACATGACTGGCGTAGAAGGCATGTTCTCCAATGTGTATGCCGACAAGGGCGAGATGCCGACATTCTGGGCCACCGTACTTGGCATGATCCCGACCAATGTTTTTCAGTCACTGAATGAAGCTAATATCCTTCAAATTTTAGTATTTTGCCTTTTCTTCGGTATTGCCGTTTCTAAACTGGAAAAAGAACGCCGCGACCCATTGATCAACGGGGTGAATGCCATCGTCGATGCCATGGTATGGATGATCAACGTTGTAATGAAAGTTGCCCCGTTAGGTGTCTTTGGCTTGATGGCAGATGCCGTCGGTACCTTTGGCTTTGGTGCCCTGATGGTGGTATTCAAGCTCTTTGTGGTCTACGTCATCGCGATTCTGATCTATGGCTTTATCTTCTATCCCGCCATGATCAAGGTATTCAGCAAAACCTCTCCGCTTAAGTTCCTATCAGCAATGAAAAAGCCGCAAGCCGTCGCGCTATCTACGGCTTCTTCAATGGCAACCCTACCGGTTACCATGGAAGTGTGTGAAGAAGAGCTTGGGGTGAAAAACTCTACCGCCTCTTTTGTACTCCCGCTTGGCGCGACGATCAATATGAGCGGTAATGCTATTTATTACGGCTTGGTGGCCGTCTTCTTTGCCCAGATGTTCAATATTGAACTGGGTATGGGGGCTTACATGGCCATCATCATTACCTCTACCCTAGGTGCTATCGGCCAAGCCGGTGTACCGGGACCGTCGTTCTTAGTGGTTGCCGTATTGCTCGCCGCCGGGATCCCTATCGAAGGCCTACCGTTGCTGTTTGCCCTTGATCGCATCTTCGACATGATCCGTACCGCCCTGAACATTACCGGTGACGCCGCATGTGCCGTTATTGTCGATAATATGATTAACGATGCGCCTCAGGACACTCCTGAGCCAACATCAAGCCATCACGTTTAATCTTTGTCTTTCCTAAAGAGACTATAAAATCAAAAGGCTGCAGGGTTAAACCTGCAGTCTTTTTCTTATACTATAAGCAGCTTATATGTAATTAATGGCTCCCAACATGAAGCAACTGATTGATTTTATTCCCCTGGTCATATTCTTTATTCTCTATAAAACCCATGATATCTATGTCGCGACCGGCGCATTGATTATCGCCACGGCCATTCAACTCGTTGTAACGTGGATGCTGTATAAAAAGGTAGAGAAGATGCAGCTGGTGACGTTTGTCATGGTCGCTGTGTTTGGCGGACTAACGATTTTCATGCACGATGAAAACTTCATCAAATGGAAAGTCACTCTTGTGTACGGCATTTTTGCGATTGGACTCGCTATTAGCCAATTGTTAGGCAAGCCGCTGATAAAGAGCATGTTAGGCAAAGATCTCAGCCTACCGGATAAGGTCTGGAGCCGAATCAATGCCGCTTGGGCCCTGTTTTTCGTTGTATGTGCCGTCGTGAATGTCTATATTGCTTTTCGTTTACCGCTGGATGTGTGGGTTAATTTCAAAGTATTCGGTCTATTGATCCTGACTTTGATCTTCACCATTGCCACCGGCGGCTATATTTACCACCATATGCCCAAAGAACCCGATTCAGAGTAGTACAGAGCCGCATCATGACATCAGAAAATAATATTCCTCGCGGGCAATTGTTGCTTCGCACTCTTGCAATGCCAGCCGACACCAATGCCAACGGTGATATTTTTGGCGGCTGGATCATGTCTCAACTTGATTTAGCCGGCGCTATCTTAGCGAAAGAAATCTCCGGTGGCCGCGTTGTTACCGTGTCTGTCGATACCATCGCTTTCAAAGCCCCTGTCAGCGTGGGTGATGTTGTATGCTGCTACGGCGAATGTAGCCGTATCGGTAACTCATCAATGAGCGTCGCACTTGAAGTATGGGTTAAGCCTGTGGCAATTGATGCTGTCGGCGAACGCTATCGCGTATGTGAAGCAACATTTAACTATGTCGCCATTGACAGTGACGGTCGCCCTCGCCCGGTTAAAAAATAAATCGATTGTGCCAATCTTTATAAGTCATTGATCTATTCCATTTGCTATAAAAATGGCGTCACAGATTTATGTAGGCTGGTATAGAACAGTGCAGAAATCCGCAAAAAAGCCCTAACATAATGCTAGGGCTTTTTTTTTCATTTATGATAGGAAAAATTTGTCACACATTGCTGCCGTCCCAAAAATTTCATTAATGTATATTGAGGCCAGCAGAAACAAGGAGAGAGTTACATGTGGTACGTTATTTTTTCCCAGGATGTCGATAACAGCCTTGAGCGTCGCCTAAGTGTACGTGACCAGCACTTGGCTCGATTGAAAGCGCTGCAAGAACAAGGCCGCCTGTTAGTTGCTGGCCCAATGCCAGCCATCGACAGTGAAAACCCGGGAGAAGCCGGATTTACAGGCTCAACCGTGATTGCTGAATTCAATTCCTTGGACGATGCCCAAACCTGGGCCGATGCCGATCCGTACATCGACGCCGGTGTCTACGAGAAGGTTATCGTCAAACCGTTCAAGAAAGTCCTTCCATAACCCGTAATTTGAGATAACTACGTTATGCTAAAACGCACCCTCGTTTTATTAGGCGCTGTCTTGATGGCAGGCTGTGCTTCAAATAAAGAAGAGCAAGCGATCATGGATTTGGCGAAAGCCCGAGCCATGGCTATCAACAACAAAGCCCCGTACGAAAAAATTGATCAATACCAGATCATGAAAGCCCAAGCACGGGAAAACATTGTCGAGATCACCATTTTATATGGTGGCGGTGGTAAAACGCCTCCGACTACGGCCGCCAAAAGTGCTGCGCTAAACTATTGCAACAGCGCAGAATTAAGCCCAATGGTGAGCGAGGGTGTGAACTACAATATCGTGATTATGGATATGCGTGGCCGCCCTATGGTGACCCAGCCGATCACCGCTGAGGTTTGTAGCCAAATCGCAAACTAGCATTAGGGCTGTGAAGACTATATCTAAACAGCCGAATTGAAGCTTTAATCAACGGGGTTCCGATGATTTGAAGTCATATACAAAAAACGCCAGCATTGCTGGCGTTTTTGCTTTTACATAAACGAGATTACGACCGCTCAAACAACAACACTTTCAAACCACCTTCCGGATCAATATCCTTGAACTCCGGTGGGTTTTCCAAGCGGTGTTGATAAACAAGCTCAGGCGCTTCCGCAGCCATTCCCTCAATCAAGAAAGACGACGACACACCCGGATCGTTGACACAAGCCAACACCTGACCGTTTTCTGTCAGCAGATCAGGCAAACGACGTAAAATCTTTTGGTAATCCTTGGTCAAAGCGAAGCTACCTTTCTGGAACGATGGCGGATCGATGATGATCAGATCATACGCGCCAAGCTTGCGCACCTTGCCCCATGACTTGAACAACTCATGGCCAAGGAAACTGACTTTGGACAAGTCATGCTGGTTCAAGTGGTGGTTGTCTCGGCCTCGACTCAAGGCGGCTCTGGCCATATCAAGATTAACCACATGCTCTGCCCCGCCGGCAATAGCAGCCACAGAGAAACCACAGGTATAAGCGAACAGGTTCAACACCCGTTTGCCTTCTGCATGGCGCATCACCCAGTCACGACCGCAGCGCATATCCAAGAACAAACCATTATTCTGCTTGCGGCCAAGATCCAATTTAAATTTGAGGCCATTCTCCATCACATCCTGATATTCACTGCTCTCGCCCCACAACACATCCATCGGTGAACCCTGACGGTCACGGTGCTGGAGCAGTAACGATGTTGCCCCAGACTGTTGCCACACAGAGGTTTCAACCAACGTATCAAGCATGTGACGCAATGGGATTAAGAATTCTTCAGACGGCTCTTTAAAGAGTGAAACAAGGACTTGTCCGCTTAACCAGTCGACAGTCAACTGCTCAAGGCCAGGCCAGCAACGGCCACGTCCATGGAATAACCGGCGCACTTCATTTGGCGGTGTCGCCAGCTCAGCCATCAGGTGTTGCTCAAGGTTTATTAATGCACTCGGTTCCATAGTTCTACTACGTTGGTCAATTCAGGGGCGGTATTATAGCAGAGCTAAATCAATCCATTCAGCTCAAAACGATATATACCCAAGCTACTTGGGTATAGCATCAAGCAACCAATTTAAGATTTTCTTGTTCAGGTTGGCGGCAGCTAGCAAGGTGAACATATTCTGCCTGAAGGCGGACTTGGCGTTGGCGGCGGGTACGGTTTTTGACTATTTTTCGTTGTCGACGGAATGACGCCAGCCCCCAAAAACGTGATTGGTTCTTTTTTTTCTTCAATCGCATGCGAAGCGATACGGAGCGGGTAAGGCGCATATTGAATCTCGGTCTAGGTAAGTCCTAGACCGGTATTATAAGTGAAACTTTACGGTAATGTAATTTATGAAAGGTCAAAATAGCAGCAGTTGGTCGCAAATTAACAAGGAAAAACACGGGGTTTAAACAAATTATTATCATTAAGCGCTGTTTTACTACATCAACCTGATGATTAGTGGTTAAACGATAACCACCCCACCTATGAGTCTTCCCGGACGCTTCATACTTATTCCGAAGTGCCGTTATTTCTTTCCAGGCAAAAGCGGCCAAGCCAGCGCCCAAGGTGCCACCCATTCGGTTAATACCTGCTGAGTTTCTGCTAGCTGCCATAACTCGCCCTGCGATGGCAGACAGAGAAATTGCCATTGTTGCTCAGCATAGGGAAAGCGCAACGCAAAGGCATGAAGATAACCACGATCCGCCGATTCATTACCGTAAATAGTATCACCTGTGATCCCTGAGCCCACGCTGCGCAAAGCGACACGGATCTGATGAGTTTTTCCAGTATGTGGTTTACACAAGAACAAGCGTCGACCTTGGCCTGCGGCAGCAGAGAAAAACTGGGTGACCGCCGGGTTCTCGCGACTGTTTTCCAGTTTCCAGCTACTGCGTCGCGACCGGGTCATATCACCGATAACCACACCCTGCTTTTTCTTCGGCTTCTTGGTGCCAATAGCCAAGTAGAACTTCTCGACGACGCGATCGGAAAAACACTTAGATAGAGCAGCTGCAGCCTCACGGTTACGGCCGAGCAATAGCAAACCCGATGTCATCTTATCCAAGCGATGGATGAGGTAAAGCTGCTTGTCCCCACTCTGTTTCGCCACTTCCTGCAGTAGCATCACATCGCCATCATCTTTGTGTACTGACACCCCAGAGTGCTTATTAATCACAAGAAAGTCTGGGTGGGTATGAAGAATATCGAACATAACAAGCTCATGGCAGATTGGGAGTGCGAAGTATACCGCTTATCGGGCGCATTTCCACAGCCTCCAAGCAACAAAAAGCGGGAGCCAATGGCTCCCGCTTTGCAAGTGGTAACTGGGGTTACCGCTTCACTATTTACAGCTTCTTGGAAACCAGGGCTCCAATACCAATAATGGCGAGGCCCAATACCATGATTTCACCTTTACCGCTGTCAAAGCCTGCTTTCACACCCGCAATCGCAACAATCGCGATAGCAAATGGGATCACGTACTTCACTAGGTTGTACCATAGACCGAACAGTGGGAACTTGAACTCACCGTCGTTGGTGATTTCTTTTTCAAGCTCGCTACGGTTCAAGCGCCAGCCTGCGAAGATACACACCAACATACCACCAACAGCCAAGAAGATCTTATCAGTTAGCAGGTCAAAGATGTCAAACGCGCCGGTTTCAAACAGTGTCGGTCCAACGCCGCCAAGAGAAAGCGAAGCGAACACACACAGTACTGCCATAACAGAACTTGCCGAGAATACCGCTGTTGAGCGCTTCATGCCTTTTTCGTCAATCAGGTAAGACACCACGACTTCTAGCAGTGATACCGAAGACGTCAGTGCCGCAACACTCAAACCGATGAAGAACAGCAGCGCCAGCAATAGACCCACAATGCCACCCATTTCAGCAAATAGCTGAGGGACAACAACGAAAATCAAGCCCGGGCCCGCAGCTGGTTCCATGTTGAATGCGAACATAGCCGGGAACATAGCCACACCAGCAAGGATTGCAACAGCTGTATCCATTGCCGTTACCATTGCCGTAGTTTGAACCAGATTCTCTTTACGCTTCAGGTAACTACCGTATGTGATCATACAGCCCATACCCAAGCTCAATGAGAAGAAAGCCTGACCCAATGCTGCCAGTACAACAGTACTGTCGACTTTAGAAAAATCAGGTTTGAACAAGAATTCAAGACCCGCTGACGCACCAGGAAGGCTCATACCTTTGACCGCAACCAAGATAAGGATTGCGAATAGTAGAGGCATCAACACCTTACCGGCTTTCTCGATACCGCCTGAAATCCCTTTGATAACTACCAAGATGTTAAAGATCAGGTATAGACCCATCCACAACAGAGGCTGAATTGGGTTCGAGATAAAGCTGCCAAAGCTATCACCAATGGCTTCTGGTGTGCTTAGCAAGCCTGTCCCGATTTTATAGATATACGCAATAGCCCAGCCACCTACGACCGGGTAGAAGCCCATAATAAGCAGGCCACTGACCACACCGATCACACCAACAAATGACCAACGGCGATCAGTTGATTTAAATGCACCTACAGCGGATAGACCTGTCTTACGACCCACGGCAAATTCAGTCAGCATGACGCTGAAGCCGATAAAGATAACGAACAATAGGTATATAGCTACGAAAGCACCACCACCACTCTCACCAGCTGTGTATGGGAACTTCCAGATGTTACCAAGACCTACTGCGGATCCTGCCGCGGCCATAACGAAGCCTAATTTTGACCCCCAATTATCACGGGGTTGTGTGGTTGTATTACTAGTAGCCACGTTCTCTCCAAGGTTTTGTTGTGTTTGCTAGAGGTTTGCTAGTAATAGGCGTCGAAAATATGTTGTGTAAACTTGTGTGTAAACTTATCTACACACTTATAGGATTGTTATTGACGCTCTATATATGGCAAGTAAAACAGGTTGCGATTAGAATGTGAAGCCCGCGCTTCTAAATTTTGATCATTTACTGTTTTTTTACATCATTTCCACGCATTTTGCTTATATTTTGCACGAATAACGTTTGCTAATTTCACATTCCTCCTACAATTCAGTGATTTCCTCTTATCAAACTTAGCACATATTTCGCGTGAAATTTCGCTGGTATTCCTCTAGTTTCAATGCAAAATAGAGTAAAACTACAAACTCATAAAAAATACGAATGGAACAGTTCTATCAAGTTCTTGCTTGGGCAGGTGTCTTCTTCTATTGGTTGATGATCGCCGCCGTGACCATGCGCATTGTCTTCAAGCGTAGAGTAGTCGGTGTCTCTCTAGCTTGGCTCATGATCATCTATATCATTCCGATCGGCGGAGTGATCGCTTACCTGTTGTTTGGCGAACTCAACTTAGGCAAAAAACGCGCCCAGCGAGCCAAAATTATGTTCGAACCGTTTGGTGATTGGTTCCAACGTCTCAATGACTGCCCCGGCCACCAACCAGCACTGATGAGCGAACATGCAAGGCCTATCAGTGACTTGTGCGAAAACCGGCTAGGGATCCCAGCTCTTAGCGGCAATAGCCTTTCACTACAAGATTCTCCACAAACTATCCTGCGCTCTCTTATCGAAGATATTCACCAGGCCGAAGCCTCTATCCATATGGAGTTTTACATCTGGCACCCAGGAGGGTTGGCCGATGAAGTCGCGACAGCAATGATCATGGCCGCCAAACGTGGCGTTCAAGTCAGGGTATTGCTTGATGCCGCTGGCAGCATGCGTTTCTTTCGCTCCCATTGGCCCAAGCTTATGCGCCATTCGGGTATCGAAATTGTAGAAGCATTGGCCGTTACCCCGTTCAGGATGTTTTTGCGTCGGATGGACTTGCGCCAGCACCGCAAAATTGTTGTCATCGACGAAAAGGTTGGCTACACCGGGTCTATGAACTTGGTTGACCCTGCCTATTTCAAAACCGATGCCGGCGTCGGCCAATGGATTGATGTCATGGTCAGAGTAACGGGGCCATCTGTTGCAGTGCTCAACGGTATCCAAGCGTGGGACTGGGAAGTGGAAACGGGTGACCGCTTCTTACCACAACTCCCTGAGTGCTCGCTTCCAAGTCAGTCAGAAGCTTCAGATATGATCCAGGTGATCCCGTCAGGGCCGGGGATGCCCGACGAAATCATCCACCAAGCGCTCCTACTAAGTATTTACCAAGCCAAAGAAAGTGTGGTGATCACCACGCCATATTTTGTGCCGAGCGAAAACCTATTACATGCAATGAAAGGCGCAGCACACCGCGGAGTCACTGTCGATATCATCATCCCGGATAAAAACGACTCAATCATGGTGGAATGGGCCAGCCGCTCTTTTTTCTCGGAGTTGCTAACTGCGGGGGTCCGCATTCACCGCTTCCATGGCGGTTTACTACATACCAAATCCGTGGTGATCGACAATACCCACTGCTTGATTGGTACGGTTAATTTGGATATGCGTAGCCTGTGGCTGAACTTCGAAGTAACACTGGCTGTGGATAACCCCGAGTTCACCAAGCAGCTTAATTGGCTTCAGAAAGAGTATATGAGCGATTCAAGCTTGGTCGACAGTGCCAAGTGGGAGGAGCGGCATATCAGCAACAAGCTGATTGAACAATTCTTCTATATGTTCAGCCCGTTGTTGTAATAAGTAGATTTGGTTTGCATAAAAACAAGTTAGCTTGGTGTAATTTCAAAACCTACCCGCCAGGGATGGCGGGTCGGAGCGGCATGGATGCCTTTATGCGTTTTTGAGATTACGCCAAGTTAAGTTGCATAGAGTAGGATAAAACTCACTTGCTTTGATTACTTTCCTACTCGCTTAGCCAGCAAATCCAGTACCAAACGGCTGTCTGCATCACGAATAGTTGGTAGCTGGAATCGCGCCTCGCGGGTATCTTTGATTGATACCGTTGCACTAATCAACGCTTCCTCGCTGCCAGCTTCAGCCAGGCAGTTACCGAAAGCATCCAAAATACGCGAACCACCCCAGAAACGGCTATTGCCTTCCAAGGCACAGCTGTTTGCCATCATCACCGGAACACCATAGGTCATCGAAATAAAATCGGTATTGGTTTTCCAGCCTTGTGGGTTAGAGAACTCATCAGACACAATATCAGCAGCCGAGTTGACCGGGGCCAGCATCAACGCAGGCTTGTCCAGCATTGCTAGGTGAGGCAATGCCGGATTCCATAGATCGGCACAAATCAGGGTATGCACCGACCAGCCGACAATTGGCTCGCAAAGTTCAAGATCTTGACCTTTGCTATACCACTTAGCTTCTTCCAGCCCACCGTAATTAGGTAGGTTAATTTTACGGTGTACATGCAGCAAATGGCCGTTTTTCACCATCGCCTGCGCATTGTAGAACTCACCAGCCTGAGCTTCTTCGATAAAGCCAGCACTGACGACCATGTCGCCAGCAGCATCAGCGAGCTTTTGCAGCAACGGATGAGCAGTATCCATTGCCACATCTAGCGTCTTTTCCCTCAAGCTATAGCCTGTTAGCGACAGCTCAGGAAACAACAAGACTTCAATACCTTGCTCGCAAGCCTGTTTGATATAGCTCAGGTGCTTTTCCAAATTGGCCTCGACATCACCCAATACAGGCGCGATCTGGGCAATACCGACACGTAATACTTCTTTCGTCATGATAAAAACCTTAAAAGGCCAGCTTTCGCTGGCCTTTGAATCATTAAGGGCACTCAGTCACTGTATCAAGTGTGATTACAGTAAACCGTTTTGCTCCAAGAACTGGCGAGAGACACGCTCAATCGATAGACCATCAACATCGACTAGGGCATTAAGGCTCGACATCGTGGCATCGTTCATCAGCGCCGACAGCACGTTAAGCTGCGCTGCCAATTCCGGGTTGGCCGCCAGTGCATCCTGACGGACAACTGGCGTTAGGGCGTAATTAGGAAAATGATTGCGGTCATCTTTCAATACATAGAAATCAAATGCTTTTACACGCCCATCGGTAGCGAACACCATTGTGATATCAACCACTTCCTGAGACAGCGCTTGATAGACCAAGCCAGAGTTCATTTTGCGCAGGTTACGGCGCGGCATCTCAAAGTCATACGCTTCAAGCAGTGATTTCAAACCATCCGGACGAGCCGAAAACTCAACGTTACTGGCCATCTGCGCGTCTTTGCCATCTTCAGACTGCAGCCAGTTCATCATATCGGTGATCGATTCAATGCCCTTCTCTTTGGCAAAATCTTTGCGCATTGCCAATGCATAAGTATTGTTCGCCTGCGAGGGGTCAAGCCAGATCAGGCCAACTTTTTCATCCAGCGCTTTTACCCGCTGATAAGTCTGTGCTGGGTTTAGCTTCTCAACCACTTTGTTGAATGTCACCAAACCAGTACCGGTGTATTCCCAGTACAGATCAACCTGACCGTTCAGCTGTGCAGTACGCAATACTGTTGAGCCCATACCGTCACGCTGGTCAACATCATAGCCCAGGCCGGCAAGATATTGCGCCGTCATCGAAGACATGATCAGTTGCTCGGTATAACCCTTACCACCAACCACAAGTTTGCCTGCAGCCTGCGCCGAAGCAGAGCACACGATTGCCGAGAGCATCATTGCCACGGCAGCCAATAAAGAAGTTACGCGTTTCATCGTTGTTTCACTCCGTGCCATTACTTACGGTTAGGGTTCACACCCTTACTCACAATCAGGAAAGTTACCAAACCCAGTATCACATCCATGATCAGTGCCAATACTGCTGTCGGGATCGCACCAGCCAACATCATCGGTGTATCGTAGAGATCAATACCCGCAAAGATCAGCTCACCAAGGCCAGTACCACCAATCTGGAAAGCCAGGGGAACCGTGCCAATATTGATGGCAAATGCAGTGCGGATACCCGCCATAATGACGTACATGGCATTAGGTAGCTCAACCTTCATCAACTGCTGCATCGGCGTCAAACCAATACCGATTGCCGCCTCTTTCAGGTGTGCCGGCACAGAAAGCAAACCGGTGTAGGTATTGCGCAAAATCGGCAGTACCGAGGCAAAAGCCAGGGCAAATACCGCCGGCTTGTCACCAATACCTAAGAAGCTCATCGACAGCGCCAGCACAGCCAGCGTCGGTACCGTGGTACCGATATTGAAGATCTGCATCACAACGTCGGCCGATTTACGACAGGACGGGCGGCTCAGAATAATGCCGACCGGTACACCCACTAGGATCGCAATTGAACCAGAGATCAACGTCAGCTTGATATGGTGGCCTGACAGATACAGGATTTCATCCCAGTAATGGACAAACTGCTCGACAAAGCCAGATGACTGTACCCAGATCCCAAGTAGGAATACTGTGACCAACAATAGCGCATTAAAGTAAGGGCTTAAGTTAATTGACTTCATCCCTTACCCCTTTTTTCGGAAACTGGCTCCCAGGTGGTGTGTAATACCACGCTGTGAAATTTCGCCACATAGTTGACCCTGCTCGTCAACGACAGCCAGCCAGCTAATATCATGGGCAAACATCTTAGAAACAACGGCACGCAAATCCTGCTCTTGTTTCATCAGGATAGGTAGGCCATCGTAATGATCGCTACACAAACCGCGCTGACTCATCGCCACCGACTTGGTGATCATACCGACGGGTTGCTGCTGGTTGTTCACCATCACAATCATACCGTGGCCGTAATCGTTCATGCGCTGAAGGGCAACGTCCAGCGAATCACTCGGCGATACCGTTGGTACCTGACGATCCATCACTTCACCAGCAGTCGATAACTGAAGGCGCTTCAATGTGCGGTCAGTACCGACGAAATCAGAGACAAAGTCAGTCGCAGGGTGGGCCAAGAGTTGATCTGGGCTTGAATATTGCTCAAGCTGACCATCACGGAAGATAGCCACTTTGTTAGCCATTTTCACAGCTTCATCAATGTCGTGGGAAACGAACATGATAGTTTTCTTCAACTCTTTGTTCATCTTCAGGAATTCTTCCTGAATCACTTCACGGTTGATTGGGTCGATTGCACCAAAAGGTTCATCCATCAAAAGTACCGGTGCATCGGCCGCCAACGCACGGATCACACCCACACGCTGCTGCTGGCCACCTGAAAGTTCATTCGGGTAGCGCTTCATGAAAGCATTGGGATCCAGTGCCACCATATCCAGCAGATCTTTCGCTCGCTGGGTACAACGCTTAGTATCCCACCCCATCAATTTAGGGATTAGGCTGATGTTCTCTTCAATGGTCATATTAGGGAACAGGCCAATTTGCTGGATAACATAACCAATGTTACGACGCAGCGTTACCGTATCGATACCGGTTGTGTCTTCGCCGTTGATCAATACACGGCCAGATGTTGGTGTTACCAGACGGTTGATCATCTTCAATGTGGTGGTTTTACCACAGCCAGACGGACCTAGCAGGACACAAATTTCGCCGGTCGGTACTTCCATGTTGATATGATCGGCCGCTGTCACCACACCCTGTGGTGTTTCAAAAACTTTTGTCAGGTTCTCAAGTTGGATCATGAAAACGCCCTCTTTAATTCGTATATCTTTAGCCGTGAACGACGACACCTTTTGGCGTGAATTTCTTCTGGATTTTCGCCAATACCGTATCGGCAAAAATGGCCAACAGGCTCACAGCTACAGCACCAACAATCAGCTGGCGCGGATCAGACTGGCTGATCCCTCGGGCAATGAACGTCCCCAAACCACCAGCACCAATGTATGTCGCGATTGCCATAACACCGATATTCATCACGACGGCAGTGCGAACACCCGCCATAATCACCGGAATTGCCAGTGGAATCTCCACAAGTCGAAGGCGCTGCATATTAGTCAGACCAATGCCTCTTGCCGCTTCGCGCAAAGCTGGGTCAACGTTGTTAATTGCGGTATAGGTATTACGAATAATGGGCAACTGCGAGTACAGCAAAACTGCAATCACTGCTGGCAGATAACCAATACCCTGGCCGATAATCGACAGCACGGGGATCATGATCCCGAACAAGGCAATAGAAGGGATCGTAATAATAATGGACGCAACGTATAGCACCACATTGGCTACACGCTGATTCTGGGTAATTGCGATACCAATAGGTACCCCTGTCATCAAGGCCAGGCCAACCGCCAAGCTAACTAACGACAGATGCTCTACAGTTCGAGAGACAATGACATCCCAGTTGTCCAGAACGAAATTGAAAATTTCCAATTTGCACTCCTGGATTAAAGAGTTGAACACAGATTGTTTATTGATTATTTCCGCTTAGATGCCGGAAACATTGATACAACCACACGGTTGTCAAAACAGGGGCTCCGCCCTGATAGACATGGTTTTCACCATAAGATTCACTTGTCTGACCAGGTGCCATACAAGCGAAAAAGGAAGGGGGATTCTAGTGAGTTCCCCTGACTAGCTCAAGTTTTTTCAGGAATTATTTTGATCTCACAACTTATTAGCGAGCAAAAAACAAACACTTTATCTTTAACCATATGATTGTAATGAAAACTTGAAATTCAAAAATACAATGAGTTCTTTGTATTTTGTTAGAAATTCTTTGCCTCACTATTAAGAGAAGGAACTACAATTAAATCCAAGTAACTGCACGGTGTTTGCAAGCCAAGCGCCTTGAGCTAACTTGGGTATACCATTAAGGATGAATATTGGGGGAGATGTATGCAAAAAGCTCGTTCGAAGCTACTGATGTTTTGTCTTCTTAATTTTTTATTTCTATTCACGGCATTCGCGGCATGGAGCCAACCTACCCCACTTGTGATTACCGGGCAAAATCCATCCGGTGAAATGCTGACACTCGAGATTCAACGCAACCAACTCGAACAGCTACCCCAAACCACATTATCAACCAACCTACCTTGGCTAGAGCAAAGCGCCACTTTCGAAGGCGTCCGCCTTCTCACCCTCATCGAGCATTTTGATTTGCCTGCCAACAAACTAAAATTGCTTGCGCTAAACGATTATTCCGTCGTCATCAACCATGACTACATCACACAATACAATCCGTTACTGGCAATAAAAAAAGATGGCCAATATTTAAAAGTGCGCGATTACGGTCCTTATTGGGTCATTATTTCACTCAATGAATACCCAGAAGCCGCCGAAACCAAGCATCTTGCCAATATGGTTTGGCAACTGACTGTTATTGAAGCCCACTAGCGAGTCGTGATATGGGTAATTGTCGTAGCCGTAAAATCACCTCCCTGTTCACTTACATAACACCGCTGCTTATTATCAGTATTCTGATTGCGGTGGCAGCCTTGAAACGAAATTCAGATACCATCGCCAATAGTCAGAATGAAGCGGCATGGTACGTGCTCCAACTCAACAAAGAGTATGCCGAGTTCCATCACCAACTGCATCGCTACGCGACCGGCAATAGTGATCACAACGATATGATGTTGCAATATGAAATTTTGTGGAGCCGATTCACAACCATTCTGACCAACACCCATATCAGCCACCTTTATCACTTTGATGGTGCCTACCACCAAATCAGCAAGCAATTTGCTTATATCCGGTCCATAGAGCCACAACTCATTGCCCTTGAGCCGGGCGATACTGAGCAAATATTAATCAAGCAGGTAAAAGAACGTTACGAAAACCTGGTGGTTTTCCTCAGCCACAAATTTCGGCTTTCTAGCGGCGATCTGTTGAAACGGGTAGAAGCGACCCAAACAATGGAAGTACTTATCTACTTCCTACTCTGTGCCATCGTGCTAATGGGCGGGATTTTATGCTGGGCGCTGTGGCGCGAATCAATATCCATGCGCAAGCTGGCGATGAGCGATACCCTAACTGGAATCCACAGCCGGTTATGGCTCAACAATCATCTCAATGAGTTAATCGAGGCTCAGCAACCTTTTCGGTTCTACCTTATCGATTTAGATGGTTTCAAGCTGGTCAATGACACCTTAGGGCATCACATGGGGGATCAGCTGCTGAAAGTGGTGGCGAAAAGGCTGGCGGCGCTCAACGGGGAGCACTACCACGTCGCCCGAATGGGCGGAGATGAATTTGCAGTTATCGAATCCCTCTCGGTCCAGCACGAAATCAATATCAGCCAAAAGCTACTCAACAGTTTCCAGCAACCGGCAGTGCTAAACGGCAAAACTTTTTCTATTTCCGCCAGTATCGGTAGCAGCGAATTCCCACTTAATGCGTCGAGTGTGAGTGAAGTACTTCAACAAGCTGACTTTGCGATGTACGAGGTCAAGCAACAAGGTAAAAATGGGGTACTCCATTTTACTTCGACTGCGCATGATATTACGACAGCAAAGCCCGGTTCCGCTTCCTCCAAAGTAAAACCCTTTACAAAAAGTGTCTAAATATCCTCTGAAGCCAAACAAAACAGCAGGCAAAAAAACGCCCACCAGCGGTGGGCGAAAATATCAATAATGCAGTGGTTGAAAAAGACTTACATTGCCGCAGCAAAGATGGAAGAAATCTCTTCGTGGCTTGCTTGTTTAGGGTTAGTGAAACCACAAGCATCTTTCAGCGCATTATCTGCCAGCACGGCAATATCTTCTTCTTTGGCACCCAACTGCTGAAGACCCGCAGGAATACCAACATCTTTAGACAGTATCTGAATCGCTTGCAGTGCCGCATCAGCGCCCTGCTCTGCTGTCATACCTTCCACATTCACGCCCATTGCTTTTGCCACATCTTTTAGGCGGTCAGGACACACCTGCGCGTTATAACGCTGAACATGTGGTAGCAATACCGCGTTACATACACCGTGTGGTAGATCGTAAAAACCACCTAGCTGGTGCGCCATTGCATGCACATAGCCTAGCGAGGCGTTGTTGAATGCCATACCCGCCATGAACTGTGCGTACGCCATTTGCTCACGGGCTTCAATGTTCTGGCCATCCTTCACAGCTGTACGTAAATGGGCTTGAACCAATTCGATCGCTTTAATTGCAACCGCATCGGTAATTGGTGTTGCCGCAGTAGACACATAAGCTTCAATCGCGTGAGTCAATGCATCCATACCGGTTGCCGCCGTCAAAGACGCAGGTTTAGCTAGCATCAGCTCAGGATCGTTAACCGACATCAACGGTGTGGTATTTTTATCAACGATGGCCATTTTGATGTGGCGCGCTTCGTCTGTAATGATACAGAAGCGAGTCATTTCACTTGCTGTTCCCGCTGTCGTGTTGATTGCAACCAACGGCAGTTGAGGTTTAGCTGATTGGTCAACACCTTCATAATCGGCAATCTTACCGCCATTAGAGGCCACCAAAGCAATACCCTTGGCACAATCGTGTGGAGAGCCGCCACCCAATGAAATAACAAAGTCGCATTCACCCTCTTTAAGCAGTGCCAAACCCGCTTCCACATTACCAATGGTTGGGTTTGGTTGTGTACCGTCAAAGACAACAGAATCAACATCACACTGTGCAAGCAAGTCCGAAACCTGCTTTACCATCCCAATTTGGCTAAGCACTTTATCAGTTACAATCAGGGCTTTTTTAAAGCCATGCGCTTTAACCGCATCAACAGCTTCAGTCAAACAGCCCGCACCCATCAAGTTTACGGCAGGGATGAAAAATGCACTACTCATGATAAATTCTCCATAATTATCAAAAACTAATTACCTTAACCAGCTTACAAACAACATTTATCACTATGCTTAAACAGGCTAGACGTAATCAGTTTTATTCTCTGCGAATAAAAGCTACCACCTAAAATGCGTGCAACAAATTGATCTTGGACAAGTTATAAATCCCCAAGAAAAATTCATTCGGTGTAGTTTGAGCCAGATCACCAAATCAACAAGTTACATATCAATATTGTCCACCACTGGAAACACTACCTTTCGATTTATCACTAAACATGACGGTAATTTGTGATTTAACGCTCATAAAAAAACGCCGGCTTATGCCAGCGTTTTTCTGATCCTACAAGTCGTTGCTTATTGATTATTGCTTGATCCAAGCGTCTTGCCACGCTGAACCAAATCCCGGCTCATAATGATACGGTGAATCAATATTACACCAGCCACCTTCAGGGAACGGACGGCACTGGTAAGTACTACCATCACGACCTAGAACCACAGTCTGACCCGGAACATAACTACCGATGCCCTCTGGGTAAGCGTAGTCATAATCACCACCACCTGAGCTATCCTTGATAGTCAGTGACTTGGTCTCAACCACCTTATGTTCACTGCTGTCTTGTTTGGCAGCAGTCACAACCACGCTGAACGATCCGGTTTGGGTCGTAAACAGCGACAAATCAATGTTGCCTTTGTCGACAATGTCACTCGCCAGTGCCAGCTGGTGACCCGTGCTATCTAGCAGCTTCATATTGATTAAATAGCGTCCCTCAGAGCTCACCGTTGCATCAATATTGGTTTTACCATCAGCACCCTGGGTATACTCGCTTTCTAGGCCTTGGACTGTTACCGGAGCAGGTTCAATCACGTCCCCATCACGCACATCCAGTGCATAGTTATAATCCGCGTTGGTGACAAATACTTGGTTGGTATACAGATCCGATGGCTGATAAATAATGTCGCCAGAGGCTTCTTCAACGCCTACTTGGGTAACAGTTACGTATTTCTCGTTGATCAACTGAGCCAGTTCATAGGACCACGTATTGATGTTCTCATTCGCTGCGGTAATAGCCAGCTTCTCGAACACAACCTCCGAACCTTGCTTATTGAAAATACGGAACCAAACACTATCGCCATCTTGGGCTTCAACACCCGGTTTAATGTACTGGCCCTTCGAGGTCCACTCTGGTGGTAGTACTTCACCATCGAAACGGATATCACTACAGTTATAGAAACCTTCACCAGCAGGATCATTACGCTGCCAGCGAGATACCAGCGTGGCTTCACCGCTGCGGCCGCTAGGAAGCGTTACATCAATGTAGTAATACTGTCCATTCGCTTCCTGCGTTACTTCCACATTACCCGCGGTATCAATCAACTCCAGATCATCCCACCCTAAACGACTATGGCCAGCATTGTAGTTTGGCTTGGTCAGGTAGAACTGCCAGAAGCTCGGGTTATGCGGCGCCGTTGCGCGATATCGCAAGGTGAAAGTTTCACCGGATTTCATATCAGTACGCTGCCAGTGTTGTGACGCAACACTCATACCGCTCTTACGTCCATCACCACCCGAACAAATCGAACCGTCGGGAACAGCCGCTTTAACCGCATCCATATTGTTGTAGTCTGGTACCAACGCCGCAAATTCATTTTTCTGCACCAGTGGATAAGTACCAGATTCCTGGAATGCAGCACGACAAGCTTCATTAGGGATCTGCGAGCCATCAGACGGCCCCCAATGACCACCATCAGACTCACAGATCACTTGACGAGCCGCAGGGAAATCGGCCCAACCGTGAGCACTGACGTGCAACGGAGAAAGGGCGGCCATGATGGATATCGCGCCCAAAGAAAAGTTAATCACATTTTTCATGTTTAGCTTCCATTATGATTATTTTGTTTAGCCTTTAGCTGACGATTATAAAGGTAACTCACTCCAACGTTGGTTCAAGTTGATCCCGTGTATTGAAGTGATTCGAATTTATTTATAGATTGTTTTTTATTGCCAGCAAAAAAACAGTAATTAAGAATGGAATGGTGATCTCATTTAATTTCATTCATTAAGATAAATAAAATTAATTGATTGAAATGAAATATTTAATTCATCAAGAAGCATTTACTTAACCAATATAAATATCAAGCCTATTTATGAAGGCAATATCAGGAGGCAAGGATGACAATTTGAACAATAACAACAAAAAACAAACAGAACGAGATTATTTTCCAGAACTTGGTCGGGTTCTTACTCTTCAAAGGACGTCTACTTGCCTGTTTTAATACCTCAGAGGATGGACGGTAGAGATCACCTGCGAGTTCAGACAGTGCCTCATAGCGCTGACTGGCTTGGGGGAAACACCCTTTTCTTATCACCACATCCAGCCACATCGGCAAGTCATCACGGTAATTCTCCAAAGGTATATATTCCGGCCATTGATTTATTGATTGTGAAGGCTTTGATAGTGGTGAGGGCTTCGGTGCGGATGGTGATTTAAATATATTTGGAAATGAATAGGGAAAATGGCCAGTCAACATTTCATAAATGATGATAGATATTGAATACATATCAGACTTCATTGTTACTTCCCCCCCTAATAAACCTTCTGGTGATAAATATTTTACGTCACCAACAGGAAGGGTTTCTGTTAGCGGTGTATTTAATTCATCGAAATGCTCTGAATACACGGAACCAAAGTCAATAATAACAATTTGATCTAATTGATTAACGATCAAATTTTCTGGCTTAATATCACGGTGAATAAGCCTGTGGCGTTGTAAAATTCGAACGGATTTAATTATTTCTTCCGCCATAACCCGTACTTTTTCTAAATCAGGTAAAGGGTTGTCTTCCATCCATTGGCGCAGTGATTTGCCCTCTACCCACTCACAAACATGGTAGAGAAACGAAGATTGGTGAGAAAAAGGATAGATCTTCATTATTCTATGATGGGATACCTGCTCACCGATCCAACCTTCACGGACAAAGCCTTGCAAGTATTGGTAATCCTCTGCAAAATTCAGTGAAGGCATCTTCAGCACATAGCGCTTGGTATCAAATTCACTGACGGCCAAGTAAATATGACTGCGTGGTCCGCTGTACAATACCCGTAAAATTCGATATTGATCGATCCGATTCCCCTCTTCCATCACTGGAGGGATCACCCGCCTTGTCAGCTCTTCAATATATTCATCCGCAGTAAGGGTGGGGAGAGACGTCACCTCAAGCAGCACACTCGACACATTATCCTGGCTTCCTGCATCTCGCGCCGCTTCCACCAGCAGTTCTGATTGCTGTTCTACATCTGACGGCGAGGGCATTGACGACAACATACGTTGCAGATCGACGTCATCCAGCCATTCATGGATCCCGTCTGTCGCCAGAAGCAGGCGATCTCCTTTTTCTAACCGTATCTGCTGAAAGTCAACTTCAAGATGGCTATCCATGCCTAGCGAACGGGTTAAAAAGTACTGCTGACCATACTGATGGCGGCGATGATCTTGGGTGAGTTGGATCAGTGCTTGGTCGCGGTACAGGTAGGCGCGGGTATCGCCCACGTGCATGATATAAGCAGTATTGGATTTAATGATCACGGCACAGAAGGTTGTTACCAACCCGTTATGCTGCAGCTCAGTTTGACGACCTTGATGGAAAAGCCATTGATTCAGAGCGTGAAGCACTTTTCCTGCTGATTGCTTTACCCCCCACGTTTTCGGGGTTGCATAGTATTCTTCTATAAACTGGGTGACGCATAATTGGCTCGCTTTCTGGCCTTGCTCGCTGCAACTCACGCCATCAGCAAGACAGGCGACAATCCCCTTGTGCAAACACTCATCACGCCGCTTGGGCTGGTAAACCGCAAAGGCATCCTGATTACTGGATTTACGCCCCGCCACCGAACACCCGCCAATATCCAGTTGCAAGGTATTGGTTTCCTTAACCTGTTGATGGTTTTGCCGCTTCAAGTCAGCGGCTACTTTCGAGTGCATTATCTCGCTCATACACATCACCTTTCAAACTAGTTGACCGGCTTACTCAACCGTTGCCGAGTAAGCCGGAAAGGCTTATCGATTAGCGACATCAATCATCATGATACTGCCGTCTTCATTCACCTCAGCAATCTGGCCGCTTGGCTCTTCCATCATCAACAAGGTGATAAAACCAATCACCGCTGTTGCTGCAATGACATAGAAGAAAGTGCTGTAATCAACTACCGATAAAATGGTGAGGTAGCACACGGCCCCGACATTACCGTAGGCACCGGTCATCCCGGCGATCTGTCCGGTCATCCGGCGCTTGATCAGTGGTACGGTGGCAAAAACAGCCCCTTCACCCGACTGGACGAAGAAAGAGCATGCCATCGCGGCGACCACTGCTAACCATACCGGCCAGCTGCTGTCGACCTGGCCCATCAAGAAGTAACCGGCAGCCAAACCGGCAGTCAAGATAAGCAAGGTGGGTTTACGACCAAACTTGTCGGAGATCCAACCTCCGCCAGGACGAGACATCAGGTTCATAAAGGCATAAGCAGACGCAACCATCCCAGCCATCACGGGGGTCAGCTCAAAAGTTTCCGAAAAAAACAGCGGCAACATTGAGACGACAGCCAGTTCAGAGCCAAAGGTCGCAAAGTACAACACATTCAACACCGCAACCTGCTTGAACTTGTAACGATGTACCTCGGAAACCGGTTTTACAAACACGTTTTTATTAACGCGCCATACCTGCAGGACTTCATAACAGTAAATCAAGACTAAAAGGACATAGATCCCCATGACGGCAACATCACCAAGCATTCCGATCCCCGACGGTGATAATTTCCAAGCCAACAAGGCCAACGCACCGTACATAGGCAGTTTCATGAACAGCAACAGGAAGAAGTCACCTTTGGACGTCACCTCCATCGCCCCTAACTGCTTCGGCTTAAAGTAGGTTGCCCCTTTGGGTGTGTCCGTCACATTGGCGTAAAACACAAAGGAGAAAAGTAGGCTCATGACACCAGTAATAGCCATGGCATAACGCCAACCATCTTCGCCACCGAACATAATAGCGACAGTGGGTAAGGTAAAGGCAGCGGCAGCCGAACCAAAGTTACCCCACCCCCCATAAATGCCCTCAGCCGTGCCCAGTTCATTATGCGGGAACCACTCGGAGACCAAGCGGATCCCGACAACAAACCCAGCACCGATAAACCCGAGCGCAAAACGGGCTATCGCTGCCTGAACAAAACTGTCGGCAAGAGCGAAGACAAAGCAGGGAATAGAGCAAACAGCTAACAGCGCGGAGTAGACTAACCGTGGTCCATATTTATCGGTGAGCATCCCGATAACCACCCGCGCGGGAATGGTAAAAGCGACATTGAGGATCAGTAGGGTCTTTATTTCCGCCGTGGTTAATCCTAAAGAGCTTTTTACCGATTGAAGTAGAGGAGCAAAGTTGAACCACACAAAAAAGGTAATGAAAAACGCAAACCAGCTAAGGTGGAGAATTTTCATTTTCCCCTTAAACGAAAAGATATTGAACTTGCCTGTTTCTGACATCTTGGTGTTTCCTTTTTATACTGACTTGCCATTAGTCATGCATTGTTCATACCAAAAAATAAAATTCTACTTTATCAGAATGTTATAAACACAAAGATCAAATAAAACCACAAGAAGCACCAATATGAATCAAAAACAAAAAAGTAAGCACCACATTTAACCAAAATATTCAATAACAGGCGGTTAAACCCACATCTACAACATATAAATATTCTTTCATAGTAGCTCATAAATAGAATAGATATAAAAAATCACAGCTTATGCTGTGATTTTTCATATAAAGCTTACCTTTACACACTTAGCTGAACATCTTCACCCTGACATCTTACCGAAAAAGTTTTCAAATTCACCTCTGGTAACTCAACGCATTGACCCGTTAACAGATTGAAGTGCTGCTTATACAAGGGAGATGCGACAACAATGTCATCCCCTTTCGATCCTAAGATCCCTCGTGACAGCACATTGGCTTTACCAACCGGATCATAGTTATCAACCGCATATAATGAATCTGTACGATGACAATAAAAAATCGCCACTTGCTCATGTCCCCACAAGACACAAACACCCGCGTTTTTGATTAATGCATCTCTATGGCACACGGTATACCACTTTGCCTGCTTCTGCTCCATGCTCACCCCCACTTATCTACTTAGTAATATCAATGACATTGATCTGCTCGCCGGCTACACCTTGAGCCCCCCTCCCTTGCGGTAAGTTAACCTGCAGGCTCCTTTCCGCAAGAGTCTGTGGCCTACGCTGTCCCCGCTCTGACACATAGGCCAGTTGGCTATCTTGCTGTTCGCTATTGATAAAGTGTTTGAAGCGCTGCAGCTTCTCTGGCGAGGCCAAGGTCGTTTTCCATTCACACTGATATTGACTGAGCGTGCGAGCCATCTCCTGCTCAAGCTCTTCAGCCAGACCAAGGTGATCATCAACCACCACCTTTTTGAGATAATCCAACCCACCTTCTAAGTTTTCCAACCATACTGATGTTCGCTGCAGACGATCGGCAGTGCGAATATAGAACATCAGCAACCGGTCGACATAACTTATCAGGGTATCAGCATCCAAATCAGTAGCGAGCAAATCGGCATGGCGAGGACGCATTCCTCCGTTACCACAGACATACAGATTCCAACCGTTTTCTGTTGCAATCACACCAATATCCTTAGACTGGGCTTCAGCACATTCTCGGGTACAACCTGATACGGCAAACTTGAGCTTGTGAGGGGCGCGTAGCCCTTTGTAGCGGTGCTCGAGATCAATGGCAAAGCCGACACTGTCTGCCACGCCATATCGACACCAAGTACTCCCGACACAAGATTTGACGGTACGAACCGACTTACCATAAGCATGGCCTGTCTCAAAACCGGCATTGATCAAAAAATGCCAGATTTCAGGTAATTCATGCAGTTGGGCGCCGAACAAATCCACCCGTTGCCCACCAGTGATCTTGGTATAGAGATCAAACTGCTTCGCCACCTGCCCCAGCACTATCAACTTGTCCGGAGTGATCTCCCCGCCCGGGATCCTTGGCACAACCGAATAAGTACCATCCTTTTGCATGTTGCCGAGGAAGATATCATTGGTATCTTGCAGCTCTAGGTGCGAGTCGGCCAATACATAGTCATTCCAGTACGACGCCAGCATCGAGCCCACAGCAGGTTTGCAGATATCACAGCCCAAACCGCTGCCATACTCTTTGAGCAATGCATCGAAGGTGGTGATCTTTTTCACTCTGACCAAGTCAGCCAGTTCTTGACGGGAATAGGCAAAGTGCTCACAGAGGTGGTTGCTCACCTCAACGCCCATCGCAGCCAACTCGGCATCCATCACTTGCTTAGCCAATGCCGAGCAACCGCCGCAACCGGTTGAGGCTTTGGTGGCCGTTTTCAAATCAGCCATCGATGAACAGCCATCAGCCACAGCCTGTCTGATTTGCCCTTTGGTCACGTCATAACATGAACATATCGAGGCACTGTCGGGCAGCGCTTCGACCCCCAGCCCAGCCCCCGCGCCTTCCCCTTCGAGCTGGGGCAGTATCAATACCGCCGGATTTTCTGGCAAAGGCATGCCATTAAGCTTGATCTGCAGCAATGACTGGTAGTTGCTGACATCCCCCACCAGCACGGCACCCAGTATCTTGTCGCCATTGGGGGATAGAATTAAGCGCTTATAGACCTGTTCCAAGTCATCGCTATAGGTGTAAGACAGTGCGCCGGGTGTTGCGCCGCTGACATCACCAATGCTGGCAACATCGACTCCCAGTAATTTAAGCTTGGTGCTCATATCCGCACCGACAAAAGACAAACCCGCATCTGGCTGGCAGAAGTGATTTGCCAGTACTTTTGCCATTTGATAGCCGGGAGCAACCAGTCCAAAAATCCGCTGTTGCCACAGGGCACATTCACCAATGGCGTAGACATCGTCCGCACTGGTCTGGCAATGGTCATCAATCACAATACCGCCCCGCTCCCCAACCTCAAGACCACACTGGCGAGCCAGCGTATCTTGTGGGCGGATCCCCGCTGAGAACACGATCATATCGGTTTCCAAGCATGAGCCATCAGCAAAATTCATCCGATACCGGCAGCTTTCACCAGCAACAATCTCGGTCGTGGCCTTTTCGGTATGCACCGATACGCCAAGTGTTGAGATTTGGCGAGCGAGCAAGTCTCCTCCGCCCTGATCCAACTGTACCGCCATCAAGCGCGGCGCAAACTCCACCACATGGGTCTCGACTCCCAACTGTTTAAGCGCATTGGCAGCCTCAAGCCCCAACAGCCCGCCCCCCACAACGACACCCACTTGACTCTGGGCTCCAGAGTGGGCAATGGCATCCAAATCTTCGATTGTTCGGTAAACATGGCAATGCGGCTGGTCGTTACCGGGGATTGGCGGAACAAAGGGGTAAGACCCTGCTGCCAGCACCAGTTTGTCATAATGCTCACGCAGCCCACTTTGGGTGACAATGATCTTTGCTGAGGTATCTATCTCGCTGACCTGTTCATTGAGCAGATACTCGACCTTATTATTTTGATAATCAAGCTCATTCGCTAACGCCAGATCTTGCGCACTTTTTCCGCCAAAATAACTACTTAACTGCACTCGGTCATAGGCCAACCTTGGCTCTTCGGAAAAGGTCAGGATGCTGAATTGCTGTTGCTTATCCTGAACCAACATGTCTTCAATGAACTTGTGCCCAACCATACCGTTGCCGACCACAATAATTTTTTTCTTATCCATTTCTGCTCTCCCCTGAGCGACTGACTTCACTGCTTACTCTCTGTTGCTCTCAAGCCGACAGCTGGATCTGTTGTTCGGCAACCAGGCTAACCCACTGCAGTTGCTCTGATAGGGCAACGACCTCACCGACAACAATTAAAGCCGGTGAAATCACCTGATGGCGCTGTACCAGTTCAGGTAAATGCTGCAATAATCCGGTCACTATTCGTTGCTCGGGGCAACATCCTTTCTCGATCAAGGCCACGGGGGTGTTAGGCTCTGCGCCACCGGCAAGTAGCTTGTCCCGGATCATGGCTGATTTACTGACCCCCATATAAAACACCAAGGTATGATCAAGCTGTGCCAGCACTTGCCAGTTAAGATCCAATGACTGCTCGGCATGCCCGGTTACAAAAGTACATCCTTGTGAATAGCCCCTATGCGTCAGTGGGATACCGGCATAGCTGGTACAACCTGCTGCCGCCGTGATCCCCGGTACAACTTCAACAGGCACATCAGCGGCTTTTAGTGCCAGCATCTCTTCACTACCACGGCCAAAAACAAAGGCATCACCCCCTTTAAGCCGGCAAACCGTCTTACCCTGCCAGGCCAGTTTCACCAACAGCTCATTGATCGCCTCTTGGCTGGCACTGTGCTCTCCCTTCGCCTTGCCGACATACAAAGCTTGGGTATCCGCCGGAAATCGTGCCCGTATATCCTTGCTCACGAGGCGGTCATAGACAATGACATCCGCCTGCTCAATACTTTCCACCGCCTTAAGTGTCAGCAACATAGGATCGCCAGGTCCGGCCCCGACCAAGTCCACTTTCCCTACCTTACGCCCGGTTAAAGGCGATGCTCCTATCTGGATGCTCTCTGCTGGGTACAACACCCCAGCACGTTCTCTGATCGTTGGCATACATCTCCTACCCGTTCATATCCTTTGAAATCTGTTACTAGATAGTGAGCAAAGACGATGCCAGCTCAAAATAATTACAACTGGCCGAACCCAATAGCATTGCCAAGTAACTGTTATTAATATCTTTAATTAAAAAGCGTAAAACCTGCCGCGCTGGCAACAACCACTTTTCTCCTCCGATGACTGCCCAGTCCCCGTGCAAAGAAAGCCCTGCCTTGCACCAAAATAGCCACCACCCCAGTACTTTATACAAACAAAGGTACTACTTTAGGGGTACACACGGAGCTTTTAACCATAAAACAACCAAAAAACCATTCAATCCACCAACCCATCTACCCATACCAGCACCAAGAAAGCTGGCCTGGTTATTGCTCATCTCTTATTCGACGTACTGATTTTCAAAGCCAAGGAGAACAACAGGTGAACCAAAAAGAAAATACCTGGATTAAATCGACCTGTGCCTACTGCGGAGTAGGCTGTGGCATTGAAGCGAGAGCAAACAGTCATGGCACATTGGAAGTTCGTGGCGATAGCCAGCACCCCGCCAATTTTGGCAAGTTATGCTCTAAGGGGTTAGCCCTAGGAGAAACGGTAGGGGTAGAAGGAAGGCTGCTAAAACCGCAAATTAACCAACAGGATGTCTCGTGGGAGGAAGCACTGGCCGACGTCGCAGTTCGGTTCAAACATATTATCGAGCAACATGGCAATGACGCAGTGGCCTTCTACGTCTCAGGTCAATTACTGACGGAGGATTACTATGTCGCCAATAAGCTGATGAAAGGGTTCATCGGCAGCGCCAATATCGATACCAACTCTCGTCTTTGCATGTCTTCCAGTGTCGCTGGGCATAAACGGGCATTTGGAGCGGATATTGTGCCGGGCTGTTATGAAGATCTCGAATTGGCTGACTTAATCATACTAACGGGCTCTAATCTGGCTTGGTGTCACCCCGTTCTCTTCCAGCGGCTGCGAGAGGCTAAAGCCAAACGACACTGCAAAATTATCGTGATCGATCCACGCAAGACACCGACCTGTGACATTGCCGACATGCACCTTCCACTCTTACCGGGCAGCGATATCGCCCTGTTCAATGGCTTGCTGGCTTTCCTCAGTGAAAATAACGCATTAGATTATAAGTACATAGAAGCAGCAACTGAAGGGCTGGCTCTAGCATTAGCGACGGCTTTCCGGTTTGGTGATATTGAATCGGTGCAGGCTGTGACAGGGCTCGATAAAACGCAGATCCTCGCTTTCTATCAACTTTTTGCCGCTAGCGAGAAAACCGTTACTGTATACTCGCAAGGCATCAACCAGTCCACATCAGGCAGCAATAAGGTCAACAGTATTCTCAACTGCCACTTGGCGACTGGCCGAGTAGGTAAACCGGGCTGCACCCCCTTCTCCGTAACTGGTCAACCCAATGCGATGGGGGGACGCGAGGTTGGTGGACTGGCCAATATGTTGGCTGCCCATATGGACTTTGACAGCCCTGAACATACCCAACAGATCAGCGAATTTTGGCAAACGGATAATCTCGCTTCTGCACCGGGCCTCAAAGCTATTGATATGTTCAACGCCGTCGAGAGCGGGCAAATCAAAGCCATCTGGATAATGGCAACCAACCCCGCTGTCAGCTTGCCAGAAAGCGACTGTATCAACACGATTTTAGCGAATTGCCCTTATGTGGTGGTGTCTGATTGCATGGCCGATACCGATACACTGCGCCATGCGAATGTGGTATTGCCCGCCCAAGGCTGGAGTGAAAAGTCAGGCACCGTCACCAACTCGGAACGAAGGATCTCCCGACAGCGACGCTTATTGCCGTCACCGGGCGAGGCCAAACCCGACTGGTGGATCATCAGCGAAGTGGCCAAAAAGATGGGCTTTGGCTATGCCTTCGACTACCAAAATGAAGCCGACATTTTTCGCGAATATGCCCAGATGACAGCTCTGGGCCAAGGGGAAGAAATTGCCGATATACCTAAACATAGAGTCTGTGCACTGTCCAGACCGCTGAACCTGTCAGGGCTTACTGACTTAACAGCAAAACAGTACCACCAAATGCCTCCGCAACAATGGCCAGTCACAACCTATAACCAACCGACGACACGGCTATTTGGCAATGGTGAGTTTGCCACCCCTTCGGGTAAAGCGCAGTTTATTGCCACCGACTATCGGCCTATCGCAGAGATCCCATCTTCCCAGTACCCGTTGCTATTGAATACCGGTCGAATACGGGATCACTGGCACACCATGACCCGAAGCGGATTATCTCCTCGCCTCAGCGAGCATATCAGCGAGCCTTACCTTGCCCTATCGGCCAAAGATGCCAAACAATTCTCAATAAAGCCCAACACCTTGATTAAAGTCACCAGCTACAAGGGTGAGATATTTCTACGGGCACGGATCAGCAAGGAGTGTCAATCCGGCCAAGTCTTTGCCCCGTTTCATTGGAATAATTGCACCACCAGTATGGGCAAAGTGAATACGCTTATCGCCGCAGAGCGAGACCCACTATCAGGGCAACCGGAGTTCAAGGCAACACCGGTAAACATTGAACCATCACCCTATCAAAGTGAAGCGCTACTGATCACTCAGGATAAGCGCGCTGCAACGAGTATGAGCCACCAAGCGCATTGGACAAGCCAGCGCACCCATAACGGTCACCTTTTTCGGGTGATATCCCAACAACAACCAGAGCAATTACATGCATCGCTTGCGGCGCACCTTAGCAATGTGCAGAGCAGTGTTCGGGGGAAAGGCCAGCAGCTCATTAATATTGAAGTGAACAATGAAAGCCGTTATGCCCTATTTCAAAACAACCATATCCACAGTGCCTTTATTGTTAGCGCTGACTTACACCATTGCGATTATGACTACTTATATACCTTAATCGGCAGGCCGTTATCAGACCCGCTCGTGCAAGCCTTATTTACCGGCAAAGCGCCACCGGGACACCAAAATGGACGGCTGGTTTGTGCGTGCAAGCAAGTAGGCGTTAGAACCATAGAACACGCAATTCGAGCAAAGTCTTGTTGTTCGGTGAAACAGATCAGCGATGCGACCCAAGCAGGGACCGGATGCGGAAGTTGCTTGCCGGAGTTGCAGCTCATGCTTGAAGAAATATACGTTAAGCAGGTATAGACGCAAAAAAGCCCAGCATTTCTGCTGGGCTTTTTCTAAATGTGGCGGAGAGATAGGGATTTGAACCCTAGATACGCTACAAACGTATGCCGGTTTTCAAGACCGGTGCTTTCAACCACTCAGCCATCTCTCCGAATTGTATCACCTTAAAAGATGATGGCGGTGAGGGAGGGATTCGAACCCTCGATACGTTGCCGTATACACACTTTCCAGGCGTGCTCCTTCAGCCACTCGGACACCTCACCACATTGTTGCTTTGACGCCTTGCGTCTCAACGGCGGCTAATGTAATCACTTAGCGTATCAGGGTCAAGTGCTTTTACCGAATTCTTTTCCAACTGGCGAGGAATGGTTCAAATTGTACCAATGTCCAGCAAAACGCTAATCCAAATATCGATGGCGTGTGCTATATACGCAAGATACACTACAATTTAACACGTATTATCAATCTATTATCTCTCAAGCCAATTTTACCTAACTGTCTCATTCAGGCTTGAGTCTCTGTCTTTTTGGAGTGTTATGATCTTCCGGCTATTTTCTGCTCTCTTCTTCCTCGCGTTAAGCCTTGCTGCTCCCCCCAGCCATGCGTTAGAGGGACATTACGACGTTTGGAACCAAACTCTGGATGCGCAAATTAAACAACTCAGTGCCCAGGACAACACACCAGAAATAGTCAAAGAGCTTGATACCCTGCAAAATGCCAAGGGGATGATTGAGAACGCGGTCGGTTTTGATGAAAAAACGCAAGGCTACCGCCAACTGATCGAAGAGTTTCCAGCACTTAGTGACAAACTAAAACAGCAAGTCGATAGCTTTGCCACCACCAAATTTCCTGACTTCAGGGAGCTGTCGCAAAAAGAGTTAGCAGATGCCATTAAACAGCAAGACGCTAAAATCAAGCAGCTGGAGCAAAGCCGTAACAGCAGCAAAAACGAGTTAGGGTCGATTGAAAAAGGGATCGATGAGTTTTCTAGCCGCTCTACCCAACTGCGTGACTTGATCAAGCAAGAAGAACAAGCGCTGAGACAAATTGAGAACCAGCCAGATACCAACAACCAGCAACTGGTCCATCAAATATCTCACCAGTACTATGTCAGCGAACTGTATATGCTGGAAGCGGAGCAGCTCAGTGCCGGTAACCGCCGCACCCTCGTTAAGCAACGTATCCAACTACAGAACCTAGAGATTGATGCACGGCTAGCTTACCGCAATACGTTACAACGTGAGTTATCCCGCCAGCAACGTCTTGATACCGACATATCCTCGGAGGAGAACGACCAGTTTGAGTTGGATCTTGACGACCAGCCTGATAGCCTTCGCCAGCTGACTATCAACAACAAACGTTACATAGCGGCGTTAAAGGGCATCACATCGCGCAGTGAGCAGGTCCAGCAAAGCCTCACCACCACCCGTAAACAAATTCGCGAAGTCGAAAGCACTGCCGACGATCTGGAAACTATGGCGGAATGGCTCAAGCTCAGCCCTGCATTCAGCGAAAACTTACGCACCCGCATCAGCCGCTTACCGGCTAACCCGCCCATTGAGCAGCTAGACAAAGATATCGCCCAAAATCAAATCAAAAAATACGAATACCAACAACTGGCTGACTCACTTAAAGAAAGTCACTCTTCCCCAAGTACTGGCGATCTGAATGAAGAACAGCTATTACAGGAAAATGCGCTCATTGAAGCCAACCAGATACTACTCGAAAAACTCATAGACCAAACCGATACCCTGATCTATCAACAAGCAACACTGAAAGTCTCTTACGAGCAGCTAAACAGTAATCTCAACGACTTGCATACCTCAGCAAACAAGCAGTTGTTCTGGGCTCCTGATACCAACCCGGTTAGCATCAACTTTGTTATTGCCACCTGGGAAAAGCTCAAGTGGTTCTTTTCTCCTTACCAATGGGTTGGCTTTATCAAGTTTCCAGCGGTTGCCGATAAAGTGAAACTGTCGTTCGCACTGACCATCATTGCCGTCATCATTCTCGGCTTGAGCTGGTGCCGAAAATACTGGAAGCGCTACCTTACCGATACCAGCAAGAAAATCGGCAAGGTCACCCAAGATACCTTCCGCTACAGCTATAACAATGTCTTCTTCTCGTTTTTACTTGCATGGCCGATCCCGATTATTATTGGTTTGGTGGGGTTAATATTCTCCAGTGGCTGGCAATACCCATTTGTCCATCACCTCGGTCAGGCTCTGACGCTACCGATGGCTCTTGTCATGTTCTGCTTCATGCGTGAGTTAGTGCGCCCTAATGGCTTGTTGGTTAGCCATTTTGAATGGGAACAAGATCTTATTGGTCGCTGCTTTACCCATTATAAGCAACTGTTGTGGATCTACCTGCCGATGATGGTGATCCAGCAATTTGCCCACCTCTACAGCGATATTGATGTGAATGCTACCTTAGGCCGGTTGGCATTTATCATCAGCAATATCTCAATCAGCTATTTCTTGTGGCGGATGTGCAAGGAAAAACTGCCGATGACCTATGGCAATCTGCCGGAAGGTAAAGCCCATATTGGCCACCACCTGTTTTGGTGGACACTGATTTTTGTTCCACAGGGGCTGAATTACACCGCACTCAAAGGCTATCTTTCCTCATCGCAGGATGTGATGCACAAGCTGGAGTTCTCGGCGGTCATTGGGGTGATCACCATATTGATCTACTACCTCGTCAAGCGGTTGATGCTGATCCAAAAACGGCGATTGGCTTTTGAGCGCGCCAAGGCCAAACGTCAAGAGATCATCGCCCAGCGGATCGCTGAGGTAGAAGAGGATAAAGAAGAGCATTTTGGCAGCAACGAAATGCAGATTGAAATCGAAGAGCCAGAAGTGGATCTGGATAAAATCAGTGCCCAGTCACTTCGCTTGCTACGCTCTTTGTTGCTACTGATTTATTTAGCCTGCCTTTCTACGGTATGGGCCGACTTCTATCAGGCAATATCCTACCTTGGTGATGTGACCCTGTGGGATGTAACCAGCAAAATTGATGGTATCGATGAACTCAGCTCTATTTCGGTCAGTAGCGTATTGCTGGGGCTTCTCGCCGTTTGGCTGACTGCCATCGTTGCCCGAGACCTACCAGGTGCCATGGAGTTATTGATCCTCCAGCATCTGGATCTATCACCGGGCACAGGTTATGCCATTACCTCTTTGACGCGCTATGTCGCTATCACCATGGGGATCCTGATTAGCTCAGGGTTGGTGGGATTTGACTGGTCCAAAATGCAATGGCTTGTCGCTGCACTTGGTGTCGGTTTGGGCTTTGGCCTTCAGGAAATTTTTGCCAACTTTATTTCTGGCCTGATCATCTTGTTTGAACGACCAATTCGTATCGGGGATACCATCACGATCCGCAATCTGACTGGGATCATTGCCAAAATCAATACCCGCGCCACAACGATTGTCGATTTTGACCGAAAGGAAGTGATTGTGCCAAACAAGGCCTTTGTCACCGAGCAGTTCATCAACTGGTCACTGTCAGATCCAATAACCCGAGTAACCCTGTCAATCAGTGTGAATTACTCAGCCAATACCGATTTGGTTACCAAACTGTTATTTGAAGCGGCAGATGAATGCGACCTAGTACTGGATAACCCAGCCCCTGAGGTCTTCTTCCTGACCCTAACCGCTGATAGCCAGAACTTCGAGGTCAGAGCTTATGCGGCAGAAACGTCACACCGCCTAAGTTTGACCCATGACTTACACAACCGGATCAAAGAGAAGTTCAAGCGACACGGTATCCAAATAGCCAACCCGCAGCTTGAAATACAGATGAAGCGTCGCCGTACAACGACATCGTAGGTTTGATTGCTCCAATATCAAAAAAGCCCCTTTCGGGGCTTTTTTCTAATTATTTGTTTCGTTCTGCAGCGCGGTCATTTTGCATTTGGATATAGCTGCCTAAATGCATCGAGGCTGGTTTACCTCGCAAGATATAGGGTAACTCAGAAGGTGCCACGGCCGCCTTGCTGGTCGGACGCATCCGCACGTAGAGAACGCGAATCATGTTACTTGCAACGCCCTGGCAACAGCGGTCTACCCAAGAAAAGAAGCGACCAAAAAGACCAATTTTCAACCATAGGACAAACTGACTAACGCCTAACATTGCTGCTAGCGACCAATGTACCTCAATCATTTTACTTCCCCACTTTTTATAGTTTTGCTTGCAGAACTGACTGAGGTAACTATGCCAATAAAATCATGAATAATATGCCTATGGCTGTAACTGAATTTAACCTGAACTGCTCACTTTCGCCCCCGTCCAACCATTTATGAAATCAAAGATCCCAACCGTGAAAACACAGCAAACAATTAACATATTATAATACTACAAATATAACACATTGATTTTATTTAAAATAAAAAGACAAAACACCAAGCAAGGATAACAAACAAGCAACAACCCAACATTACCACGAACACTTCCTTGATGTTAATCAACTTTAAGCTCTTTCATGAGCATCACACTCAGAGATATGTTCTTACAATCAGAAACAGCTTGTTCAATGCTTATCCAAGCACTTTCGTGCAATTTAGAAGCAGATATGCACAAGTAGCCTAAAAATATTAGACACGAAGAGAATGTTGGGATGGTTAACGAGGGAGCTATGTGCAGATCTTGTAGGCGTAAACGAAAAACCCCTAAAGGCATTATCCTTCAGGGGCAAATATATGTGGCGGCTTTGTGTCTTTTACGCTTGCTGGTAGTAGCCAGGTACTCGGAACATACGGCGACACATTTCTAGAAATTGACCATAAACCACGCCGAGTGCACCGGAAACAAAAGCATTACTAGTAACCGCTGTTATGATCTGATCGATGTCGGCTCCAACGACCAACAAGATACATGCATAAACCGGCGACTGGAACATCACGTAGGCCAACATATCAGATAGTCCTTTCATCCAACCAGACGATGACAGTTTCATCCCTTGTCGGATCATCAGGTCGCGGAAAACACCATATGGCCAAGCTATCGCAATATTTACCGGAATCGACAAGGTTCTTGAAGCAAGTGACTGTTCAAATGTCATTCCAGAAATGAACACTTCTATCATCATGCCTGTAATAAAACTAAAAATTACCATCGCAAAAGTATCGGCGGCAGCACTTCTTACGTTAAATTGCCCTTTAACAGACATAACAAAACCTCAAAATACAGTAAATATAACCAGACATTGAAATCTGAGCAGTTAGATGAACTGGGTAAACGACAACAACCCAGTTGATGTGCGTATTAGAACAGGAAATTTAAAGAATTACCCACCAAAGATCGTTATTGTTTGTAAGTTTACAACTAATTATGACTCACTCTTTGGCACGATCAGCTACTCAAGCAGATCTAGCGTGCCACAACCTGTATCAACACCTCTCCTACCCCCCAAAAGACAGCATTTAGTGGGTAATTGGAGTGCATTAATGGCCGTTTTGATTATGATTTTGGAAGTTATGGTAAAGATACCAATGAAGTTCAGCTCTATAGCAAAGTACTCATAACATTATTTATAGTGGCAGGCTTTAATCATAATTCATTGATTTATAGGGTATAAATATAAAAATAACATTCAAGCCACTGGAGTGGTAAATCACCTGGATAAATATTCCTAATTTAAGCTGCGTATATCAAGTGAAAAAACCATAAAAGGTAATCATTTATTCACCCTAACAACACAAAATCAAACCAAGCTGCAATAATAAGCAGTTAAATCTTTAGGGTAGATGAGAATATTTAGTCGCTGTTCTCCATGGATGATTCAATAAAAAGCCCCAGCAAAAGCTAGGGCTTGAGGCTGTGGGCCGTGATTCTAAAACTGTCACTCTAGTGGCAGTGATTGAAGTACCTCAACGATAGGGTAATCTGCCGGACAGAGCGTAAAGTCCTTAATTTCATCACGCTCAACCCATGTCGCAGCCTGATGACTATGGAGTACCAGTTCACCGGATACCCAATGAGTCAAATAGCCTTTTAGATGAATGACTTTATCACCGTAGTCAAACACACTGTCGGCAAGGAACTCTCCAGTCGTCGTTTCAATTGCCAACTCTTCGTGTAATTCACGCTCCAGTGCTTGTGCATCACTTTCCCCGGCCTCTACCTTACCACCGGGAAACTCCCACAAGCCGCCTTGGCTAGCATGCTCATAACGCTGAGTGAGCAGAAACTTACCCTGCTTCTCTATCACGCCAGCCACCACCAGAATAACGGGCTTAACTGTCTTTAGATCAGATGCCATTAAACTATTTACCGCAGCATTGCTTGAACTTTTTGCCACTGCCGCACAGGCAAGGATCGTTTCGGCCTATCTCTTTATATGGGTTCACCGCTTTAGCAGCATTGCCCTGCTGAAGGTCATCAGCCGCCATAACGACTTCAGATAACATCAGCGGCAACTGAGCATACAGTTCTGCAGGTGCTGGCATTCCTGTTATGCCGGCCTCTTGCATCTGAACTAGGGTATTTTGCTCATCCATCATCAGCATCACGGTTGTGATCAATGCCGATAGCATTCGCATTGTGCCGTCAGTCAGCGGTTGCTCGGCCCAGCTAGGTTCGATATGCGGCCACACAGCCAAAAAGCCTTGAGCAAATTGCTGCATCGCTTCAGTTAGTTCACCAGAGTGTTCAAAACTCAGCTCTGATGGTAGTAAATACTCACCAGCCTTGATATAGCGATACTGCAGTTCAAAATGGTTTAACACCGCCATTTTGTCATCTTGGCCCAGCGCAACCGGCTCATCTTCGTCAACACCACCTGTAAGCAGTACTGGTAGCCAGGTTTCTGGCGCTAGCGGTTTTGGGTTAGCATTGGCTGCTAGCAAGGCCCCTTCTATAAAAGTTGCCGGCATTCCTTCCCAAGCTTCAGGTAATGTCATTAGTTGTGTCATGGTCGGTTCTCGTTGTCTGTTTCGTGAGCTGATTATATACCCAAGTCACAGCAAGTTGCAGGATTCAGAGTTTACTTAGCCATATCGCTTTTTGCGCCAGAACAGGAAAATGCCGACAAAAAGACAAACCTGTTGAACTTTGCAGCAATTGGTGGCAAAAAGAAGGAGTTATCATCAGGATGGTGGAAATAAATGACAGGTAGCAGTGCAATCATCGCTGGCGGCAGTGGGTTGGTCGGTGATGAACTCTTACATCTTCTTCTCAAGCAATCGGAAATAGCGACAGTTTACGCCCTCTCCCGGCGCGAACTGCCCCTGCACGGCAGCAAGCTTCGTCAGATCATTCATCCCGAATTACGTATCACCGAATGGGAAGACTCCTCTCCAACTCCCACCGTGGGGTTTATCTGTCTAGGCACCACCAAGAAACAGGCAGGGACCAAGAAAGCCCTGGAAGCGGTGGACTACCAACTGGTCAAAAACGTCGCCAAAACCATGAAGATGCTGGGCGTCAGACATATCGTAGTGATATCCAGCCTGTTTGCCAGCCCTTGGTCACCCTCTCACTACCTTCGCTGCAAAGGGAAAATGGAGCAAGCGCTGGTAAAAATGGGCTTTGAACACTGCATCTTTGTCCGTCCTGGTCCACTCAAGGGAGATCGCAGCAAACCCAGAAAAGACGAGCTGCTGGTTCAAGGGATCTTCGATGTGCTCCACCCGCTGGCTGTTGGCCCTCTCGCCAACCTTGACCCTATCCCTGCAGAACAAGTTGCCCAGAAAATGTTAGCACTTGCCCAAGAGGCCCAAAGGCACGAACTACCGAAAGTATTTACTCTTTCGGGCCGGATGCTTGCCTCAAGCTGAGTCATATTCTGGAATTGGACAAGCTGGCCATTACCCACTAGAATCTCGCTCCCAACAGGCTCTGCGCTGACAAATCGGATCAGCCCTCGCCTATACTTTTGCACATTGGCACAAAAGAGAAATCACATGCGAGTAATTCTAGGCCCGATGGAAGGTGTTCTTGATCACCTGATGCGGGAAATGCTGACAGACATCAATGATTATGATCTGTGCGTCACGGAGTTTATCCGTGTGGTTGATCAGCTATTGCCAAACAGTGTCTTCTACCGCTTGTGCCCCGAGTTACATCAAGGCGGAAAAACCGTCTCGGGTACGCCGGTTCGTGTCCAACTGTTGGGGCAGGACCCAAACTGGCTGGCTGAAAATGCCCACCGCGCCGTTTCACTTGGCTCCCCCGGTATTGATATCAACTTCGGCTGCCCGGCCAAGTCGGTCAATAAAAGCCGTGGCGGAGCTGTGCTGCTCCAAGACCCGGACTTGATGTACGGCATTGTCAAAGCTGTACGTGCCGCAACCGATCCCCGCTTTCCTGTCACGGCCAAAGTCCGTTTGGGCTGGGATGATCCTAGCCATTGCTTTGAAATTGCCGATGCCGTGGCTCAAGCTGGTGCCGATGAGATTGCAGTCCATGCCCGTACCAAAACCGATGGCTACAAGGCAGAGACGATTAAGTGGGATTACATCCACCAGCTAAAAGAAAAAATCACCACGCCAATCATTGCCAATGGCGAGATCTGGAATTATCAGGATGGCCAGCGCTGCATGAAGACTACCGGTAGTGATGCCCTGATGGTTTGCCGTGGTGCGATTAACCTGCCAAACCTTGGCAATGTAATGAAATACAATGAAGATCACATGCGCTGGGAAGCGGTACTTCAACTCTTACTGAAATACTCGACTTATGAAATCAAAGGGGATAAAGGGCTGTATTACCCGAACCGGATCAAACAGTGGTTTGCCTACCTACGTCAGGAGTACCCGCAGGCCAAAGAGCTATTTGCCGATATCCGCAAGCACAACAAAGCGGCCCCTATTATTGATATTCTCCAGCGCAGCTACGCCGATATCGCAGCCTGATTTCCATCGGTATCCAAATACAAAAAAGCCAGCAATATATGAATATGCTGGCTTTTTCTGTTTTGGACTAAATTACCATTCTGGATGAGTACTTAATCAAGTATTCAACTCGCTAGGGCTCACACCCTGCGTTCGCGCCGGATCTGATCCAATGCATCCTGAACCGTATCCAGCTCGTCATCGCTTAGCTTGCTAAACGCCGCCAAATAGGCAAGCCGGGTTACTTCTTTCTTACGATGGCGCTCTTCCTGCTCATGCACTTTGTACGCCCGGTTGGCTTGAAAATGCTGGAAGAAACGTTCGATATCTTCTACCGCCAAACTCGAATCCGGCTTGAGGTAGTCAGTCATGATTTTAACGAAGTCATCCGGCAGGTGGATATTGAACTTGGGATCCATCGAATAGATAAACGACAGTTCCATTGCCTGCCGGTGCTCTGATCTGCAACGCCAGAACTGTGCTGTACAGCCATGGGTGATCTGGACATCACCCACCTTATGCAGAGATTGCAGTGCTTTCCCCACATCAGTCGCACTCCCCACCAGCAGGCACTCGAACCCCTGCGAAATGGCGTACACCCCACACTCCCGCGGCAGTGTCTCACGGTTGACCATTGAGCACTGGTGGCTTGGCATCGGAATTCTTGGCTTGTATGCCCGCCTCAGAGCACTCATTGCACTTACCCTACATCATCATTTCGAGTAAGTATCCATATGCAGACAATTTTTTCAAGAGTTTGATGGTAAAAGAAAATATATATGAAGGCTTGAAGTTATAAGGCTTAGGGTGCTTTCAATCAAGGAAGGAGGGGTAAACAAGCTCTTCACCTCCCCTCTTGAGTCTCAATAACAATTAAAGAGGGAAGGTACAAAACGGCTGAAATTAGCGATTAGGATGATTCAAAATGTGGTCTTCCCAATCGATAACATCAATCTCGTACACCACGGTATCACGCACCGACTCATTAGCCGCATGCATGGCATCTTTCGAGCCAGTGAGCAATGGGTGCCATTCAGGCAGTGCTTTGCCTTCAGCCAGCAAGCGGTAGGCACACGTTTCCGGCAGCCAGACGAACTCGTCGATGCGGTCACGGGTCAGCTTAAGGCACTCTTCACCGGATTCAAAGCGGTTTGGGTAGTCTTTACAAGAGCAGGTCTTGTTGTCCAGCAAGCTACAGGCAACATTGGTGTAGTAGATTTCATCGGTATCATCATCGATCAGTTTGTGCAGGCAGCATTTACCGCAGCCGTCACAGAGCGCTTCCCACTCCTGGTCGGTCATTTCCTTCAAATCTTTCTCTTGCCAATAGTGCGTCATCACTTTGCCTTCTGTTGCTCTCACCTTGCGACTAGTCAAGGCCTATCATGATAGGCGGTTTTATAGCTTTCACACCCACAAAGTGCAAGTACTTCCGCCCCTTTAGCGCCAATATCATCATGTAATAAGAATCACTCCTATCCATAGCCGATAAAGCTACATTTTTTTGATCCCTAGCGGAGAGAGTGGTAACGTGCGCAACCTTTATATTTAGTGTAGATGAGTGGTAAGTGATGGAGTGTCGATTAGGCTGTGGAGCGTGCTGTATTGCACCAAGTATTTCTTCGCCGATCCCCGGTATGCCAAAAGGTAAACCAGCGGGCGTTCGCTGCATTCAGCTCAATGATAACAACCTGTGCAAGATTTTCGGCAAGCCAGAACGTCCTGCTGTCTGTCATCAATTTAAAGCCTGCCCGTCACTGTGTGGGAGTAGTAACAAGCAGGCATTGGATAATATTACCGAATTGGAAAGTCTGACCTAAACCGCAATCTTACCGGTTAAGATACGCAAAACAGACTTGGCGTGCTCAACGGCCTGGTGTCCTGAGTGAGTGAGGTAACCGCCATCTTCCTGTGTAACCAACCCTTTTGCATACAACCGCTGTGCAGCTTGCACCAGCTCAGGCATGGCATCACTGCGTACTTTTATCCCCTCCAAATCACTGTGCATTGGGAATTTCACTAGCAAGTTCATCTCATGAACTAAATCGGCATTGTACGGCATGCTTTTCTCTCTTACTGAATTAACCTAACAATAATACTAGCGGCTTGGCAGAATTTTAGTAGGTGTTGAGATCAATTCAGTGACATCACGAAAGCGAGCAAGATCATATTTTTGTTATAAAAAAACCGCCCAGAAGGGCGGTTTATTAATTCTTGCGCTTAACCGTTATGCTTGAATACCAACGATTAGCCAAGGGGCATTTGGTGCCCGCAGGTCACGTTCAAGGTGCCAGATATCAGTAATATCCTCTTCAACACCTTCCTGACCATCTTTGTAACGGCCAGAGAATTTAATACTCAGCTGCGCGATATTCGCATCGTAGTCAGCACGAACCAACTCAGCATCCACATACATCACTTCGGTATGCTGTTCGCCGTCTAGCTTGGCACGCTCGGCAATCAGATCATCAAGCAATGCCGGGCTGACATACTCGCGGATCTTATCTAGCTCATTATGATTCCACGCACCTTGGATCGTACGGTAGTGCTCACGAGAACCGTTTAGGAATGCATTCATATTAAAGCCCGGAGGCAGATTGAATGGTACATCGCTATCGGTTGATACGTACTCGTCCTGTGCCATGCCACCTTGACCACCCTGGTTCGCCTGCTGGCGGAACTGGTTCGGTTGCTGCGGCTGACGCGGGGAGTTACCAGAATACGCTTCGCGGTGACCCATCGGGGTCGATTTCGCGCTGCGCATGGTTTTGAATAATTTGAGGATAACATAGGCAATCAAGCCCATGATCAAAATATCCATAAACTGGATACCTTCAAACGCACCGCCAAAGAAGGCTGCAAGTAACCCACCCGCCAATAGTCCGCCCATCAGGCCGCCCATCAGTCCTTTTTTGCTTGATTTTGCTGCCTGATTAGCACCTGGTTGCTGCTGCTGTCTCAGGGTGTCCGTTTGTTGCGGTTGCTGCTTTTTCACTGGCGCAGTTTTAAAGCTTTTGCCAAATGATTTACCGCCACCAAATTTCTTTGCCTCAACCTGCGGAGCGACAAACGCGACCGTTATTATCAGAGCAAATATTGTGAAGATGCGTTTCATTTGAGTGAATTACCTTTGCCTCATATTAGAGATTGCATCGTAAACCGCTTCAACTGAATGTCAACCAAACCGCACAAGCAAATTGTTACTAATATTTAGTATCGATGAAATTTTACTGTGTCATGCTAGACTGGGTAAGGATTTAACCTTAATAACTTCAAAGTGTTAATAATATTTATCTAGGCGGGTTCATATATGCAAGATACTCATAGCAAACTGATCGGATATCTATTGTGGATTTTCGGTTTTACTGGTGCCCACCGCTTTTACTACGGCAAACCGGTCACTGGCACTATTTGGTTTTTCACGCTGGGACTGTGCGGCATTGGGTGGTTAATTGACCTGTTCCTGATCCCTTCAATGGACAGGGAAGCTGACATGCGTTTTCAGGGCGGAGAGATCGATTATACCGTTACCTGGCTACTGTTGACGTTCCTTGGCGTGTTTGGGTTGCATCGAATGTACATGGGGAAATGGCTCACCGGTATTTTGTACCTTTGTACCTTCGGTTTTTTCCTAATTGGCATCTTAGTCGACTTCTGGACCCTCAACGATCAAGTCTCGATTCAAAACCAAGAGCGGCGCCGGGCTTAACTACGCTTCCAAAGTCGTCAATAATGATGCCAGCATTCAGAAAAGTGCTGGCATTAGCCATGACTAGGCTCACAACTCACCAAGTAATTGTTAGAAATAGTTATCGAGAAAGATAAGAGACTTGACCTATTCTTGTGGTTAACACTAGAATATCGAACAATGTTCTAATTATTTTTTGCCTTTCTGCAAAAAAACTTATTTTGCATCATACCCTCTTTAGTTGGGCATATTACAATTAAGCAAAATAAGACTTATTCGATTAAGAGTAACTTCGATGGCAAGACGAAACGACCATACTCGCGAAGAGTTGGTAAGTATGACACTGGAGCAAGTCAAAAACTTTCTCGCCCAGCACCCTCACCATGAACTTAGCCTGCGCAAAGTTGCAGCGATGATTGGCTATGTACCAAGTACTTTGGTTAACGTGTTCGGCAACTACAACCTGCTACTGCTACACGCTGTTGCTCAGACTCTTGATGAGTTGTTCGCAGAAGCAGAAGCAGAAATGAAAGAAGCCTCATCAGCGGAAGATGCCCTAAAGCGCCTTGCCTTTTGTTACCTTGACTTTGCCTCGCGAAACCCATACCGCTGGCAGTTGATTTTCCAACACACCATGAACGGTGAAGAGCTGCCTGAGTGGCAGTCGGAACGAATCAACAACATGACAGGTATGCTAGAAACCCTGATCCAACAAATCAACCCTCAGCTCAGCAGCGATGAAACCCTTGAGGCAAGCCGTGTTATCTGGTCTGGCGTTCACGGGATCACCTTGCTATCCGTTGATGACAAGCTGTTCACTTCAGTACCTGTCGATGGCAAGGCATTGATTAATAACCTACTAAGCACTTACCTCAATGCTTGGAAAGGTTAATTAACGACGCATAATTATGCCATATCTGGCCTTGTTTGAGGCCAGATATCTATACTCTCATGTCAACAAGTGATAACGTCATTTTTCAACCCGCAATACCTGCGGTGATTACTTTCGATGATCAATTCGAACTCAGGCTAAAGTATTCATGTCAGATCAGTCTCGACTTCTAACCCAGCGGCGTTTTCTGCCCTACTTCCTTACGCAGGCCTTCGGAGCCTTCAACGACAACATCTACAAAAATGTTTTGCTTATCCTGATTGCTTTTGCGGCACCTGGCACCTTGCCGGTAGATAGCGATCTAATCATCAACTTGGCTGCGGGCTTATTCATTTTGCCTTTTTTCCTATTCTCCGCGACCGCTGGTGTGATCACCGATAAGTACGACAAGGCCACTATCATGCGGGTGGTGAAAATGGCTGAAATTGTCATTATGTCGCTGGCAGCTTTTGCCTTTATCAGCGAAAACTACCTAATGTTGCTGATCTTGCTGTTCCTGATGGGTACCCAGTCAGCATTTTTCGGTCCCGCCAAGTATGCTCTGCTTCCCGAGCAGCTGAAAAAAGAAGAGCTGGTATCGGGTAACGCCTTGGTCGAAACCGGAACCTTCCTTGCTATCCTTATTGGTACCTTGCTCGCCGGCGTCATTGCCAATGAAGAGCAGGCAACCTATATCGCCGCAATCAGTGTGGTTAGCTTTGCGATTATTGGCTATTTGTGTTCACAAGGGATCCCCTCGACTAAACCGAGAAATCCGGATCTGAAATTCAAATGGCAACCGGTACGCCAGACCCGTAAGACCTTGGCGATTGCCCGCAAAGATAAAACCGTTTTCCAATGTATTATGGGGATTAGCTGGTTCTGGTTCCTTGGTGCCAGCTACCTGACACAGTTTCCGAACTTTGCCAAGCTGTACTTGGGGGGAAATGCCGCCTCGGTCTCTTTCCTGCTGACACTATTTTCAGTTGGCATCGCTGTCGGTTCGCTGCTGTGTGATCGCATGTCGGGCCATCGCATCGAGCCGGGTATCGTACCTCTAGGTAGCATGGGGATAACCCTGTTTGGTGCAGGACTGATGTTCAGTACACCCAGTTCGTTGCCAGAGACCCAGTCCATTATCGCGTTTGTGACAGATCCACAACTGCTAAGTGTGTTTGTATGCTTAACCATGCTTGGGGTATCGGGTGGGATCTTCATCGTACCACTGTATGCCATGATGCAGCATCGAGCCAAAGAAACAGAGCGGGCTCAGGTTATTGCAGCCAACAATATCTGGAATGCCATTTTCATGGTTACCAGTGCAATCAGTGGGATTGTGGTGCTGTCGGTACTGGAGTTCACCATACCTCAGTTCTTCCTGATCCTCTCGGTGCTAAACCTTATCGTGGTGGTCTACATTTATATTCAGGCTCCGGATTTCTTCTGGCGCTTTATCGTCTGGCTTGTCAGCCACACCATGTACCGGGTGACCCATAAAAACCTCACCAATATTCCAGAAAAAGGCGGCGCGCTGATTGTATGCAACCATGTGAGTTATATGGATGCGCTGCTGCTAGCCGGCGCTTGTCCGCGCCCTATCCGCTTTTTGATGGATAGGGACATTTATAACTTGCCGATGATCCGCGCCTTTTGCCGTGCCTGTAAAGTGGTGCCAATTGATGCAACGGATAGAAGATCGGTCATGAAAGCCTTTGTCGATGTCAGCAAGCAGCTTGAACGTGGTGATGTGGTCTGTGTCTTTCCCGAAGGCCAATTAACCTATGATGGCGAAATGGGGCCTTTCATGCGGGGGATTGATCTTATTATCAAGCGCTCTCCAGTTCCGGTAATACCTGTAGCTATCCAGGGTTTGTGGGGAAGTATTTTTAGCCGAGAAGGCGGCCGGGCTTTGTTGAAAGTACCCAAGCGCTTCTGGTCAAAAGTGACGATTGTTGCGGGTGAGCCTATTTCACCTGAAGAGACTAACAGTGTCCACCTTAGGGAAGAAGTACTGACTCTGCGTGGGGATAACAGGTAAAACCCCTAGAACCTATAAATAAGCGAACAGAATAAGGCCCGAAGTGTTTACTGCGGGCCTTTTTAATTTGAAGGGCTTATACCAATCTACATAAATATTTGTCCAACTATTTATCCAGATTGGTATTAGGTTTGTTCAGCCAACCACAGCGCCAATTGTTTGCGGGATATTTTAATACCGCCAGCACTAAGGTGCGAAGGTAGAGGCAGGTACTTCACCGGGCGACGAAAGCTAGTCACTTGCTGTTTCATATAATCAGCAAGCTCCGATACCTGTGGCTCTTCAAGTTCACAAGAGGTTGCAACTATCGCAACTGGACGCTGTCCATATTCCGCATCATCAACAGGCAACACAAAGGCCTGACACACACCTGAATATGCCAGTAGCACTTTCTCGATTTCTTCCGGCTGAATGTTCTCACCGCCAGAAATGAACATATTGTCCTTGCGGCCACGGATAAACAGTTCTTCGTCATGCCAATCGGCCAAATCTTTAGTCGCAAACCATTCTTGATCTGAAAAAGGAAAGATAGTGCGATTACGGTAATACCCCATTCCCAAGGTCTTCCCTTTAACAAACACTTCGCCATCTTTAAGCGTTAGCTCACGATTTGGCAATACTGAACCGACACCCGCACTGCCATCAGCAGGCTTAGCCGTGACCGTCGAGGCCATTTCAGTCATACCATAGCCACACCAGCACTCGATACCAGCTTGTTTCGCACGCTCGGTCAGGCTGATCGGGATCACCGCCCCGCCAAGCAGTACTCGCTTCAATGTTGATACCACGGCACTATTACTGTCCAGCACTCTCTGAAGCTGTGTCGGTACCAATGAAGCATGGGTAACCTTGCTGAGCGCCACATCCAAATCCTGCGATGGCTCAACGGTCAATTGCGCGCCGCGATATAGCCAACGCCAGACAATCGCCAGACCTGATATATGAAATAGCGGCAGTGACAACAGCCAGCTATCCTCAGCATCAAACGACATCCATTGCAGCAAACCTGCTGCGCTAGCCAAATGACTTTGCGCATTATGCACTACAGCTTTAGGGTTACCTGTCGATCCTGAGGTCATGGTCATGGTAGCGGCACGAGAAGCTTGCCAAGTAACCGGCACCATACGCGGCGTTTGCGGTGGCAGCAGCTGTAAGCGCGGTGGTAACGCTTGTTTACTGTCCGGTTCACAGCCTTGGACACGGTCCAACGCAATACCCGATTTAGCCGGATACCAAACAAAGTCACACTCAAGTTGTGCCAGTTGGTTAGATAGCTCCTGCTGGCTCAAGCGTGGGTTTAGCCCAACATAGCGCGCCCCGGTTCGCAAGATGGCTAACAACAACCAGATCACAGATACTGAATTAGGCGCAACGACGGCAACCAGCTGATCACGTTTCAGCCCCTGCTCTACCAAGCCTTGTGCATATTCATCGGTTCGCTCAGCCAGTTCAGTCCAGCTGAATTGTTGCTCGCCAAATGAGAGAGCGACCGCTGACGGCCGCTCTTTTGCCCAATGTTGCCATGGCCAAGTGGAAAACGTCACGTCCGCGACGGCTTCCACATGAACACTATTTCTTACTTCGACCATGCCAAATCCAGCTCAGCCAAGGTTTTCAGCGGCAACTCACACTGCGGCCACGGTGTTTCCAGCTGGCTGAGGAACAACTGCATGGTATCAAGACCAGGGATCACATCCGGAGTCTGCCATTCAGCAAAACGGGCTAGCTGGTTCAAGCCAAGGCTGGTTTCCATGCTTGAGCTGATCACAGCAGTCAAACCTTGTTCATTCGCCTGTTTAACCAGTTCGATACAACGCTGTACACTACCGACCAATGTAGGCTTAATCACAATCGCCACCACACCCGGCTCTGCTTTTACCTCGAAGCCTTCATCACGCACGGTTTCATCCCAGGCAATATTAATCCCGGTTTCCTGAGCAAAGGCCAAGCTGTCGGCTGGCAACTGGCAAGGCTCTTCAAGAAAAGCGATACTGCCGCGATTCTCCGGTTTCACGTACTTAGCAAACTGCTGGGCTTTCAGTGGTGTCCACTGGCGGTTGGCATCCAAACGCAGGCGGATCCCTGGAATAGAGTCGATAAACATATTAGCGACCATGCCATCACGCACCGCTTCGTACATGCCTACTTTGATTTTGGCCACTTTCTCGCCCGGCATGTCATTCAATGCAATAACCAGATCATCGGGATCACCCGAACAAAGCGGAGCAACTGTATAGTTACCGACTTGTGGCAAACCGCCTTGAAGTTCAAGTTCTGCCATGCTCAGACCAAACGCAACAGATGGAAGCGCTTTTTCTAAATCGATAGCTTGACCTGCTACCCACTGATCCAACAATGCTTGTGCCTGCTCACCAGCTTGCTCTGCACTCTCTTGGCTGAACTCAGGCAATGGCGCAATTTCACCGTAGCCTTTTTGATCGCCGTCTTGCAGTTCGACAACCCAACCCTCACGGTTAACTAACCGCTGGGTACGCAGGATCACACCGGAGTCCATAGGAAGCTGGTATTGGTATAGTTTCGCGCTACGCATCATAAAACTCCATCTGCCTTATTCTTAAAAGAATGTGCTTAAAATAATGTACTTAAAATAAAATCGTCTACTGCTCTGGCAAAAGCGTATGGCTGCTCAACATGAACATTATGGCCTGCGTCTTCAATCACCTGATAAGATAAGTCGGAGCCTTCGGCCAGACGCGTAAACTTTTGGTCTTTCTCTCCGCAAAGATAATGCACAGGTATAGTTAACCCGGTTAACTGAGACTGCAGGAGAGGTTGTTTGGCTAACGATGTAGCCAGTAGCATATGTGCTATAGAAGAGCCAAGATTATCACTGCGCTTGGCGATAAAACCTTGTCTTTGGTCATGATTCAGTAATGAAAATACCGGTTGCTGGTACCAATCGCTCAGCACATCAGCAATGGGCTGAGAAGCAAATCGCTGCGCCCACCGCTGATCATTGTCCTGCCTTGCGGCCCGCTCACTTTGCGGTAGCCCGAAATGCCCCCCTTCCAAAACCAAGCCGGACAGTTTTACTTTCTGTTCAACACCTTGATGACAGGCATGGTACATCGCCACCCTCGCGCCGAGTGAATAGCCAATCAGGATATAGTGTTTCACCCCACGGGTGACCAAGGTATCAGTTAGCCATTGGCTGGTTTGTGCAAAGCCGTCAGCTTGGACTAATCGGCTATGACCATGACCGGGTAAATCAACGGTCAGGCAGGGATACTGCCCGCTCAGTTGATTGATGACCTGCAACCAATCTCGGCCTGAACCCAGCAAGCCATGCAGAAACACCAGGGTCGGTGGAGTCTGGTCGACTTGAGGGATGGAGTAAGGCGAAACAGAAGAAAATGTTTCAGAGTAAAGTCGCATGCTTGATCTCGCTAAACATCTCGCGCAGCAAGTCGCCACTCTCCCCTGCTGGAGTCTGAACTTCAACCAGTGTCGCTCCAGCAGTTGCTAAGCCATTTTTGATGGCCATTTTAGCGTCATCCAGAGTAGTCGGGCAGGCATACTCCAACCCAAACATATCTGCAGCATGAGTAAAGCTTAGGCCATGGGGCATGCGGTATAAGCTGTCTTTCTGAGTATCCGGCACCGGTAGCAAATCAAAGATCGCCCCACCGTCGTTGTTAGTCACCAAGACAACCACCGGTTGCTCGATGTCTTTCAGCAAGGCCAGTGAATTGAGGTCATAAAGCAGCGAGGTATCACCCAGCACACAAAGCATTGGCTGCTCACCCGCACGCTGCACACCGGCGGCAGTGGCTATCAAGCCATCGATACCCGATGCTCCGCGGTTGGCAAACGTCGCACTTTGAGGCATACGACCGCACATATCCAATAAGCGGACAATCAGGCTATTGCCCAAGAACAGAGTCGTGTCTTGGACAACCCAATCCATCATATTGGCCGCCAAACTTACTTCATTCAGCGCCATGTAATTGTTTTGGATAGTGCTAAGGCAAAGGCTTGAAGCCCCTTTAAGGTTATCAGCCCAACCGCTACTCACCACACTGGCGGTGTGCTCCGTCAGTAAATTCGAAAAATCAGTAATGTTGGCTTGGATTCGACTCGTTGCCGCAAAGCTTGGATCAAGTGCGACTGCCAATGGATCCACCAACCAATAATCCTGCCAGTGCTTGGCGCTAATACACTGTCCCAATCGCTTGGACACCAGACGACCGCCAAACTGAATAATACTGTCCGCTTGCAGCAAATACTGACGGCATGCCTCGTTTTGCAACCAGACATCGAACCCTGCCCAATCACTGCTCCCCCCCGCTTGTGGGTCGGCTAACAACGGCCAGCCAAGCGCCTGTGCCAGCGCACTCACAGCGGCGAATTCATCCGGAGCCACTCGGCCGACAATCACGATCCCTTTCTTACCTTGCATTGCTTGCCACTGCTCAGCATCGAGAGCAACGCTGTTTCGCTCGGCATCCACATACTGGGTAAAACGCGAATGGCTCTCTTGCCAATATTGAACCGGACGGAGGTAGTCGGAAAAATCGCACTCCTCACCATATAGCGGCTCAGGATAGTGGCAATTGAAATGTATCGCACCACCACGCTGTGCCTGCTGGTACATAGCTTTATCTACAGTAGATAGCAGCCATGCCGGACTGATGTCCTGAGTGGGCGACGGAATATCTTCAAACGCGGAGACATGGGTTGAGAAAATACCATGTTGACGAATCGCTTGGTTGGCACCGCAGTCAATGAGTTCAACCGGGCGATCTGAGGTGAGCAACACTAGCTTTTCCCCAGTCAGGCCACTTTCTGCGACTGAAGGTAGCAGGTTGGCCACGGCGGTACCGGATGTTACCACTACTGCTACAGGCTCATTGGTTGCTTTGGCAAGACCAAGAGCCAGAAAACCCAAGCCACGCTCGTCAAAATGAGTATGAATTGCCAGTTTGCCGTTTTTTGCGGCTGCCAGTGTTAGCGGTGTAGAGCGAGAGCCAGGGGCAATACAGATATGCTTTACCCCATGGCGTACTAACTCTTCGAGCATCAGCCCTGCCCACAACTGGTTCAAGGCAGCTCTTGTCAAAACCCCATTGCTCATGCCGTCTGGCGCTCCCAATCAGGCTCATCACTGGCCAGCAAACTGCAAAGAGTCGATGTTTTACGATCCAGCTCTTTCCACTCACTGTCTGCGGTCGATCCAGGAACAATACCGGCTCCGGCAAACAGATGTAGTTCATCACCCATAATCAACGCACTACGGATAGCGACACAAAATTCGCTGCGGCGCGCGCCCAGAAAACCGACCGCACCACTGTACCAGCCGCGGGCAAAGGGTTCATGCTCGCTGATAAAATCCAACGCTTTATCCCTCGGCAAACCTGCAATGGCCGCCGTAGGCTGTAGGCTATCGAGCAATTCAGAGTTTTCAACGCCGTCATTAAGCTGGGCATCGATCCCCCGCTTGAGATGCTGGACTTTACGCAGGCGGATAAGCTCCGGCGTCTGAGCCACATTCATGCTGATACAACGAGGGACCAGACGGTCAACGATATCATCAACCACCAAGCGGTTTTCATAACGGTTCTTGTTGTCATCAAGCAGCCATTGTGCCAAGCGATTATCTTCCGCCATGTCTACACCACGGCCGATAGTGCCTGCCAACGCCTCGGTAAGCAGATCTTGCTCTTGGCGCAGGAACAACCGCTCAGGCGTCGAGCCGACAAAGCAATGCTTCGCATCGAGTGCCATCATGAAATGGAAGCTGTTATGGTTACTGTCACGGCTCGCTTTTAGCAGCTGGGCCGGAGAGACAGGCGTATCGAGGGTCAGGGTCGTTTTACGCGCCAAGACCACCTTCTCGAACACTTTCTGGGAGATTGCATCGAGGGCGCTGCCTATCATCTGTGACCAACCCGCGAAGTCCGGACTATATGTCCGGCCTAATATCTTGCTGGTGATCTGCGGGACCTCAACCGTATCAAGCGTTAGCTGGGTCAAAGCCTCACCCACTTTGGCTTGGCTCTCGGTAGACAGGTTTACCGCAACATTCCAACCACCGTCCAAACGGAAGATTTCCAATACCGGCAGGAAGAAGAAAGAAGGCATGCATCGTCTGTTACGCTGGGTGCGACCATCAAATGAGCGGCCTCCCCAAATACGCTGATCATCTGCCAAGATTTTCTCGGCAGCTTTAGGATCGGTAAATGTTTTAATTTGCCCGAGCGCCACTACTTCCTCGCGACAATCACGGGATTGCCAGTAGAACTTAGGAAACAGGGGTTGGGATTCCATCCAATCAATCAGATCGGTATTGGCTGGCAGATCCAGCTTTACCGTGATTCGTTGAGTTGTTGGCGTGGATTGTCGAATTTTTTCAAGTAGTAACTCAACGGCTTTTTGTAACGCGGTCAAGGTAACCTCACTCAGCTCTCAAGCACAAAATTGGCTCATCCCTGGCTGATGGTAAATGGCTAATCAATTAGCATCTTTCGCCCTATATGTGGTCCCCCAGCAAGTCATACAGCTGGAAGCAATAGACCACATACCGAATGTTCGCATTCTACCCCAGAACTCCCATTCTGACTAATAAAGTAATGACTCAACATGAATCTTCATATCTCATCACAACTTAATGCTTCAGCCCCATAATTACCAAGCCGTGCCGATAACGGACTAACAAGATATTATTTTGCCGTCAAATTCGACAATTCCGACTCAAATAGCACCACTTTTTGCTGAAATCTCCAGCAATTCCCTGCATTGTAATATTTTATTCTACTCAAAGAGGTAAATCCCCGCTGTTTTGTCACCCAGCCAGTGGATCCAACCTGACAAGTTAGAATTTAATTATACAAACCACTATTTTACGCTACTTATTCCTGCTGGGTGTTTATTTATTAAGGTTTTATAGTGTAATTTGTTGTAATTAACGGCTTGAAACAGGATACCACCACTAATGCAAAACATCGGGATGTCATCAAAACTCAATAATGTCTGCTACGACATTCGAGGTCCCGTTCTGAAGCATGCAAAACGCATGGAAGAGGAAGGGCACAAAATACTCAAACTTAATATCGGCAACCCTGCGCCGTTCGGTTTTGATGCCCCTGATGAAATTCTGGTGGACGTGATCCGTAACCTGCCAACATCTCAAGGCTACTGTGATTCCAAGGGTATCTACTCGGCCCGAAAAGCGGTAGTCCAGCATTACCAAAAACGCGGAATGCTAGATCTGGATGTGGAAGATGTCTACATCGGCAACGGTGTATCCGAATTGATTGTGATGGCGATGCAAGCGTTGCTCAACAACAATGACGAAATGCTGGTTCCATCACCGGATTATCCGCTGTGGACTGCCGCAGTCTCGCTATCTGGCGGCAAAGCCGTGCACTATACCTGTGACGAGCAATCCGACTGGTATCCAGATCTCGACGATATCCGCAGCAAAATCACCCCAAACACCCGTGGGATTGTGCTGATCAACCCGAATAACCCGACAGGAGCAGTATACAGCCGGGACTTCCTACTGGAAGTGGTAGAAATAGCCCGCCAGCATAAGCTGATCATTTTCGCCGATGAGATCTATGACAAGATCTTATACGAAGGTGCCCAACACACCTCGATTGCACCGCTTGCCGAAGACGTCTTCTGTGTGACCTTCAACGGTCTATCCAAGTCATACCGGGTATGTGGCTTCCGTGCCGGGTGGATGGTCTTGTCCGGCCCTAAGCACTTGGCTAAACGCTATATCGAAGGGCTCGAGATGCTCTCGTCGATGCGCTTGTGTGCCAATGTGCCGATGCAGCATGCCATCCAAACCGCGCTGGGAGGTTACCAGAGTATCAATGAACTGATCCTGCCGGGCGGCCGTTTGTTGGAGCAACGTGATCGTGCCTATGACCTGTTAACATCGATCCCGGGCGTGTCCTGTGTGAAGCCAAAAGGGGCTTTGTACCTGTTCCCGAAACTGGATCAAAAGAAATTCAACATTATCGATGACCAGCGCTTCGCCTTGGACTTCCTCCAGCAAGAAAAAGTGCTGGTTGTCCACGGTACCGGCTTCAACTGGAAGCAACCGGATCATTTCCGCATTGTTACCTTGCCACGAGTCGATGACTTAGAAATGGCGATGGGACGTTTGGAGCGTTTCCTACACGGTTACCGTCAGTAATCGATAGAGCAAAATAATTTAAGGCCCCTCAGTGAGGGGCTTTTGGCAATCTATACCCAAGTAGCTTCTCTTTCCTATTTATTATCGTTTGCTTCGCGGTAAATTCTGTTACCTTTAAAACATATCTGATTTTGTTCCCTGTCCTCACTGCCAAGAAGTATCGCTATGAAACAAAGCCATTTTTTTGCTCATCTTGCCCGAATGAAACTGATCCAACGCTGGCCGTTGATGCGCAGTGTCGAAACCGAAAACATCTCAGAGCACAGCCTTCAGGTCGCTTTTGTCGCCCATGCCCTCGCTTTGATCAAAAACCGTAAATTCAGCGGCAACACCAACCCTGAGCGAATAGCATTGCTGGCAATGTTCCACGACTGTAGTGAAGTGTTGACTGGCGATATGCCCACCCCCATCAAGTACTACAATCCGGCTATTGCCGAGGAATATAAAAAGATAGAGCTCGCAGCCGAGAAGAAGTTACTGTCTATGCTGCCCGAGGAATTCCGTGATGACTACGCCCCACTACTCGATAGTCATCAGGTAGACAAAGATGACTATGCTATCGTCAAGCAAGCCGACAGCCTGTGTGCCTACCTCAAATGCCTAGAAGAGCTCAATGCGGGGAACCATGAATTTACCTCGGCCAAGAATAACCTTGAGCAAACCTTGCATAACCGAACGACCCCAGAAATGGAGTATTTCCTGAAGACGTTTGTCGACAGCTTTAACTTAACCCTTGATGAGATCAGCTAATGACAGTTATCTCCCTCTCTCCTGAATTTAACCAACAGTGGGAAGCACGCAAGAGCAATGAGCAAAAAATGCGGCGCAACGACCACCGCTCGGCTTACCAGCGTGACCGAGCAAGGATCCTTCATTCCGCCGCGTTTCGTCGTTTACAAGCGAAAACCCAAGTGCACGGCGCTGGTCACCATGACTTCTACCGTACCCGCCTGACCCACTCACTGGAAGCCTCACAAATTGGCACCGGTATTGTGGCCCAGTTGAAGATCAAGCAGCCTAAGTTTCGAGAACTGCTTCCATCTAATAGCCTGATGGAAAGCCTTTGCCTTGCCCATGATATCGGTCATCCGCCTTTCGGACACGGCGGTGAAGTCGCCCTTAACTACATGATGCGAGAGCACGGTGGGTTCGAGGGCAATGCCCAGACGTTTAGGATCGTCACCCTGCTCGAACCGTATACCGAACAGTTCGGTATGAACCTGTCACGGCGAACCTTGCTCGGGCTACTGAAATACCCCGCTTTTATTAGCCATACCCGGGCGACAGAGCTGCCTGCAGATGTCCATCATTTCCGCCACCTCAAGGCCAAGGACTGGTATCCAGCCAAGGGGATCTACAATGATGACAGTACGACCTTTGACTGGGTATTGGCACCATTATCTAACCATGATCGCCAGCTCTTTAGCCAAATGCGCAGTGAGCGAACCAAGCCAAGTGAGCACTTGAAAACCCAATTCAAATCACTGGACTGCTCTATCATGGAGCTGGCCGATGACATTGCTTACGGCGTCCATGACTTGGAAGATGCGATTGTGATGGGAATTGTCACCCGTGAGCAATGGCAAGAAGCGGTTGCCAGCAAGTTGGCCGATTGCGGTGAGCCTTGGCTGGAAGAGCGTATAGGGGTATTAAGTGACCAATTGTTTGGCACCCACCACCAGCGCAAAGATGCTATTGGGGCGATGGTCAATGCGCTACTGACCTCTATCCATATTGCCCCAACGATCCAGAATGGTATCGATAGCTTCGAAGATCCCCTTTTGCAGTGGAATGCCTTGCTATCAGAGCCAATGGAGCAAGTACTGGAAGTACTCAAACAATTCGTCAGCCAATATGTGGTTCATAAGCCAGATATCCAGCTATTGGAGTATAAAGGCCAACAATTGGTAATGGAGTTATTCGAGGCCTTTGCGTCGGATCCCGAACGCTTGCTGCCGGAAAATACCCGTGAACGCTGGCGCCACAGTAATGACAAGGGAGAAAATGCCCACCGGATCATCGCCGATTATATCTCAGGCATGACCGATGGCTTTGCCCAGCGGCTATACAGTACCTTGTTCCACCCAACGTTAGCCAGCGGCATTGGGTTTCATGGGGGGGACTAAGATAGGTGCGGGAGCCTAGTTCCTTGATCCTAGAGGTAGAGTCCAGGGCTTAGGAACTCATATCCAGGAACTAGGATCTATAGTTTTTTTCAAACACCCCAGCTGGCATCTGCTGGATCTGGAACTCGATCATCTGGTTGAACGCTTCGAGCAACGGGGCGAATTTATCAGCGTCCCCTTCCAAAACGCTCAGGGCGAGATAGCCAGCCTCTACGGTCGACACGCCCTGTGATTTGGGGGATTTTCGAATTCGATAATTACCCTGATCGACATTATCAAGCGCCACGGTGGGCAATTGCTGCAAATTCGTCGATAGCTGCCACATCTTGTAGGCTTTCTTCCAAGTACCATCAAGCAAAATCAAGGTTCGCTTTATGGTGGTTGCTTGAGCTCTCTCAGTTCCAACAAAGCTCGAAATGGGGACAGCTTCTTCCCCCGGGTAAACCACCCAAGCCTGACGGTCTTGTTCGGCCAGCAGTTGGTTGATTTCTTCATGGTGTGAAAAGTCTTCGCCCACCCACAGTTTGGCGTTAGGAAGCGATAAAGTCAGAATCCTTGCCGTACCAATCGGACGCTTTACTTCCGATGGATGTTGTAAAATCCACAAATCAGTTTTAGCATCAAGCTGTTGGATCCAGCGGCAAATACATGCCTTAGTTGCTTTACCGCACTTTTCACAATATCGACTCATCGAGGTAGCCTTGTCTATTCGTATCTTCGTTTTCATTATTATTGGCATAATGGCCTTCGCCCAACTACCCACCATCCAACCGCTGTTAGTCTGGCAGCGCCATGCCATTGAGCACGGTGAATTGTGGCGACTAGTCAGCGGCAACCTGACCCACACCAACTGGGCACACATGATAATGAACAGTTTCGGCTTGGCAATCATTACCTTTATCTTTCGCCGCTATCTTAGCTCAACACGCCTTGCCTTGCTGATCCTGTCCATCGCAGGCTTTATTGGTGCCACCTTGTGGCTCAGTCCGATGGGCTGGTACGCAGGACTGTCAGGCGTGCTCCATGGGCTGTTTGCCTGGGGCGCTATACAGGACATTAAGGCCAAAGATAAGCTGGGCTGGCTACTGCTGGTTGCCGTTATAGCCAAAGTGATATGGGAGCAAGTTGCAGGCGGCTCTGCCAGCTCTGCCGAGCTCATAGGAGCTAGAGTCGCTGTTGAAGCACACTTGGCCGGTACTTTAGGTGGGGTGTTGTTTGCCGCTGTGGAAAATATGAAAAAGAAGATTGCAATTGATAATTAGTTGCACTTAGAATGCACCTTTAAAAGAATACTTGAGTCTTTAATATCAATCAGGGTAAGTGTAGGTATTCCAATGTCATTATCGTCTGAAGCTTTGTACCGCATCAATATTTCACTACCGACAGGTACTGTTAGGGTAGGTTCTAGAGGTAAATACAAATTCCCGCTAGAGGCAGCAAAGCGTATTGCCAAAGAGTATGAAACAGATGGCTACCCGATCCACTTTTCACTGGCTAGGCCACGCTTTTCCTATCGTGACTGCGATTAAATAGCACAACAAAGAAGAACCACTCACTTCTCTCCTTTGATAATAAATTTATCAACTGCCTCTTGATGATAGACTCTTCGCTGTCGGCGTTTAACAGCTAGAGCTTAATACGATCTCGATTTTTCTCGACCGTCGACGCACCTATCCCCTTGACCTTACTCAGCTCTTCCGCTGAAGAGAAAGGTCCGTTCGCCTTGCGGTATTCAATAATACTGACAGCTTTCTCTGGACCAATACCTATCAATAACTTATCCAGTTCTTCAGCATTAGCATCATTGATATTAATGGTGATCTCAATCCCTTCATGGCTATCGCTACTTGCAATAACTGGGTGGGCCAAACCGACACCCAACGCGGCTACAAGCGCCATAGATACAACAACTCGCTTCATACCTTTTCCTCATTTAGTAAACGTGGAAGATAGAGTGGCAAAGCGATATCGCTGGGTACAGAGACAAAATTATTCCTTTAACAAAAAAACGACGGGCCGCACAATGGCGGCCCGTCTAGCAACGTATTAATTACAATTAATTCGTTGTTGTATCCAACACTGGGTAAGATACCTTGGCAGCATTACGCAGTACATCTAGGGTAGCCATGACATCCTGTTGAGCGTTCATTTGCTCAAGCTGCTGCGACATCTGCTGGTCAACACCATCAACATCGGCTTCAACCACATTGTCCAGAGCGATAATTAGCATGTTACCAGCCATATCACGGGTCACACCGTATACCGACGCATCTGCTGCTGGTTTGGCAAGGCCAAACGCAACTTGAGCAACCTGACGATCAGAACCCATACGGTTGATCATCTCAGGTTCAGAGAAGCTCAGGCCTTCGTCAGCCAACACTTCTGTGTTGCCTGCTCGAAGGGCAGCAACAAGCTCGTCCGCTTTTGCGTTAGCCGCTTCTTCGCCTTTGACAGCCGATAGCTGCTGTTTCACTTTCGCTGATACTTCGTCAAATGGCAGTACCATTTCATCGCGAGAATCATCGACACGTACCACAACAACATGCTCAGGACCGATCTCAATAACATCTGAGTTCAGACCATCTTCACGAACTTCAGGGCTGTACAACGCCTGCTGTACCGCAGGATTAGCTAGGACACCCGGAGCATCAGATTGAGAAATGAAGTCAGTGGTCTGAACCGTCGCATCGACCGCTTCCGCCGCATCCTCTAGAGTGTCCGGCATTTCGAACGCTTTCTCAGCCAACTGAGTCTGAAGATCGTAGAAGGCTTCTGCTGCACCCTGCTCACGAAGCTCAGCAAAGATTTCATCACGCACTTCGGCAAATGGCTTCACTTGCGGCTCTTTGATATCGTCCAGCTTAATGATGTGGTAACCGAAGTCAGACTCAACAACGCCAGAGATCTCGCCTTTGTTCAGGGCAAAAGCCGCTTCTTCAAATGCAGGATCCATCACGCCGCGCTCAAACCAGTCCAGCTTACCGCCATCTTTACCGCTGAAGGTATCGTCAGAAGAGGTTTTCGCCAGTTCAGCAAAATCAGCGCCGCTGTTTAGCTCTGCCAACAAATCTTCAGCTTTAGTCTTCGCTTCACTTCCTTTACCTTGAACCAGAATATGGCTTGCTTGGCGTTGCTCAGCAGTACCGTACTTACTTTGGTTCTCGTCATAGTTTGCTTTAGCATCGTCTTCAGAAACGCTTAGCGTCTCTTTCAGGTTTGTGCCTGACAATTCGATGTAAGCCGCTTTAACTTGATCTGGGCGGGTGAACTGCTGCGGATTCTGCTCGTAATAAGCAAGTGCTTCTTCGTCAGTGACCTCAGCCTTGTTGGTAAACGCAGCTACATCCAGTGTCAGAGTGCGAATTTCACGCTCCTGACGCTCAAGCTTAGTCAGTGCTGCCACTTCGTTACCCAACGCGAAATCACTGCCTTGAATAGCTAACAACAGCTGCTGACGCAGCAAATCTGTACGCATAGATTCCGCAAACATATCAGGTGTTAGACCTGAGCGACGAAGCAGTGCGTTGTACTGTTCATTATCAAAGGCACCATCGCGCTGGAACTCAGGCATAGAAAGAATAACCTGAGTTACCTGCTGATCGCTGATGCGCAGACCAAGTTCATTGGCACGCTGCTCAATCAACAGGTCGTTGACCATGCGATCTAGCACACTGCGGCGGAACTGCTGCACATACGCAGGGTCACCCATCAAGGTCGAGAAATAATCGCCCAGCTGTGACTGCATGCGGTTACGCTCGTTCTGGTAAGCCATTTCGAACTCGCGCTGACTAATTTCACGATCGTCCACTTTCGCAGCAACTTGCTCGCTTCCGCCTGCTAGGTAACTACCTACCCCTGCAAAAACAAAAGAAAAAATAATCAGACCAAGGATAATCTTGACCCAAATACTGCTCGCGCCTTCGCGCATACGCTCCATCATAATTTGCCGTATCTCCTACCTATTCGATTTGGCATGGTAATACCAATCTGTGATAAGCCTAAATAAAGACTCGTGAAGCCTGAATGGCTTCGAAACTATAGCTTACCTGTATTGATATTAGTGAAGAATGCTAACAGGCGAAGACCTGAAAAATTCACACTTTTCCAAAGTAAAAAAAGCGCACCGACAGGATGCGCCCTTTATCATGCCAGGTTGCCCATTAAGACAACCTGAATGTTCGTTTGTTCACACAAACCGGCGGGCTAAGCCCTGCGCTTAGTTTACAGAATCTTTAAGCGCTTTACCTGCTTTAAAGCCAGGTACTTTCGCTGCAGCGATTTGAATTTCTGCACCAGTCTGTGGGTTACGGCCAGTGCGCGCTGCACGCTCACGTACAGAGAAAGTGCCGAAGCCAACAAGCGCAACCTGATCACCATCTTTCAGGCTATCAGATACAGCGTCGATGAATGCATCCAGAGCACGACCCGCAGACGCTTTAGAAATATCTGCATTTTCAGCGATTTTATCAACTAGTTGAGTTTTGTTCACGATCTATCCCCTCTATGAACGTTATCCGTTTGCAGCCTTCATGGCAAAATTTACATCACGGATAAAAAGAATCAGTTTCATTATATCTACACCCAACACAAGTTCACGTGTAGACATTGATTTTATTGAGCTAACGGCAAATTAGAACTCACTTATAGCCACACAAAAAAACGCTGACAAGGTTTTTATCCTCGAAAGCGTTTTTTCATATCTTAACTTTGCTGCAGGTCACTGTTTTGGGCGTTTACCAGCTCAATTCCCGTTGGATTATTCTGCAGTGCAACGGTGAGCACTTCATCAATCCAGCGCACTGGACGCACTTCCAGATCCGCAATCACGTTATCTGGGATTTCCTCCAGGTCACGTTCGTTTTCCTTCGGAATCAGTACCGTTTTGATACCACCTCGGTGCGCAGCAAGCAGTTTCTCTTTCAGACCGCCGATTGGTAGCACCTCACCGCGTAGGGTGATTTCACCCGTCATGGCAACATCACCGCGAACCGGGTTACCTGTCAGGCTAGAGACCAGCGCCGTACACATGGCGATACCCGCGCTTGGGCCATCTTTCGGGGTCGCCCCTTCAGGCACGTGGACATGGATATCGCGCTTCTCGTAAAAGTCAGGCGCAACACCCAGACGCTCAGCACGGGTACGTACAACCGTCATCGCAGCCTGAATCGACTCCTGCATCACATCGCCGAGGGAGCCAGTATAGGTCAGCTTACCTTTGCCTGGCATCGACTCGGTCTCAATGGTTAGCAGATCGCCGCCCACTTCGGTCCAAGCCAAACCAGTAACCTGGCCAATACGGTTGTTCTCTTCGGCCTTACCGTAGTCAAACCGCTGAACACCCAAGTATTCTTTCAGGTTGTCCTGAGTAATAACGACTTTCTTGGTCTCAGGGTTAAGCAGGATCTCTTTCACGGCCTTGCGGCACAGTTTAGAAATTTCACGCTCAAGGCTACGTACGCCCGCTTCACGGGTGTAGTAACGAATGATGCCAATCAGCGCTGAGTCATCTACTTCGATCTCGTGTGGCTTAAGGCCATTGCGCTGAACCTGCTTCTCTAGCAAGTGGCGCTTGGCAATATTCAGCTTCTCATCTTCGGTGTAGCCCGAAAGACGGATCACTTCCATACGGTCAAGCAGAGGGCCCGGGATATTCATCGAGTTCGATGTCGCCACGAACATCACATCTGAAAGGTCATAGTCGACTTCTAGGTAGTGGTCATTGAACGCGTTGTTTTGCTCTGGATCCAAAACTTCCAGCAGTGCTGAAGACGGATCGCCACGCATGTCTGATGACATCTTGTCGATTTCATCAAGCAGGAACAACGGGTTCTTAACCTCAACCTTGGACATCTTCTGGATCAGCTTGCCCGGCATCGAACCGATATAGGTACGGCGGTGACCACGGATTTCCGCTTCGTCACGCACGCCGCCCAACGCCATACGGGTATATTTACGTCCGGTCGCAGCAGCAATAGACTGACCCAAAGAGGTCTTACCGACACCAGGAGGACCAACAAGACACAGGATAGGGCCTTTAAGCTTGTTGATACGGCTCTGTACCGCTAAGTACTCAAGGATGCGCTCTTTGACGCGCTCAAGGCCGTAATGATCGGCGTTCAGCACTTCTTCGGCCTTGGCTAGATTCTTCTTAACCTTGGAGCGCTTGAACCAAGGTACACTCAGCATCCAATCAATGTAGCCACGCACAACCGTTGCCTCGGCAGACATCGGCGACATCATCTTAAGCTTCTGTAGCTCTTGCTCTGTCTTCTCGCGTGCCTCTTTCGGCATCTTCGACTCTTCGATTTTCTTCTTCAAAGATTCGAATTCATCCGGCGCGTCATCCAGCTCACCCAACTCTTTCTGGATAGCCTTCATCTGCTCATTGAGGTAATACTCGCGCTGACTCTTTTCCATCTGCTTTTTGACACGGCCGCGGATACGTTTCTCGACCTGCAGCAAGTCAATTTCAGACTCCATCATCGCCATCAAGAACTCTAGGCGTTCTACGACATCGATAATTTCCAGTACTTTTTGCTTATCTGCCAGCTTAAGCGGCATATGGGCAGCAATCGTATCAGCCAGACGGGCAGCTTCTTCGATACCATTGAGAGAGGTCAGGACCTCTGGCGGGATTTTCTTGTTGAGCTTGATAAACCCTTCGAACTGGTTAATTGCCGTTCGAACCAGCACTTCCTGCTCGCGCTCATCCATTTCCTCAGTAACCAGGAACTCGGCTTCAGCACTGAAGAACTCGTCATCACGCAGGTTTTCGACTTTAGCACGCTGCTGACCTTCCACCAGTACCTTCACCGTACCGTCAGGCAGTTTGAGTAGCTGTAGAATAGTCGCAACCGTACCTACATCGTATAGGTCGGTAATTGAAGGTTCGTCGGTCGCCGCTTCTTTCTGAGCAACCAACAAAATCTGCTTGTTATCATCCATCGCCGCTTCAAGGCAGCGAATAGATTTATCCCGGCCTACAAACAATGGAATGACCATATGCGGGTAGACCACCACATCACGCAGTGGCAGAACGGGGATCTCAAGGCGTTCCGAACGCTCCAGGTTCATATTATTCTCTCTTCCGTTCACTCTTATTAATGAGTATATGGGGGCTTGGGCGCAAGATTCAACGGGATATGTAGCAGAAAATAAAAAAGGAGGCGATTGCCTCCTTTTTTTAACCGCTGTGGGCAGGTTTTACTCAGCGCCTGCTGCTTGGCTTTCGGTGTTTTCATAAATCAGCAAAGGCTCAGACTCACCTTTAATTACTGATTCATCAATAACAACCTTGCTTACGCCCTCTGCTGAAGGTAGCTCATACATAGTATCAAGCAGAACCGCTTCAACAATCGAGCGAAGACCACGTGCACCCGTCTTGCGATCCATTGCCTTGCGGGCAATAGCCACAAGGGCATCGTCACGGAATTCAAGCTCAACATTCTCAAGCTCAAGAAGTGCCGCATACTGCTTAGTAAGGGCATTCTTCGGTTCACGCAGGATTTGTACCAACGCGTCTTCATCCAGCTCGCTAAGGATAGCAGTTACCGGAAGACGACCAATGAACTCTGGGATCAGGCCGTATTTAACCAAATCTTCTGGCTCAACCTTCTCGAACAGATCACTCAGAGTACGAGATTGATCTTTCGAGCGGACATCCGCACCGAAACCAATACCAGTACCCGTTGCTACACGCTGATCAACCACCTTGTCCAACCCGGCGAACGCACCGCCACAGATGAACAGGATTTTTGACGTGTCCACTTGCAGGAATTCCTGCTGTGGATGCTTACGGCCACCTTGCGGCGGAACCGATGCTACCGTGCCTTCAATCAGCTTCAGCAATGCCTGCTGAACACCTTCACCCGAAACATCACGGGTAATTGATGGGTTGTCTGACTTACGTGAGATCTTGTCGATCTCATCGATGTATACAATACCGCGCTCGGCCTTGGCTACATCGTAATCACATTTCTGCAGCAACTTCTGGATGATGTTTTCAACATCCTCACCCACATAACCGGCTTCGGTCAGGGTGGTCGCATCCGCCATAGTAAACGGTACATCCAGCATGCGCGCCAATGTTTCTGCTAGTAGCGTCTTACCGCTACCCGTTGGGCCGATCAACAAGATGTTACTCTTGCCCAACTCAACACCGTCACTATTGGTATCGCCATTACGAAGACGCTTGTAGTGGTTGTAAACCGCTACCGCGAGAACTTTCTTCGCATGAGACTGACCAATAACGTATTCATCCAGGTTTGTACGAATTTCCTGTGGTGTCGGAAGTTCATTGCCATCACGCTTTGGCATTACTTCTTTGATTTCTTCACGAATGATGTCGTTGCACAGGTCAACACATTCATCGCAAATATACACAGAAGGGCCTGCAATCAGCTTGCGAACTTCATGCTGACTTTTGCCGCAGAAAGAGCAGTACAGCAGTTTTCCACTACCACTCTCTTTTCGCTTATCTGTCATTCGCTAACCTCTTTTCGGGTCTTACCCCATCATTGCCTTTGTTTTGAGTGTATAACAACTCAAGTCTTTTTGCTCCGCGCAAACGGCTAAGTCGCTGCACGGAGGCTAAAAAACTTAGTCACGTTGACTCAAAACTGCGTCGACCAAACCGTATTCTACAGCTTGCTCTGCCGACATAAAGTTATCACGATCGGTATCACGCTCAACCACTTCTAGTGGTTGGCCAGTGTGCTCTGCAAGCAAACCGTTTAAACGTCCTTTGATCGTTAGGATTTCCTGAGCATGGATCTGGATATCAGATGCCTGGCCTTGGAAGCCACCTAGTGGCTGGTGGATCATCACGCGGGAGTTAGGTAGGCAGTAACGCTTACCTTTGGCACCGCCAGCCAGCAGGAATGCACCCATAGAGCATGCCTGACCCATACAAACGGTGCTGACGTTTGGCTTGATGAACTGCATAGTATCGTAGATAGACATCCCCGCAGTAACCGAGCCGCCCGGTGAATTGATGTACAGGAAAATGTCCTTGTCAGGGTTTTCAGACTCAAGGAACAAAAGCTGCGCAACGACTAGATTGGCCATATGATCTTCTACCTGACCGGTCAGGAAGATCACACGCTCTTTCAATAGTCGGGAATAGATGTCGTAGGAACGTTCACCACGAGAAGTCTGCTCGACCACCATAGGAACCAGCGCATCCAAAATCGGCGACATGGCGTTTTTTTCTTGGTAGCTCATAACGTTATTTCCCTAAAATAAATGGCCCGAATGAAATTACTCTCACACGGACCATTGTTAGCAGAAGATTTGAAGTAAAGTCAAATCTCTACAGTAATTTCAGCAAATTATGCAGCTGGCTGTTGGTTCATCAGATCGTTGAAGCTAACTTCTTTATCTGAAACCTGAGCTTTAGCTAGTAGCGCATCGATAGCTTGCTCTTCTAGAGCAACGTTGCGCATGTTGTTCATCATCTGTTCGTTCTTCTCGTAGTAAGAAACAACTTCTGTTGGATCTTCGTAAGCAGAAGCCATTTCAGCGATGATAGCTTTAACGCGCTCTTCGTCAGCTTTTAGCTCTTCAGATTTGATCACTTCACCAAGAAGTAGGCCAACAACTACGCGACGCTTCGCTTGCTCTTCGAACAGCTCACGTGGAAGCTCTGGTGCGTTAGCAGCATCACCGCCGAAGCGCTGAGTTGCCTGCTGGCGTAGAACGTTGATTTCTTGGTCGATAAGAGCAGCAGGAACAGTGATGTCGTTCTGCTCAACTAGACCATTTAGAACCTGATCTTTGATGCGGTTCTTAACAGCTTGCTTCAGCTCGCGCTGCATGTTCTTACGAACTTCAGCTTTCAGGCCTTCAACAGAACCGTCTTCAACGCCGAACTTAGCAACAAACTCTTCTGTCAGCTCTGGTAGTTCCTGAGCTTCAACTTTGTGAAGTTTGATAGCGAAAGTCGCTGCTTTACCTTTTAGGTTTTCAGCGTGGTAATCTTCAGGGAAAGTTACTTCTAGAGAGAACTCTTCGCCCGCTTTCTTACCAACGATACCGTCTTCGAAACCTGGGATCATGCGGCCCTGGCCCATTGCAAGAGCGAAACCTTCAGCTTTACCGCCTTCGAATTCTTCACCGTCGATAGAACCCGTGAAATCGATAGTTACGCGGCTGTCAGCAGCTGCAGCGTCTTCAACGTCGCTCCAAGTTGCTTGCTGCTTGCGAAGCGTGTCTAGCATAGTATCAACGTCTTCGTCTTTCACTTCTACTGCTGGTTTTTCAACAGTGATGTTTTCTAGACCAGCTAGCTCGATTTCTGGGAAGATTTCGAAAGACGCTTTGAATACAAGGTCTTTACCTTCAGCGATTTCAACTGGAGTGAAAGTTGGTGCGCCTGCTGGGTTGATCTTTTCTTTAACGATTGCTTCGATGTAGTGACGCTGCATCACTTCACCTAGGATGTCCTGGCGTACAGAAGCGCCGAACATACGAGCAACCATTTTCATTGGTGCTTTACCCGGACGGAAACCATCGAAACGACGATTCTTAGCAATTTTCTTCAGCTCAGCAGCAACAGCGTCTTCGATGTTTGCAGCTGGAACTGTGATAGTTAGATGGCGTTCTAGACCTTCAGTGGTTTCAACGGTAACTTGCATTTTATTTAACCTCAAAACTTACTCAGTATTCTCTGAGTGATGTTGCCGATCAGTCATGCTGACGGTGGCATCCTTTCGTGTTATGGCCAGCAACTACGGCCAAACCATAACGCCTTAATTCTGTGAAGCGCGGTATTATAACGGTCCTCAGCCCTGCCGTCGAGACAGAGTGGCCGCACCGCAATCAAACCTTTCACACAAGATAGGGGCAAAAAAACCATTTTCAAGGGAAAACCCCAAAAAAAACGTTTCCTTTTACGTTTTTTTGACCGTACGCTGTTTTAACTGTCTTTTTTCCCGCCTAAACGCCGATTTTTTACCGCATAAATATCATCCAACTAGATAGCTATAATGAACAGTGATCCACGCTGCATGGTGATGCGTATTAATTTATGCAATTAGTCAGTGGAATTGACGATGTTCAAAGGAAAAAAGAAGGTTTGGATTGTCGGGGCAAGCGGTGGGTTAGGGCTAGCTCTGACCGAGCATATCCTAAAACAAGGCCATCTGGTCACAGTATCTGCACGCCATACCTCAGAGGCCCTGCAGCAGTTACAGGTAAGACATCGCAGTCAAATGACCAGTGTTATGGGTGATATATGTCAGCAAAGATCTGACATTCATTCGCAACTCACAGCTATTTTCGAGCTATATGGGCTTCCGGATTGGACCATTAATGCAGCAGGACTGTTACATATCCCTCAACCTAAGCAATCACCCAAGGTCAAAATGCCTGAAAAGCGGCTAGCGGACATTAACAAATCCTTTCTCAATGAAAACATCCACGCCAATACTTACACCAGCATCGCTATTGCACAGTTTCTCGACACGCTATATAAGCGTGAAAACCCTTTTCGCTTCTTATGTTTGTCTGCCATGGTCGGATCCATAACCGACAACCACTCAGGAGGCTGGTACAGCTACCGGATGAGCAAGGCAGCCCTGAACATGTTTGTCAAAACCCTAAGCATAGAGTGGCAGCGACGCTTTCCCCAAGCTTGCATTGCAGCTATACACCCCGGTACAACGGACACAACGCTATCAATGCCTTTTCAGAAAAATATCAATAGCAACAAGCTTTATTCACCGCAACAATCGGCCGAACGAATTTACCAACGACTGTCGACTCTCAAAGCCAGCGATACTGGTCAGTTCTTTCATTGGGATGGGACAACGCTTCCATGGTGAGACGGTTTGAAACGAGCTACAAATTGAAGGATATAGGCGAAGAGGAAAACCATTCAAAAACAAGCTAAAAGAATCTAAATCATGGATGGATTGCACAAAAAACAACCACCCCACCCTTTAAGATACTGCTTGAGTATTCCCCAAGAGCATTTGCTCAACATGTTGTGTGAGATATAAGGATAGAATCAATGAAAAGGAACAAAGCGACAGTGATTGCCTCATGGCAGCCCAGTAACGAAAGAGAAAAACAGGCACTGAAACAATTTCTGCTGAATGAAATAGCGGGATGTAGCAGGCAACACCAAGGAGGCACAGGAAAAACAGGATTTGATACAGGAAGATTGATTCGCTAGAGATAGCATAAAAAAGGGGGAAGTGGCACGCCCTGTAGGATTCGAACCTACGACCACATCCTTAGAAGGGACGTGCTCTATCCAGCTGAGCTAAGGGCGCGTTATAAGACGTAACGTTAAGTTACCGGACGAATTATACGTCCCAACATTCGAACGTCAATGCCTTTCCCCCTATTTTCTCAGCATTTGCGCTCAAGTGACCAAACATAGAGCAAATTGGGCAATAAGAAGCTAGAGGCTTAACAGCGTAATAGCTTTATCTATAGGGAGAAGCTATTAAAACAATATGGTTAACAATAACCACATTAAATCAGCAAGTATTTACCAGAAATTAAAGAAACCACAACGCAAACGTTTGCCCTATAGATCTTCGTAACATTCTCTGCGACAATACAACAACTAGGCAGCACTCGTGCCGCTCCCTCAGGAGTGAAATCATCCACCCACGCTGCCCGCTTCACGTTCAATCAATTTCAGTCCAAAGGATAAACATGGCCGCTCAAATCATTGATGGGAAACTCATTTCGCAAACAGTTCGTCAAGAAGTTGCTGCCCGAGTCAAAGCGCGCCTCGATGCAGGCCTCCGTGCTCCAGGGCTAGCCGTTGTTCTGGTAGGTCAGGATCCCGCCTCGCAAATTTACGTGGGTAGTAAACGTAAAGCCTGCGATGAAGTAGGTTTTGTATCCAAGTCCTTTGACTTTCCTGCCACAACAACGGAAACAGAATTGCTCGCCCTTATTGACGAGTTAAACAATGACAACGAAGTCGATGGTATCTTGGTCCAGCTTCCACTCCCTGCTGGCATTGATACCACTAAGGTGCTTGAGAGAATCGATCCTGAAAAAGACGTCGATGGCTTCCATCCCTACAACGTCGGCCGTTTATGCCAGCGTATCCCCAAGCTACGCTCGTGCACCCCGAAAGGGATCATCACCTTGCTTGAACGCTATAATATTGCCCTTCGTGGCAAGCATGCAGTCATTGTAGGCGCGTCCAATATTGTCGGCCGTCCTATGACGCTTGAACTATTGCTTGCTGGCGCTACCACCACCACTTGTCACCGCTTCACTCAAGATCTAGAAAGCCACGTTCGCCAAGCTGATATTCTGGTCGTCGCGGTGGGTAAGCCTAACTTTATTCCAGGCAACTGGATCAAAGCAGGGGCAACAGTCGTTGATGTTGGCATCAACCGCTTGGACAACGGCAAGCTAGCCGGTGATGTTGAGTATGATATTGCCCGTGAACGAGCCCGCCATATCACCCCAGTACCGGGAGGCGTCGGCCCAATGACAGTGGCGACCTTAATTGAGAATACACTGCTTGCCTGTGAGCAGTATCATGAGGATAAGTAACAGAGCTGGTGAAGAGCGAACCTAGACCTAGAAGAACCTGACAAATACCAATAAAAAAGCGAGAGGCAATCACCTCTCGCTTTTTTAGTTTCAGATCCGTTCTCACGAGGAACTAGCTTCTAGGAGCTTATTATCCTAAAAACTACTTTCCCTTCACCGTCTCTTTAAGAAAAGCGGTAAAGTCTTCACCGAGAGATCCATGACGCATGCCGTATTCGACAAATGCCTGCATGTAACCTAGCTTGCTACCGCAGTCGTGGCTCTTGCCCGACATATGGAAAGCATTCACCTGCTGATCTTCCATCAACATATCAATGGCATCAGTCAACTGGATTTCATCACCCGCACCTACTGGCGTACGGGCCAATAGAGACCAGATTTCAGCCGGGAGCACATAGCGGCCAACAATGGCCAAGTTAGAAGGCGCTTCTTCAAGAGCAGGCTTCTCTACCACTTTTGTCATCGCCGCCGTTTCACCCGGTTTCAACTCAGCACCGTTGATGTCGGCCACGCCGTAGCTAGAAACCTCAGACATAGGTACCGGCTCAACCATCACCTGGCTGATCTGGGTATCATTAAAGGCATTGACCATCGCAGCCATATTTTCACGGCGTAGATCACTGGCTGCGTCATCCAAAATCACATCTGGCAGCACGACAGCAAAAGGCTCATCGCCAACCAAAGGATGAGCACAAAGCACAGCATGGCCTAGACCTTTCGCCTGACCCTGACGCACATGCATTATCGTGACATCTTTCGGACAGATCTTTTGTACTTCATCTAGCAGCTGACGTTTAACACGCTTCTCAAGCGTCGCTTCAAGCTCAAAAGAGGTATCGAAATGGTTTTCGATTGAGTTCTTCGACGAGTGAGTAACCAAAACAATTTCTTTGATACCAGCAGCTACACATTCGTTAACCACATACTGGATCAGCGGCTTATCAACAATCGGCAGCATTTCCTTTGGGATTGCCTTGGTTGCCGGCAGCATGCGGGTACCCAAACCTGCGACAGGGATGACAGCTTTACGTACAGGGGAAGATGTAGACATATTATTTTCCATTTAAAATTATTCAAACCACTATAACAAACTCATTGCTAACGAATCCAACGTTACAATTAGGGTGGTTTATTTTTTCACCAGATCTTCATTCTGTACACTGACCTTCACCGGTTTACCAAGCAATTGGATCATCATGAATGAGCGCTTTTCACCGTCAGGTTCTTGATAAATAGCCTCGATCCCTTTGAACTGACCTTGAGTCAGTTTAAGTGACTCGCCCGGCTTAGGTAGATCTGACAGCTTTGTTTGATGTTCTTCAGAGTCTTCATTAACCATTAAGCTATAGATGAGATCAGGGTTCACTGTCTGCGGCCTTGCACCTTGACGAATAAAGTCAGCGACACCACGAGTAGAACGTACTGTGGTATAGCTGATATCTTCTGGATCAAAGTAGACAAACATATAGCTCGGAAACAGAGGCTCAAAAGCAGTCGTCCGTTTTCCGCGGACTATTTTCTCCACGGTCACCTGAGGGTAGTAACACTCAACCCCTTGACGATCAAGATTGATCACCGCACGTTCCTGTTCACTGCGCTTGCAATATAGTAGGTACCAATCTTTCATAGCAATCTCAGTCAGTTAATTCTCTAGCTTGAGGTAATTATACCTAAGCTCCCATAACCGACAACGTTTTGCCTTCCATCAAGCTCAATATACCAACATTTAGAGTTCCACTGCATAACCAGCCAAAATGTAACAACCATTAACAGGGATAACATGCAGAGTAAAAAACCACAAAAACTTAAAAATAAAGATTAAACAACCAAAAACATTTAACCTTAAAGAATTTCCTTTATACAGCTTATAGTAAATCTGAAATTTCAATTTTGAGTAAATAGCAGGCAACTGCTTATTAATCAACACGTTGCATTGTTTTTGTTTTGTTTTCATTTTGTAACGATTTGCAGTTTAATAATTTGTCATTTATAACAGGGGCGACATTAGCAAACACAAAATCAATTAAATTTAGAGAATAATTATGAGCAATCTGAATAGTGGCACGTTGTTAGGCCACCCTAAAGGTTTGTTCTTACTGTTTGGAACTGAACTGTGGGAACGTTTTTCTTACTATGCGATGCGCGCCATTCTGGTGCTTTACCTCACCGACAAAACCATCAATGGTGGTCTTGGTTGGTCGACACAAGACGCCCTTAACCTTTATGGTATTTATACTGGCTTGGTTTATATCACCCCGCTTATCGGTGGTTATATTGCCGATAACTTCCTTGGCCAGCGCCGCTCAATTATCATTGGTGGCATATTGATGGCCTTGGGCCAATTTACCCTCGCTCTTCCAAACAGCATGGTCGACCCACATTCTGTGACAGCCTTTTACCTCGGCCTAGGCTTGCTAATCATTGGTAACGGTATGTTCAAGCCGAACATTTCAACCATGGTGGGCGATCTATACCAAGACGGTGATAACCGTCGTGACGGCGCGTTCACTATCTTCTACATGGGTATCAACCTTGGCTCATTGCTAGCCGGTATTATTGCGGGTACCGCCTCTGCTGCTTACGGCTGGAAAGCCGGCTTCCTAACGGCTGGTATTGGTATGGTGATCAGTCTGGTAACTCAGCTGATTTTTGCCGAGCGCCTACTAGGTAATATTGGTAAAGAGCCAGCAGCAAAACGTGCGGCGGCAATGAACAAGTCAGGTAAACAAGAACCACTGACCAAACAAGAAAAAGATCGCCTGAAGGTCATTATGATCATGGGTATGTTCGTCGTCATTTTCTGGGCCGGCTTCGAGCAAGCCGGTGGCCTAATGAATATCTTCTCGCAGCAGTACACTGACCGAATGATCGGTAGCTTTGAAGTACCTGCGGCATGGTTCCAGTCCCTTAACCCGTTCTTCGTGATCACCCTTGCACCACTTATTGCGTCAATCTGGGTGAAAATGGGCCCTAAAGAACCAAGTTCCCCGGCTAAATTTGCCATGGGCCTGTTCTTTCTCGCAGCAGGTTTCGTTTGCATGATGGGTGCAGTGATGCAGCAAGGTGGCGATATCACCGTGAAGACATCCATGTTTTGGCTAGTCGCGGCATACTTCTTCCATACTCTGGGTGAGTTATGCCTATCACCAATCGGCCTATCAATGGTAACTAAACTGGCTCCGCTACGTCTTGCCTCTCTGATGATGGGTGCGTGGTTCGGCTTCAACGCAATCGCTAACTATGTGGCCGGTATTATCGGTGCCCACGTAGGTGAAGCTGGCCCTATGGCTATCTTTAGCGGTATTGCCATTGCTGCAACCGTTGCTGGTGTCCTTCTGCTACTATGCTCTAACCAGCTGATCCGCTGGATGCACGGTGCAGAAGGTAAGGTTGTTGAGGAAGAGGCAGAGCCTCAGCCAGTACAGGCGTAATTTCTTCGCAACAAGCTGTTTATCATAAAGAGCTACTTATCATAAAGAGCAACATACAAAAAACGGAGAGCCTTGGCTCTCCGTTTTTATATAATGGTGATGATAACGACTTCCAAGTCATTTTTGAGGTACTTGGTTAATTGGGATTAGTTCTTGGCCTTTCTCTTGAAGGTTAAGCTAAAACTGGCCGAACCTGTTTCGCTCAGCGACAGCCGCCCACCTGAGTCTGAAAGCTTGAGGCCCACACTATCATTCTTACTCGCTTGATTACCCAACCATGGCTGTGCAACCACAAGTTGCTCGCCATCACTGGTTTGCAACCGCGCTGAAAGACCTGCAGACGCAATATTCAAGGTTTTATCAGTCACATCAAAAATACCAAATATTGCCTTTATCGGAGAGGCATAACCAGAGTGGCGCATCCCCTTTTCAATTAATTTAATGAGTCCGGAGATAGTATTTTGATCGCCCATCCGGGTACGTAAATAATCATTAAAGAAGGCTCGTATCAACAAGGTGGTTGCCGTACCGTTGTCGCCCCCCGTCGCCGAGTCGACCAAATAAAACGCCAATCGGCCATCCATCAGCCAAGTATAATCAAGTAATACAGGCTGAACATCCGTTGCCTGCAATATACAATAATTCAACTGCCAATCTCCGAGTGAAGACTGTGTTTCAGGCATCAGCCCTATCAGCAACTCCCGAGCCGCCCTCGGGTTCGCCTTAAGCTCCTCAATATGCCACTCAAGCTCTTCATCAACGACGGTTTCTTCTTCGATATTTACCCATTGGCTAGAAAAGCCAAGGTTTTCCGTAACTGAATCTTCCGATTTGAGTACCGACATAATCGCCGATTTAAGCACCATGATGTTATCGAGCGGTTTGATGAGAAAGTCCTTCACACCAAGGCGCAAGGCTGCCGCCACGTCTGACATATTACCGGTACCGGAGATTACAATGATGGGTACCATCGGATACTGCAGTGAGACTTCCTCAACAAATTCCATCCCCGACAATATCGGCATGGCTAAATCACAGAGCAGAATATCAGGCATTTCATCTCGTAATGCCTTAAGCCCCTCCAGGCCATTTTCCGCCTCACGCACTCGGCATCCCTGGCTGATAAGAAAGCCAGAAAGCATGGTTCTAAATACTGGATCATCTTCGACGATCAAAACATCTTTATCTTCAAGCAAAGCCTGCTCCCTGACTGAAGAATGGTAATGGTGCTTGACACCTCGGGTGCCGCCTTGCTGGGAATGTGTACTCATGACAACGCTAACCACAGGCTTGACTAACCTAACAAAAGCATAGGTCGAAATCCGCAGATCGTCAGGGGATTCATACTTTCGGTGGCGAAAATATTGAAAATTGTTAACAGCATCAAAATTTAAATTTTTCAATTACTAAGATTTATCCCCAAGTGACCTCAAGTTACTTGGTAGTAGCTAAAAAGAAAAATACGCGTTATCTTGATTTACAGCAAAAGTTGACTTGAAAGCGTCATCTTTTTATATATTTTGTTATACAATTCCCCATTATAAGTTTTCAGTGTTGTACAGTTATGAAGCTTGACGATTTAAATTTATTCCGCATGGTTGTGGAGAATGGCAGTTACACAGCGACGTCTCGTAAGACCCAGGTGCCCGTTGCCACCCTGACCCGGCGTATCCAAGCACTTGAAGAGTGTTTGAATATCCGCCTACTAAACCGTCATGCAAGGAAGCTATCACTGACAGAAGCCGGACAGAAATTTTACGATGAGTGCAGCCCGTTGCTACAAAGTTTGGTCGATACGGCCGAGCATGTCAGCGAAGAGTGCAAAGGGGCTGCCGGTAAGCTAAAGATTGCCGCACCATCCAACCTGACCAAAGTAATGCTGCAGCCTTTGCTCAATGCCTTCATGCAAGAGCATCCTGCTATCCATATCCAGCTGATGATGAGCAATGATCCTGAAATTCTCGACCCAACCGATTGGGACGTCATTTTCCGGGTCGGCCCACAGCGCGACTCCACCTTGATTGCACGAAAGATCAATGCAGTGAAAGATATTTTGGTCGCCAGTCCAGATTATCTTAATCACAACTCTGAGCCAAAGCACGCTCAAGATCTGCACCAGCACCCATTGCTAAAGGGTAAGCCACTGCTACGTTGGCGCCTGACCAACTGCGACGGTGAAACAGTGACAGTGTCTGATCGTGGCCGTTATGAAGCCAACGAACTCAATGTTGTGCGTAAGGCGTGTATGTCAGGGTTAGGGATTACCTTGATGCCAGATGTGATGTTGGAAAAGTACATTTCCTCTGGTGAACTGGTACAAATCCTCAAAAATTGGTCATCGAACCAGCGTGACGTATACCTGATGTATAACCACCGCGATTACCAGCCAGAGAAACTGCGGATTTTCATTGAGTTTGCCAGCGAATACTTCAAGCTTTAAGCTCTCGCAGTAGAAAACTTCCTTCCCGCATCACCTCATTATGCGGGGAGGTAGCACTCCTCCATACGCCCTTCTTCATTATGAATACCCACATAGTGGATAAATTCCCATAAGATGCCGTACTTCCTTGCGAAGTGTTTCAACCCCGACTAAATGTTAATAGTACTGGCACGAAAAGCCTTCCTGAATTTGTGTTTATTGGTAGGCAAAGCCACAGCTAGCAAGAAGAACACCCATAGCACTATATGAACTGACGCTGTGTTCTTCGGTAACAGACGAAAATAAGCACGACTCGATGAGGAAGCGTTATGATTCTGGGACATTTATTCGGTTTGTACACCCACCCCAAACAAGAGTGGCGGGCGATTGACAAGGAACATGAAGGGGTCCAAAGCAGTTTGAGCCACATTTTACTGATTGCCCTACTGCCACCAGCGTTTGCCTTCATCTCCAGCGTCTTTATTGGATGGCGTATTGGTGTTGGTTCGCCCATTTACCTAACCCAAGGCAGTGCGTTGGCAATGTCGGTAGCCATGTATTTTGCCCTGATCGCAGGGGTCTTTGCTCTCGCCTATCTCACCTATTGGATGAGCCATACCTTCGGTTCAACTCCGACTTACACACAAGCGCTTGAACTGGCAGCTTATACCGCCACACCGCTTTTCATGATAAGTATCGCGGCTATTTATCCGCAAGTTTGGTTCTTGATGATTGCCGGCCTTATCGGGATCGCATACTCGGTCTATTTGCTATATACCGGCGTCCCTATCCTGATGCACATTCCTGAAGAGCGAGGGTTCATCTATGCCAGCTCCATCGTAACCTGTGGGCTGGTGCTACTGGTATCAATTATCGCAGGCTCGGTGATTCTGTGGAACCTCGGAATTGGACCGCAGTTTAGTCATTAATGACAGCTGGTCCTGGGTCCTGGGTCCTGGGTCCTGGGTCCTGGGTCCTGGGGAAAGTAATTACCCCCTACCTCGTTTGGCTTCAAACACAAAAAAAGCGAGAGACTATCAATCTCTCGCTTTTCCATCATTACTGACGCAGAGCGCTGCTTCTATAGCTCTTCCCTGTACCTAGGACCAAGAACCAGCTCTTCCAGCCCTTTACACCCCTTCGTTGTGCAACTCGAGGTTCGCCAAATCCTGTTGGATTTCACGTTGGATTTTCGAATCTTCACTACGTAGTGATTCCAGGTAATCCAAATAAGACTGATCAATATCACCCGTTACATAAGAACCACTGAATACAGAGGTTTCGAATTTTTGGATATCTGGGTTACCTTCGGCAACGGCATCAACCAGATCTTGCAGATCTTGGAAAATCAAACCGTCAGCACCGATCATCTTGCTGATCTCATCCACTTCACGGCCGTGGGCAATCAGCTCGTTTGCCGTTGGCATATCGATACCATAGACATTCGGGAAACGTACCTCTGGGGCAGCAGAAGCTAGGTAAACCTTACGGGCACCGGCATCACGGGCCATTTCGATGATCTGCTCTGATGTCGTACCGCGAACAATAGAATCATCAACCAGCAATACATTCTTATCCTTGAACTCAGAACGGATAGCATTTAGCTTGCGGCGAACCGACTTACGACGCATTTGTTGACCTGGCATGATGAAAGTACGGCCAACATAGCGGTTTTTCACAAAGCCTTGACGGTATGGCTTGTCGAGAGTACGGGCAATTTCCAATGCGCTGTCACATGAAGTTTCAGGAATTGGGATAACTACGTCGATATCCATATCAGCCCAATCGCGCTTGATCTTCTCACCCAGTCTCTGGCCCATGCATACACGTGCGCTGTAAACCGATACCTTATCGATGAACGAATCAGGACGTGCAAAGTAAACGAATTCAAACACACAAGGGTTTAGGGTCGGGTTATCAGCACACTGCTGGGTAAACAGCTGGCCATCGAAGGTCACGTAAACCGCTTCACCCGGTGCAACGTCACGCATGAAGTCAAAACCAACCGCATCCAATGCAACAGATTCAGAGGCAACCATGTATTCAACTTGGCCTTCAATTTCACGTTTACCCAGACACAATGGACGAATGCCGTGCGGGTCGCGAAATGCGATCATACCGTGGCCGATAACCATAGAAACGACGGCATAAGCACCTTTAACCATCCGGTGTACTTCACGAACAGCATCAAAGATTTCTTCAGGAGTGATTGGATAGGTCTTGGCACTTTCCAGTTGGTTTGCCAGTACGTTCAGCAAAATTTCTGAATCAGACGTTGTATTGACGTGACGACGTGCTTTTTCAAACAACTGATCTTTGATTTCGGCTGCGTTGGTCAGGTTACCATTGTGAGCCAGTGAAATACCGTAAGGTGAATTAACATAGAATGGCTGGGCTTCTGAGGCGCTAGAGCTACCTGCCGTCGGATAGCGCACATGGCCGATCCCTACGTTACCCTGCAAACGTTGCATGTGCTTAGCTTCAAACACATCACGGACCAGACCGTTCGCTTTACGCAGACGAAAACGATTGCTTTCTAAGGTAACAATACCAGCCGCATCTTGGCCGCGGTGTTGCAACACGGTCAATGCATCATAAATAGACTGGTTAACCGGGGTTGAACCCACGACTCCGACAATACCACACATGTCCTAAATCCTCGTCACGCTTCATTTGAATTTCAGCGGGTATTCGGCTTTGCCAAATACCCGCTGATAACTTTTCCATTAGGTACCAGTACACTAAGCCACTGAACCCGTTACATTCCACTCCGTTCGCTAAAATGCGCCCGGTAAAAAGCTTGATGTGTCCTTTAAGTACGTGAAGAACCATTCAATCACTACGCCAAACTGCGGGATCAATTGGGACTGCAACCACCAGTCCGAATCGGCAAACCCCGTGAAGGCGTCGATGAAGAACAGTACCGCGGCAACAATCAATACGCCGCGTATCCCTCCGAACACTATGCCCAGTACCCGGTCTGTGCCTGACAGACCTGTTTTCTGTACCAGTTGTCCAATCACATAGTTCACTACTGCGCCGACTATCAGCGTGGCAATGAACAAGGCAGCGATTGCGCTGCCGTTGCGAAGCATCTCGTCGTCAATATTAGTGAAGTAAGCCGCCAGCTGAGTATAAAAATTGCTTGCGACAAAAAAGGCTGCAAACCATATCACTAACGAGAGCGCTTCCTTGACAAAACCTCGGATCACACTGATCAGAGCCGAGAAGCCTATTACGCCTAAAATTACGTAATCAATCCAGATCATCATTTGTTGTATTCATTTTGTTGATGCGTATTCTAACAGAAAAAATGAGAACGCAAACGTTTACCTAAGGGTTAAGTGGATTAAATCTGACCAATCGGCCTTTTAATCCGGTCAATTCTTCCAATTTCTTGATGTCAGCCGAAAGCTTCTGCTTCGACACATCAGGACCAACAACAACCCTGGCAAGATCGCCTTGTTGTGGCTGCTTTGGAAAAACATGCGCTTGATAACCCGCCTTGCGAAGACGCTCAACCAATTGGTTAGCATTATCAAAATTACGAAAAACCCCCAATTGAACCACCCAAGCAGTCTCTTGGTTACCCACTTTAGGCTCGGTGATAGGCTGAGGTTCAACCTTCAATGGTTGATTAGCCGCCTCGATGGCCTCCGCTGTCACTTCTTCCGACTTCGGCTCATCAATCACGACCGTGACGGGTTCTGGGGGTAGATCCACCTCTGCAAACTCCGGAGCAGGGATCGTTTCATATTCTACTTCAGCGGTGGTTTCAGGCTGCAGCGGAATACTGGCAAATTGCTCTTGGTAATGCTGTTTTTTGCCGTCGAACAAATCGGGAAGGAATATCACTCCGACTGCCACCAAAATGATTGTCCCGACCAACCGGCTCTGAAATTTACTTGCCACAGTTACTCCTGATTCTTTACTTCAATGTGACTGGTTATCTGACCTACAGTGTAAAAGGAGCCAAATACAATTACCATATCGTCAGCCTGAGCCTGTGTCAGCGCTTTGTCATAAGCCGCTTCAGGAGTCTGGTATGTATCGGTCCCCGATGGTAAATAAGCGCGGATCTCTTCGGCTGTCGCCGCCCTCGGGCCTGTCAACGAAGCTGGATACCAACAATCAACCACTTCTTTCATCTCAGCAATGGTAGCAGCAATATCTTTGTCGTGAAGCATCGCCACTACGGCATGGAGCTGTTTCTTGCCAAGCTTGTTCTTAATGCCCTCTAGCTGCGCGGAACAATACTGCGCCGAATGTGGGTTATGAGCCACATCCATGATCACCAAAGGCAGCTCTGACACTGTCTGCATTCGCCCCGGCAACGTCGCGTCTGCCAATCCTTCAACCACGTTTTCATCAGTAATGTTGAGCTCTGCAACAGCCAGCGCCATCAATGCTGTTGCCGCATTGGGCAACGGTAGCGATGGAAGCGGCAGTTGCTCTAAAGTGAAGGCACCGCTTTGCCAGTTCCAATGATCATCTTCAACACTGTACTCAAACTGGTAGCCAACCTGGAAAAACTTGGCACCGATATCATCGGCGTGAGCAGGTACGGTTGCCGGTGGATTTGGCTGGCCACATACCGCGGGCTTGCCGCTACGGAAAATACCGGCCTTTTCATAACCAATAACATTGATGTCATCACCTAACCAGTCAACATGGTCAACCGCTAGGCTAGTGATCACTGAAACATCATGATCAACAATGTTCGTTGCATCCAAACGACCGCCAAGTCCTACCTCCAGTAAAACGACATCAACCTGACGAGACTTGAATAACTGCAGTGCAGCCAGAGTGCCAAACTCAAACAAGCTCAAACTGGTTTCACCGCGCTGCTGTTCAATTAAAGAGAAGGCTTCACTATGGGCACTGTCTGGCAATTCGATACCGTTTATACGAACCCGCTCGTTATAACGCACAAGATGAGGAGAACTGTATACCCCAACACGATAACCGGCCTTGAGCAGGATCGCTTCCATCATGGCACAGGTCGACCCCTTGCCATTAGTACCTGCAACGGTGATCACGCAAGGAGCCGGCTTGATTAGATCGGCTTTCTGAGCCACCGTCTGTGCTCGGTCAAGACCAAGGTCAATGGCGCTAGTATGAAGTTGTTCAAGGTAAGTCAGCCATGAGGCCAAAGAGGAGTTTGCTTGAGGTGCTGTCAATCCGGACATCATATTTCATTTCGCTATAACAATATGAGCCCTAATTTACCACTGAACGCGGCCAGACCAAACTGCAATATATTGATTCTTGACAGTGAGGTGGAAATAAACCGAAGCGTTATAAAAGGTTATACCTAGGTAACGTCAAAGTGTTTGGCTATCGACAAACAACAAAACGGGGCCTTAGCCCCGTTTTCTTCAATATGATCAAGCGATACCAGCTTACTCTTCAGTTTGCTCGTTCTGCTCTTCTACCTTCTCTTCAACCGCTTTTACTGGTCTCTCGACAGGCACCACCATCGGTGATTCAATCTGAGTCAGCTTAGCAACAATGCCGCCGATACGCTGGCGCATTTCACGACGGTCAACAATCATGTCAATCGCACCATGCTCAAGCAGGAACTCACTACGCTGGAAGCCTTCAGGTAGCTTCTCACGCACAGTTTGTTCGATAACACGCTGACCCGCAAAGCCAATAAGGGCTTTTGGCTCACCGATATTAATATCACCTAGCATCGCCAAACTTGCCGACACACCACCCATTGTCGGGTCAGTCAGTACAGAAATGAAAGGCAAGCCTTTATCAGACAGGCGCTCAAGTGCAGCACTGGTTTTCGCCATCTGCATCAACGACATCAACGCTTCTTGCATGCGGGCACCACCACTGGCAGAGAAACATACCAAGCCACAGTTGTTGGCAATCGCCTCGTCAACAGCGTGAACGAACTTGGCGCCCACAACAGAGCCCATAGAGCCGCCCATGAAAGAGAATTCAAATGCACAGGCAACCAATGGCTGGCCTAGCAAGGTTCCTTTCTTCACGACCAATGCATCTTTCTCACCGCTCGCTTTCTGAGCAGAAGATAGACGATCTTTATATTTTTTGGAATCACGGAACTTAAGCTTGTCTTTTGGCTCAAGCTCAGCAGCAATTTCAATCTGCCCCTCTTCGTCGAGGAAAGTTTCCAAGCGACGACGCGCTTTCATACGCATGTGATGGTCACATTTAGGGCAAACTTCCAAGTTACGTTCTAGATCGGCGTGATAAAGCACTTGTTCGCAAGAAGTACATTTGGTCCACACCCCTTCAGGGATAGACGCTTTGCGAGAAGAAACAATATTGCTTTTAGTAAGGATCTTTTCCAGCCAGCTCATGAATGACCTTTTATTTTTTATTTCCCTGCCCTTAGGGTCTTAGCACAAGTCTTTGCAGCAGAGAATTACAAATTCGTTAATTTACCGAGGTGGAATTAAAGCACAAACTCGTCTAACTGTAGATAAAAAACTGGTACTACAAGTTAGCCCGAGACAAATCTGACCGTTACCTGCCAGATTAATCTGGCAAAAACAGTGGGCCGACAGGTACATTCGGCAGGTCATGTTCTTGAGGATAGTCAACATCTACCAAGTACAAACCTTCCGCTTTAGCTGTTGCTCCTGCCAAGGTGCGATTTTTCTGGGCCAGCAACCACTGGATCCATTCCGGCTTCTCTTCGCCTCGGCCGACTTTAATCAGGCTTCCTGTAATATTGCGTACCATATGGTGAACAAAGGCATTAGCCTTGATATCAATGATCACAAAGTTACCCTGACGCGACACGTTCAAATGCATTAGGTTACGCCATGGGCTACGAGATTGACAATACACAGCACGGAAGGATGTGAAGTCATTCTCACCCAACAAGTATTGACCCGCTTCGTGCATCGCCTTTTCATCGAGTTCGCCGTGATAATGGCTTACACCTTTGGCTAAAATAGCAGGGCGCAAAGCATGATTATAAATAATATAGCGGTAACGACGCGCCGTCGCCGTAAAACGGGCGTGGAACTCGTCATCCACAACCTTGGCCCAACGAACCGCAATATCTTTAGGTAAGTGGGCATTCACCCCCATGGTCCACGCTGCCATTTTACGGTCAACGTCAACATCAAAGTGAACCACCTGACCGGTACCGTGAACCCCAGCATCGGTCCGTCCCGCACACTGTACTTCAATCGGCTTATTGGCAATCTTGCTCAGCGCCTTTTCCAAGCGCTCTTGGACACTGTCTACGTCACGCTGGCGTTGCCAACCGTAGTATTTCGCACCGTCGTACTCAATACCTAAAGCTATTCGCATAATATTCTTCGTCTTGCTGGCGGCCAAAGGCCGATTTTCAAAATAATGGGGGATTATAACAAAAAAAGCGGAAGCATGTGCTTCCGCTTTTTTACTCCAGATCCTAGATCCTGGAGGCTAGTTCCTAGATGGGTCCTGGGTCCTGGGTCCTGGGTCCTGGGTCCTGGGTCCTGGGTCCTGGGTCCTGGGTCCTACAGGAGCGTTTTTCGTAGTTACTTCATGTCAAGTTCTTCGCTCTTGTTCTTCCGCACTTCCTAGGAACTAGGAACCGCTTTTCCTAGGCCCAGTTTTTCCCTCCTCCCAGGTACTAGGATCTAGGATCCGTTCTTATCCTCTCATTTTCACCAGCAGGCTTTTTGCCTCTCGCTGAAGATCACCATCGCCACCTTGGGCAACTTCATCGAGTAACCCGCGGGCACCTTCGCTATCATTCATCTCAAGGTACGCTTTGGCCAAATCAAGCTTGCTGGCAAACTCACCTTGACTGTCGATATCCAAACTACCAATATCGGCCAGCACATCAGGGAACTCATCCAAACCGACATCAAGATTCAGCGGCGCTTCATCCAATTCACTATTAGACTCCTCACCGTCAAGATCCTTCATCAGCTCATCAATACTGATGTAAGAAGCGTCAGGTGCTTGGCGATAAACGGGCTCTGTTACCGGAGATTCATCGACCAACTCACTGGCCGCTTCTTCCATCGCAGGTTGAGGTTCATTTACCTCACCCTCAACCACAATTTCTGAATCAGCACCGTCATCAACCAAAAGATCATCTTCGTCGAAGGCTGGCACGTCTTCGATATTCATCTCTGGTTGATCCCCCCAGTCCTCACCTTCAAGTTCGGGCTCAGGGTTGCTCGCCGTCCAAATTGCATTCTCTTCTGCTGATAAATGTTCGTCTGCAGAGCTATCGCCAGCAACATTTTCCGAACGGCCCACCAACTGCTCACGCTCCCAGTCTGCTTGCAGTTCAGGGTCATTGAGTAGTGCATCCATATCCAGCCCTGCCGAGTCGACAAACTCATCGCTCAGTTGCGCTGCTGGAGCCAAAGCTTCTGCCATTGCAGGCTCTGCCGTGACAGGCTCAGGGACTTGTGGAACTGCAGCTTGCGATACAGGCGGTTGCGAAGCGGACGCTTGCGGTTTGAACCCTTGCTCTACTTCATACTGCTCTAGCTCATGCTGCTCATCGAATGAAGCCTGTAGGGCTTCATCCTCATTAAACTCAGGCAAGCTTGCCGGATCCAGAGTTTCAAACTCAATATCCGGATGGCCATGAAGTGAATAAGGGCTAGCGGGTGCTTGTGGCTCGGGCTGAACATGTTGTTCAGCCACTACAGCATCCAACGGCTCTTCATTTACTTGAGGTTTCTCTGCCGCTTCTGCTGCCTGCTGTAACTGACGAACGATATTATCAAGCATTGCCTGCTCATCGTCTTCGCTCAGCTCCTGCTCTTGTTCTTGCTGCAGCTCTACATCCGGATCATTAAATGCGGCCTCTTCATCGAATTCTGGCAGATCATCGAGTGTCAACGGTGCATTATCGAACTCGTGCTTAACAGGCTCTTCAACGGCTTGCTGGGCAACGTTCTCAATCCGAGGCTCCTCATCAAGCTCTGCTAGCAGAGTTTCCTCATCAAAGATTGGGAACTCTTCGCTGTTGTGCTCACTTTGATCTGAGGTTTTATTCTCTTGCGCTTCCGGGCTTTCTAGCTCTTGGACATCAGGTTCACCTTGTGACGCTTCGTGAACTTGTGACTGCTGAGTGTCCGCTGCAAAATCAAAAGCAGGCTCATCAAGGATGATCTCTTCACTATCAGCCTGTTCGTCAGCTTCCAGGCTCTCAAGCAACTGTTCAACCGTTTGACCGATAGCTTCAATTTCAGCGCTGTCATCCGGCTCTGAAGTATCCAACATACTGGCATCAGCCGAGGAAAGAAGCTGCTCAATTTCATCAATTTCTGGCTCTTTGGCTAATGGTTCCGGCTCAACAACTACACGACCCTCGAGCTCCGTCGCATCAGCATCAGCAGGTTGGTCGGTTTCGGTATATTGGTCCAGAATGTCATCAAGTAGCTCAGTGCTGTCCTCTTCAATGCTGATGTCATCCAGCACCAATGGCTCTTCTACAAGATCACTAAGCCCTGATCCGCCAAGTCCGGCTTCATCAAGATCATCAGCATCGGCCAACAGTTCATCCAATAGCTCAGTGCTATTTTCATTTATCTCAATATCATGACTACCCAGCAAGCTGTCCGTTTCCGGCTCATAGAGCAACTCATCAAGCAATGCTGTGCTGTCTTCTTCCAATTCTATTTCGGAGGTCAGGCTATCGTCATCATCGAGCAATTCATCGAGAAGCACCGTCGGATCGCTCGCCGACATATCCGCAGCATCGTCGATAGCGTCATCAAGCATTGATGAAAAATCATCTTCCGTTGCCGGTGAGTCCATCAACTCGATATCGGCTAAAGCCTGATCAACCGCCGCCTGCTCGGCCTGTACGCTATTGACTGCATTAGCATCGATAACGGCGTTATCGACATCAAGGCTATCTACATCGACGCTGTCGAATAGGGCATCAAGCTCATCCTGACCAACCATCTGATCAGGCTGTATTTTTGACTCTTTCGTCTCATCAGTGACGGCTGAAGAAAACAACTCATCCAACATGGCCTGATCAACAATCTGCTCTTCGTCGACCGACGGTGCCATCGGTGCGTCCAGATCTAGCTCATCACCGTCATAAGACAGGTCAAAGCTATCTTCGTCGTCATCATCGGCCTGCAGTGACTGCTCCCACATTGCAGCCAATTCTTCATCAGAGTTCGGCTCAGGCTTCTTGTCCATTTCATCCAGTGCCCGCTCCATATCTTCCAGACCAATAGCTTCATCATCACTATTGACTGAAATACTGCTCGCACCAAGATTACCACCGAGATCACCAGCAATATCAAAGCTATTACTGTCTTCTTTCGAAGCCAGAGAAGACTCCTGACCAAACAAACTGCTTTCAGGATCATCGAACAGGGAATCATCATCACCGAACAGATCATCAAGCTCTTCGTCGTCACCCAGAGTCAGGCTCGGCATATCTTCGTCATCAGCCGGCATAGGTGGCGGCGGCGGCATCATTGCAGCTTCATCTTGACTTTGCGGGGCATCCAATGACTTCACATCATCTTCCGCTTCACGCTTACGGCCAAGCAGGAAGTAAGCCAGCAAACCGGCTATCAATACGCCAGGGATCAGCGCCATTGCTGCTAACATCAATGGGTTGGAAATCAAACGATCGAACAAGCTCGGCTGCGGCTCAACCATTTGTGTTTGCATGGCACGCTGTTGGTCGATAAAACCTTTGATCTGCTCCCGCAACGCTTCATCGTCGGTCACTTGCTGCTTCAATGCCGACACTTCGTGCTGCATCTCGGCAAGCCGCACACGTAGCAGATGATTGCTCTCGAGCAGTTTGGTCATCTGCTCGTCAGAAGCATCCAACTGAACTTGCAAGGCTGTTGGTTTAGGCGGGATCAGTGCCGCTTTAGGCGCAGGCTCTGCCGCTTTCACCACGGTTTCAACCACTGGTTTCGGCTTTTCCTGCACCTGTGCGACAACGGTTGGCTCTGGTTTCGAAGCAACTTTCGGATCAGGCTTTGGCGCTTGAGCTACTGGCTCAGGTCTAGACTCCGGCTTCGCTGCAGTCGGTTTCGGCGTCGTTACCGGGGATGACGTAGCAGTCGTTCGAGTCTGATTCCGAGAAGGAGTTCGCTGATCGGCTTCCAAACGCTGCTTAACCACGTCGATACTTTCACGACGCATTTGCGCTTCTGTCGGGATCGCCAACATGCTGCCCGGAACCAAGCCGTGAATATTACTATTTTCAAATGCCTGTGGATTCTGGCGGAAGATAGCGCCGATAACCTGATAAATAGAGACTTGGTTATTCGGCCGATAGCGAGTCGCAATCGACCACAGCGTCTCAACATTGGTAGTAGGCCCATAGCGCAAAGCATTAGCAGACGACGGTGTAGACGCTCCGGTGTTCGCTGGCAATGAAGAAGCTGTGGGCTGTACGCCTTGGGTTGGCCCTGTAATACGAACGGTATTCGCGTGGACCGGGGAATAAATCACAGCGGTGGATAATATTACCGGCAGGAAAAAACGTTTTATCATCGTCGAAAGATCAGACACTGCCTGTCATCCTCTTTGGCAGGAAAATAGCTAAGAATGCATAGCACACGGCATCAATATTAAATGCATGCGCACAGCAGTATGATACAAGATTATTTAATTTCGGCCTATTCACAATAATCTTGAGCGTGACATCTCCACCTAATCATGAAGTCGGGAGCAAGGTCGCACTATTGTTGACCAACTCAGAACGATAGTAGATTCAGCAAGTTGAAAATACAACAGCGCCCTGTTTATAAAACAGGGCGCTGAATATTTATCACGCCATGAACGCTAGCCGATAGCGCTAGCTTCATAGATTGTGTTACAGGTACTCTTCAATCAGCTTTTCTGCGATCTGTACACTGTTGGTCGCCGCCCCTTTACGGACATTATCAGCAACCACCCACATGTTCAGGCCACAAGGGTGACTGATGTCTTCACGGATACGGGCAACCATCACGTGATCTTTGCCAGTCGCATCACTTACCTGGGTTGGGTAATCATTACCATGGAATACTTCAATACCTTCAGCGCTTTCCAGCAAGCTAATCGCTTCTTCGATATGTACCGGCTGGCAAGTTTCGACGTGAACGGCTTCGGCATGGCCATAGAATACAGGAACACGAACACAAGTCGGGTTAACACGGATATTGTCATCACCCAAAATCTTCTGGGTTTCCCACACCATTTTCATTTCTTCTTTGGTGTAGCCGTTATCCATGAACTCATCGATATGTGGTAAGCAGTTAAAGGCAATCTGCTTATCATAAACGCTGGTTTCCGCTGGCAAGCCGTTTAGCAACTTAGCCGTTTGCCCCGCAAGCTCATCAACACCTTTTTTGCCAGTACCCGATACCGACTGGTAAGTCGCCACATTAATACGCTCGATACCATAAGCTTCGTGGATCGGCTTCAGCGCCACCAGCATCTGGATCGTCGAACAATTCGGGTTGGCAATAATATTGCGGTTACGGTACTCCGCTATCGCGTGCGGGTTTACCTCAGGGATCACCAACGGTACATCGTAGTCGTAGCGGAAGCGGGACGTATTGTCGATAACAACCACACCGTAATCTGCAGCCGCTGGTGCCCAGCGCTCAGACGCTTCTGCACCGGCAGAGAAGATAGCGAGCTGAACTTGGCTCCAGTCGAAATCTTCAACGTTTTTGACCCGTACAGACTTACCTTTGAAGCGCAAGACTTTGCCCGCACTACGCTCAGAAGCAAGTAAATAGAGATTGCGAACAGGAAAATTGCGTTCCTCAAGAACTTCTACAATGGCTTCGCCGACAGCGCCGGTCGCACCGAGTACTGCAATATCAAATTCCTGGCTCATGGCCTTTCCTCTACTGTAAAACCTAATTTAGCCAGCGACTCTACCCCAAAATGGGCCTCGCCCGCTACTGTAATCGCGCTATATTCACGGCGATCCCAGTAATTTTTGCGCATCCGGTCGAAAGCAGTCGCCATTTCCGGGCTACCCTCTGCCGTTTGACCCATTTCACGGCGGAACAAGCCATCATCACGGCGCACATCGTAGACAATCTGGGTCAGGCTAAATAGCGTCGGCTCATCCCACTCTTGGCTTAGGCTGACCTGTGGTACCGGAGCGATCGGTAACAAGCTAGCAGCTGTGACCTGTTGCTCTAAGCCAAGGAATTGGCAATAGCTGTTAAAGACCATAGTTGTGCCGCGTGCCTTGCCTTCCAAGCCATAGCCAGCAACATGCGGGGTAGCAAAAGCCAACAGTGGCAATAACTCGAGATCAACCTGCGGCTCGTGTTCGAATACATCCAAGACAGCCGTCAGCTTCTTGCCTTCGCCAGATTGGCTTTGTTGCAGAGCGTGTTTGAGTGCTTGGTTATCCACTACCGGACCACGGGCTGCATTGATCAGTATTGCACCTGACTGTAAATCTGCGAGGAAAGTGCCATCGACCAAGTGATGGGTCGGGTAGTCGCCATCTCGGGTGATCGGTGTATGCATGGTGATGACATCACATTGCAAGCGGATATCGTCTAGCGAATGGAAAGTCCTGCTATCACCTTGTTGCTGTTTGATTGGGTCATTCAGCAGATACGGGATCCCTAGCGCCTCCAAGCATTGAGCAAGGTAACTACCAACATTGCCGGCACCAATGATCCCTACTTTCTTGTCAAAAATAGAAAAGCCCTGTTGCTGGCCAAGCACCATCAGGCTACTCAAGACATATTCAGCCACACCTACCTTGTTACAGCCCGGCGCAGCGGTAAAGGCGATACCTTTAGCCGTCAATGTTGCTTCATCAACATGATCTTGGCCGGCTGTTGCGGTGCCGACAAACTTGAGCTTATTCGCCTTGGTCAGCAGAGTTTCATTTACCTTGGTCACCGAGCGGATCATCAGCGCATCAATATCCACCAAATCCTCAGCGGTCATCGTTCTGCCCGGCTTGCTGATCACCTCGCCCAACTGGCTGAATAGCGCCTCGGCATAAGGCATGTTCTCGTCAATGAGGATTTTCATGAATAAGTCCTTGAGTCGTCAATCTGTTTAAAAGGAGATGCTATTGAATGTTTGGAAAGAGTCAAGAAGGAAGTTTCTGGGTCCTGGGTCCTGGGTCCTGGGTCCTGGGTCCTGGGTCCTGGGTCCTGGGTCCTGGGTCCTGGGTCCTGGGTC